>NZ_RZTT01000047.1 GCF_003996995.1 Mesorhizobium sp. M7A.T.Ca.US.000.02.2.1 | reverse complement strand
GCCGGCCTTTATGAAGAAAAGCCGGACGGGAGCGCGTTGCTCTCAGCCAGACGGTGTCGTGGCCGGGCCATCGCCGAAAACAGGTCCGTTGGGGTAGGTTGACGCTGTCTCATGCCGGCGGTCGCTGCTCCCGCCCGTAACTGGGAAGAGCGGAATTCGAATGTCGCCATTGTCTCGGCTGGATGCCGCCTTTCATATGGTGCGATCGCACCATAGTCTTGGCCGCTGACAGGGGCGCGAATCTTCGCCGTATTCCCGGTACTCGGGCAGAGCCGGCCTTACCCGGCGTTGCGCTGCGCCTGCCGGCTGGCGCCGACCCAGCGCTCGACCTTCTCGAGCAACGCCCGGGGACTGATCGGCTTGGGCAGATAGTCGTCCATGCCTGCCTCCAGGCAGCGCTCGCGGTCGCCCTTCAGCGCATGCGCGGTGACGCCGACGATCGGCACATGCGTGCCGGTTTCTTCCTCCAGCCGGCGAATGGCGGCGGTTGCTTCGAGACCGTTCATCTCCGGCATGGAGACATCCATCAGGATCATGCACGGGTTGAGCCGGCCGAAGGCGTCGAGCGCCTTGCGGCCATTGCCGACGATCTCGAAACCATAACCGGTCTCGCCGAGGATCTGGGTGAACACCATCTGGTTCACCTCATTGTCCTCGGCCACCAGGATATCCAGCCTGTCGCCGCCAGCCGCCACCGGTGGCCGGGGGCGAATTGAGGGCGGCTGCAGCAGCGCCCGCTGTTCGGACGGCGCCGAGGGCTGCGTCCGCATCACATAACTCGCAGCGACGTCGGCTGCGAGCGGCTGCGCGTCGCTGCCGCTCGCGTTGTGGCGATGCCGCTGGATGGTGGCGACCAGCGTTTCCAGCAGCACCGAGGAGCGCGCCGGCTTGATCAGCTGGGCATCGATGCCAAGATCGCGATAGCTGGTGTTGGCGAGCGACTGGTCGACCGAGGTCAGCATGATGATCGGCGTGCCGGCAAGGCCGGCGGTGCTGCGCACGATCCGCGCCATTTCGGCGCCGCTCATTCCAGGCATCTGGTAGTCGAGCACGACGCAGTCGACCGGGACACCATATGCAGCGGCGGCGATCAGCACCTTGAGGCCTTCGGCGCCGCTTTCGGCCGCGCAGGAATCAAACGTCCACGATGTCATCTGTTCGGTCAGGATGGCCCGATTGACGGCATTGTCGTCGACGATCAGTACACGCGCACCGGTCACGTCGATCGGCATGATGCGCTGTCCGTTCTGCTGTCCGGCCCTCGGCAGCGTCACCGTGAACCAGAAGGTCGAGCCCTTGCCTTCCGCACTTTCGACACCGATATCGCCGCCCATCAGCTCGACGAGCCGTGAGGTGATGGCAAGACCGAGGCCGGTTCCCTCGTGCCGCCTCGTCGAAGAGGTGTCGACCTGGCTGAATTTCTCGAACACCAGTTTCAGTTTTTCCTCGGGGATACCGATACCGGTATCGGTGACCGAGATCGTCAGCTTCGTTCCGGTCGGAACCCTCTCGCCGGTGACGTCGACCAGCACATGGCCTTCATCGGTGAATTTCACCGCGTTGCCGAGCAGGTTGGTGACGATCTGTCTGATACGGCCGACATCGCCGACGAACAGGCTCTCGAGCCGAGGTTCGACACGCACGATCAGCTCGAGGTCTTTTTCCTTGGCTCGTGTCGACACCAGTGTCGCCACATCCTCGATCGCCTCGGCCAGATTGAAGGGCGCCGGATCGAGCACCAGCTGACCGGCATCGATCTTGGAGAAGTCCAGTATGTCGTTGATGATGGTGAGCAGCGCGTTGCCCGATTTCACGATGATGTCGGTGAACGTCTTCTGCTTCGGGTCGAGGTCCGATTTGGCCAGCAGTTCGGCCATGCCGAGCACGCCGTTCATCGGCGTGCGGATCTCATGGCTCATATTGGCGAGGAATTCCGACTTGGCGCGGTCGGCGAGCACGGCGCGCTGACGCGCTTCGCGCAGTTCGGCCTCTCGCATCTTCAGCTCGGTGATGTCGGTGGTCGAGCCGATCAGATAGAGCGAGCCGTCGGAGGCGATCATCGCGCCCTTGCGGGCGAATTGATGCCTGACGCTGCCGTCGGCCAACGTTACCGTCTCTTCGACCTCCTGGGTTTCGCCGGTGCGCAGCACGGCGAGGTCGCCATTGACGAAAGCCTCGCCATCCGGCCCGAAAATCTCGATGTCGGTCTTGCCGATAGCCTCTTCCTTGCGGAAGCCCGTGAGATCGCACCAGCCCTTGTTGACATAGAACTGCCTGAGATCGGAGCGCTTGGCGTAGATCGATACCGGCACGTTGTCGATCAGGCTGCGGAACACCTCGTTCTCGCGCATGCTTTCTTCCAGCGCACGCTCGCGCGCCTTGACGTCGGTGATGTCGGTGCTCGAACCGACCAGATGCACCGACCCGTCCAGCGTCACCAGGCGGCTCTTGCGCGTCATCAACTGCCGAACCGTACCGTCGCGATGGGTGACGGGTTCCTCGACCTCCTTGACGGCACCCGTCACGACGACTTGCGTGTCGTCATGGCTGTAGCCATCGGCGTCCTGCGCGCCGAACAACTGCCGGTCGGTGCGGCCGATGACATCCTCCTTGGTCAAGCCGGTGATCGCGCACCAGGCCTTGTTGACGAATTCTATGCTCAGGTCCTGCGCCTTGATGAAGGCGGCCACCGGCAACTCGTCCATCACGTGCCGGAACAGGTCGATCTGGCGCATCGAATCGCGCAATGCCGCCTCGCGGCTCTTGATCTCGGAGATGTCAACGCGAACACCGATGAAGGTGCCATCATCGGTCCGCATGTCGTAGACCTGGTACCAGCGGCCGTCGGGGTTATGACGCTCGTAGCAGGAATTGGGCAAGCGGTAGCGGGCGAGGATCGCATCCAGCCAGCGGTCATGGTCGCTGTCGTAGAGCTGGTCGACTTGTGGATCGCCGCTGTCGCGGAAATAGCCGTTCGCATGGCCCAGAACGAGTGCCTCGCGGAATGTGCAGCCGGGCTGCCATGCCGGCTTCAAGGCCGGCAGCGTATCCTGGATCTTGCGGTTGGCGAAAACGAACCTGTCGTCGCGATCGTAGATGATCACGGCGGCCGGCAAGGATTCCAGCACGCTGGCGAGATGCTTGCGCGCATCCTGCGCTTCCGTCTCGCGGCGCTTCATTTCGGAAATATCGAACAGGAAGCCGGCAACATAGTTGCGGCCGCTGGCCATGCCGACGCGGCTCTTTCTGACGATGCGCGATCGGCTGGCGCCATCGACCGCGAAATTCTCTTCCACTTCGTACGGCCGCCCGGTCGCAAGGACCTCACCTTCGCTCTGCTCGAAAAGCGCGACAGCGTTCGCTGGGAGGAAATCGCCGCCGGGCTTGCCGAGCATGGCTTGCGGCGTCTGGCCAAACAGAGCCGCGAACGCCTCGTTGACGAAGACGAAGCGCAGATGGTCGTCCTTGACGAAGATCGGATCCTTGACGGCGTTGATCACCGCCTCCGCCAGCCGCGCCTTCTCCAGCGCGTCGGCAAGTTCGGCCTCCCGGTCCTTCATGTCGGTGACGTCGACATAGGAGATCAGCCGCTTGCCGCCGGCCAGCGGCGCCATCGACGATATCAGCGTGCGGCCGTCATTGCGCGGGAACTGCCGCGCCGCGGCGATCCCGGCCCTGATTTCCGCCTCGCGCTCGGCGATATGCCGCTGCCATGATGCATCGTCGGCACCAAACGGATCGATGTCGCGGCTGGCGTCCATCAGATCGCGGAAGCTGCAGCCGATCTCGGCGCGCCGGGCGTCGATCTGCCAGAAATCATAGAAAGCACGGTTGATGATCTCGGTGCGCATATCGGCGTCGAGGACGAGGACACCGATCGGCATCTGGTCGACCATGGTGCGGAGACTGGCGAAGGTCTCGGCGATCTTGGCGTTCGCGCTTTTGATCTCCGCATCGCGTTGCTTGATCTCGGTGACCTCATAATAGGTCAACAGCCGCTTGCCGCCTGACAGCGCCGTCACCGAGAACATCATCGTCCTGCCATTGGCATGGACAAATTCGCGCGGCGCGACGGATCCGGCGCGAATCTCCTCGAGACGAGTGGCAAGGTAGCGCTGCCATTGCCGTTCGTCGATGTCGCCATAGATGCCGCTGCGGCGGTTGAGTTCCATCAACAGGCTGAACGGAGCGCCGACGCCGACAGCGCCGTCCGGAATCCTCGAGAGGTCGCGATAGGCCTTGTTGACGATCAGCGTGTCGAGCCTGGCGTCGAGGAGCACGACGCCCATGTGCATGGCGTCCATCGTCCGCTCGAGGTCGGCCAGATGCTGGTCGGGCTCGCCGTCGGCCGATGGTTCCTGCCCCGGACCTTTGAAGGCGCCGGCCAATGCCGTGACGTTGCGGCCGATTCCGCGATAGCCGGCAAATCTTCCTTCGTCGTCGAACTTCGGAAAGCCTGATGTCAAGACCCAGCGACAGTCGGCGCTGCCACCCTTGAGTTCGTAGACGAAGTCGCGAAAAGGCCGGTGCGCCTGCAGATCCTCCAAATGCGCGGCGCCACTACGATCGCCGTTCAGGACCTGATTGAGGAAGTCGAAGCGGAACCGGCCAAGCACGTTTGCCGGATCGATGCCGGTGGCTGCCTGGTAATTTTGCGAGAGCCAGGAGAAGCGCAGTTCGGCGTCGGTCTCCCAGACCCAGTCGGAACCGGCTTTGACGAGTTGGCGAAGCGCATCGTTCGAGTCCATGCAAGAGGCGGACGAGGATGCATCATCGCCATGCGCTGTGGATCTGCGAGGCGCGCGCTTGCCGCGCGCGCTGATTGTTTCGTTCGCTTCCGCCATGCCGTCCCCACCCCGAAAACCAAAGCCGAACCCTCCTCCGCGGTTCGTCGGCAAAATGTGCCCGAGAAGCATTAAGGATCCGCTAACCTTAACGGTCAGTTAGCTTCATTCCGCCCGGTTGTCGGCGGGGTCGAACCCGCTATATAAGCAACGGCAGGGGTATTGCTGATGCTTGGACGGATTGTGCCTTTTTTCATGGGGCTGGCGCTGCTTTTCGGCGGCGGTTGCTCGCGCAGTTATGACGGCACGGTCGTCATCCCGAGACCGCTCGATGTCCGGCGCATCTGGGATCGGCCGCCACCGAATGTCGACTACGGCCAATCCGAGGTCGAAAGCGGCGCTTTTCCGGTGGCGCCGCAGCCACCCCGGCGTTTTTCCGAGCGCAAGGTCAGCCATGCCGCACCGAAACGGCACCATACGAGGTTGCCTGCGTCGGCGTCCCTATCGGCGCCGGCGAAGTCGCTGACCTGCAGGAACGTCAGCGAGCCTGGCAAGAGAGCTCGCATGGTCTGCGATTAGATTGGAGCTTGGTCTTAAAAGCGGGATTCGGTCAAACAAACGCGATCCGCGGATAGCTCGGCGAACCGGCCTTCACAGGGAAGCAGCGCCTTTTTTCGGCTCCTTCGCTCCGAGTTTGTCGAGTGCAAGACGAACCTGACGCAGATCTTCCTGCCAACCGTCATCGTCGTCCATTGGACCCTCCGAGGCAGCCCGCTGCAACCCACGCGCCTCGGATTCGATCTCGCGCAGTTCGGCGATTTTCTGTTCGGTGGTCAGCGAGTCGTCTTCGACGATCTCCAGCACCCGCATTTCCCTGAACGTAGCCATGGCGTTCCTCCCGGCTGATGTCGATCACAACGCCGTGAGCGCCCCTCTGTTCCAGACGGATCGCGCAGCCGCATAGCAGCAGGCACGCCGCCGCCGGTGATCGCAAATCGGGGAAGACCGGCGATCATTCGGCCGGGAAAAATGCCGGGCCGACCAAGCGCACCGGCCGCTCGCCGGCCTCGATCGAAAGGTGCTGGGCGGCACCTGGGGCTTCGGCATCGATCCCGGGGACGGCCGCAACCGTGCCGAGATCCGGCTTCGCCGTCGGCAGCGGAATAATGGCGTTGCGCATGTTGGCGGGCGTCACGGTCCTGGCTCGCAGTTCGGTGACCCGCTGGTAGTAGCGCTTGACGTCGCATGCCTTGAAATTCGCATCATCGCGATATCTGAAGGCTGCCGGCAGCTCGGTATAGGGTTTGCGCGTGTCGAGCGCGGTCATCTGGTCGGTCTCAAGGCTGGCGTCGTTCAACGTGTAGAGGTCGACGCCGGGGTCATCGCAGATGTAACGGCATTGATCGACCGTCTCCTTCAGATCGCCGCTGGCGGCGAATTGCGACTTTGGCGCCGGGAAGAAATATCCGTCCGACAGACGCACGCAAAACAGCATCGCATTGCCGGCGAACGTGGTGCTCGCCGATTGGGTGCTGGGCGCGGCGCGCACAGGCCGTTGCTTTGCCGAAGGCGCACAGCCAAGCGCGACGAGGCGCGCCTGCAGGCCCGCTGTGTCGCGGCCCGAATTCCCAGCGGCAGCGATCCGGCGCTGCACATCCGAGCGGCTCCTGGCGAGATCGGCGCAAGCGTTGAAGAGACCACCAAGCGACCTTTTCGCCGTGCACTGGCGTTGTCTCTCGATAGTCTGGATGGCTGCAAGTTGCCGGCGCAACTGGGCAAGCTCCGGGCTCGCCCCGCCGCTGCGGCCAGCCGAAAGCAACTGGTTTCTGATCGCGCCGCAGCTGTCCGCGTAGGACGAAAGCGTACCGAACAAAACTGCGGCCAGCGAAATAAATGCGATCACCATGGAAGGCCAGAAACGGATCATCGGGACAACTGGTCCTTTTTGCAGAGAACCTGGAATTTAGAGTCCATGACTTCAGCAAGCTTCGGCTACATGAGTAATTCCTAATAATCTAAATAATTTCGACATGAACGACCTATTGTCTATTGTACTACGTCACCTCATGTAAATTCGATATTACATTTTTATTTCAAGATTGAGACGAACCTCGAAAGAAAGCGCAAGCCCGACCATCGCCGAGGACCTGCAGCGCAACGGACCGAGATCAATGCGCCATTATCGCCATGCGTTCGAAACCTTTGCCCGGTCTTCCGCGTTGAAGGACCAAAGGGAGAACGCAGATGTCGATCCACTTCACCGTCTCCGACCTGACAAGAAACCTGTTTCACTCGCTGGGGCTGGACCAGCGCGCGCCAAGGCCACTCAATCCCGAGCAAAGCCTGTTGCTGGAATGCTATCTGGCCGGCCAGGTTCCTGAATCAGCCTGGAGCGACTACGTCTTCGAGACGCCCGATCTTGCCCGGCATGCCGAGGCCAGGCGCAGTCACCACTGACCCGACAACGAGGCTTACTTGGGAGAGGCGAATTGCAACGTAAACACGTTGCCAGCGATCCCTTGCGCCAGCTTCTCCGAGAAAGTCAGGGGCAGGCAATCCTGCAGGGCCGCCGTCGCGGCATCGACAAACGTTTTCTTCGATTTGGCATCACCATCCACTTTAATGGCCGTCGGCCTCGGCGGGCCGATCAGCGTGCCGTCCCGCTTGAAGCTGAAGCTCAAGGTGACGCTGGCGGTCCCGGCGTCCGCCGGCGGTGTCCAGCATGCCTGGATCGCTGCCCCGACATCGTCCATCGTGTTGAGTTCGGCTGCACTCGAAGCATGGACAGCGGCCGCCAGCATCACGCCCGCAACCGCAATCCGTCTCGCAACGCTTTTCATCGACATGCCTGACCGACAATCCATGCCGGACTGCCGAAATGGATGGTAGGGCCAACGCCGGCAATGACAATATCTCTCGACAAAAGTTGACGCCAAAAAAGCGACACTGGACGAGGCCTGCGTGCCAGATCGCACTTGGCGATGGCGTGCGAAAGCAAAAAGGCCGGCATTGCGCCGACCTTTCCTATCGCTACGACGTTCTGCGCCAGTACATCCGTGGTCGCGGGCCGAAAGCGAATTGCCTGCAGTAGACAGGGCTTTGGTTAACGAATCCTTAACCTCAGGCCTTGGCCTGCGACTTCACATGGGCGATGTAGCCGCGCACATCGCCGGCCGGCTCGCTATAGGCCTTGCCGAGCGTCTTCTCGATCGCCGCCACATAGTCCTTCGCCCACTTGGGCAAAGCATAGTCGACGACGGCCAGGAATTCGAGCGTCGCCGCCAGGCGGATATCGGCGATGGACGGGTTCTTGCCGCCGATGAACGGCTTGCCGTCCCTGAAGAAGCTGTGAAATACTTCGAGCGGCTCGGCGATCGCCGCCATCGCCGCCTTCTGGGCCTCCGACTTCCTGTCGGGGTGCGCGTCGCTGTGGCCGACCTCGCCGGCATATTGTGGGAAGCCGAGCGCCGGATAGGTGGCGCGCGCCACATAAGGGTAGAGCGTACCGATCAGGTAGAACATGGCACTGTCGACCATCGCCCGCTTGGCCGGCGCCTTCGGATAGAATTTCTCCAGCCCGTGCTTGTTGGCGAGATACTGCATGATGGCGCAACTTTCCCACAGCACGCCTCTGGGGAGGCCCTTGTCCTCGATCATCGGTGTCAAATGGGCGGGATTTCGCGCCATGAACTCCGGCGAACGGGTGTGGCCCCAGGCATCGGTCTCGGCATGGTCGAAACCGGCCGCGCGCGCAAACACCCGCACGGTCATGTTGTTGACGCTGGGCTTCAGCATGCTGAGCTTCAACGCCGGCTTCTTGGCCGGCTTGGCCTTGGGCGCGGCTTTTGCCGTCGCCTTCACCGCAGGCTTGGCGGCCGCCTTGGCTTTTGGCTTTGCCGCAGCTTTCGCCGCGGATTTCCCGGCAGTCTTCGTCGCTGTCTTGGCCATCTTGTTCCTCCCTCTGGTCTGTTCAGTATGGGTTCTTCGGCGCCCGATCGTCCGACAAGGTGGCGCGGGAACGCTCGACGAGCGCCTGGATCGCATCGGCGAGATGCACTTCGGCGATGTTGTAGTCGCCGCGCGCGACCCGCAGCCTGTGCGCTTCCATCAGCACATCGGCGTGGGTGAAGCCCGCTGGCGGTTCGAAGCGGTAGGACGCCAGTTCGATCAGCAGGCCGAGCGGATCCTCGAAATAGATCGAATCCATGAAACCGCGATCCTTGACGCCGCTGTGCTTGATGCCGCGCTCGTCAAGCCGGGAGACCGCCTGCAGGAAGGTGACGCGCGACACCGAAAAGGCGATGTGGTGGACACAGCCCGGATCGGTCGGCGTGCGCCGCTTCTCCGGTGTGCGGCTCTCGTCGGTGAAGATGGTGATCAGCCGGCCGTCGCCGGGATCGAAATAGAGATGGCTTTCCCTCGGCTTGTCGAGGTTGGGCTGTTCGAAGATGAACGGCATGCCGAGCACGCCTTCCCAGAAATCGATCGAGGTCTGGCGCCCGGCGCCGACCAGCGTGATGTGATGGACGCCCTGCGACTGCAGCTTCTGCATTGGCCTTCCTCCCCACGGCATCAACTGGTCGGCGAATCTGCCCGGCACCCGGCGTTCTGTGCGCCGCTGGAACCGTGCCTCAGGATCCGTGACGTGATGCTAATGCAAACAGCCCCACGGCGCCAGAAGCGACGAACGCAGCGACGCAACGGATAAGCCGAATGATTGAGAGTGCGCCGTCCGCATTTCCGATGCCGGACATCGGAAGGGCGTACACGCTACGCTTTTGGAGGCTGAGGGTCGACGATCCGGCCGACGGCCGACCGAATTGAGGTACCGACTTACGAGCCGCTGCTGTTGACCGTAGTGCCGACGTTCGTGAAGATCCCGTTGAGCGAATTGCCCAGCGCCCCGGCGCCGGTGATGATCGCCAGCGCGATAAGAGCCGCGATCAAGCCATACTCGATCGCGGTCGCGCCCGACTCGTCCCAAGCGAAACGACAGGCTATTTTCTTCATGTCGACCTCCTACAGCTACTAAAGCGACAACTAATATATCGCCGTGAGTTGCGGGGGCGTTAAGGTTCTCGGTTTCGGGTCCGTTAACATTTGCCAGACGAATGAAATGAAGGCCAGTATCGAGGGTCGTCGACTTCAGAAACGAAATCGACGGCATCCTGCAAATTTGTCGAAAAACTTGGTACGCCCAAGGGGAATCGAACCCCTGTTCCCGCCGTGAGAGGGCGGTGTCCTGACCGCTAGACGATGGGCGCGTTCAAGAACCGGCGATATAGGCTGAGCGCTGGGAAAAAGCAACTGGGCTTAGGCCGCTTTCCCTTGCCGAGGAAAAGCCGGCCGTCAGCCTATCGTTTTGGTTCGATCAAATCCCAGAGATTCCCATGCAGATCGGCGAAAACCGCCACCGTGCCATAGGGCTCGAAGCGCGGTGCTTCGCGGAATTCGACGCCCTTCTCCAGCATCGCCGCATGGTCGCGGGCAAAGTCGTCGGTTTCCAGGAACAGGAAGACACGCCCGCCGGTCTGGTTGCCGATGCTCTGCCTTTGCGCCTCGTCGGACGCTTCGGCCAGAAGCAGCCTGGCGCCCTGACCGTTGGCCGGCGCGACCGTGATCCAGCGCTTGCCGCCGCCGAGATCGACATTTTCGACGAGCAGGAAGCCCAGCCGCTCGACATACCAGGCAATCGCCTCGTCATAATTGGCGACGACCAGGGCGACCGTGGCGATGCGGCGATGCTCGGCGAACCCGCTCATGCCTGAGGCTTGCTCATTGGCCTGCCGCTCATCGTTGCGGCTCGGTCACTTGTTGCGGATCGCAAAGCGGCCGATCAGGCGTCGCTCGGTGATGTCGTAGACGAAGATCGTGCGGCTGCCATCGGCAAGCTCGGCGTCGATCGAGACACGATTGCCGGACAGCGACTGGCTGACCACCGTGGCGCCGACCGGCAGCACGATGTCGCCGTTGACCGGTTCGCCGGCGGGTGTCTGGATATCGCCGGCCAGCGGCGGGTTCGCCGGCGGTGCATTGCGCGCTTTGTAGACAAGGGCGCCGATCACCACCATAAGGGCGAGGAACAGCAGGCCGAGATTGATCCCGATGAAGCGGACGAGTTTCCTGCGCACCTTTTCGACCTCGGGGTCGAGCGGCTTATCCTGGTCTTCTTCGGCGATCGGGCTGGCCATGGCAAAACAGTTCCGGAACGGTTTTTCAATGAGCGCTCATAGCGAAGAGGCCCCTGAATTGATAGAGGCGGAACCGACAGTGCTGGTGGCGGGCGCGGATGCGGCCGGCCTGCGCCTCGACCAGTGGCTGGCCGCAAGCCTTGGCCCGGACATGTCACGCAGCCGCGTGCAGATGCTGATCAGGCAGGGCGCGGTCTCGGTCGACGGCAAGCCCGTCGACGAGACCAAGCGCAAGATGGCGCCGGGCGAGAGCGTGTCGGTTACCATGCCGGAGCCGGAGCCGGCGGAGCCGCAGGGCGAGAACATCGCACTCGATGTACTCTATGAGGACGACGAACTGATCGTCATCAACAAGCCGGCCGGGCTTGTCGTGCACCCCGGAGCGGGCAACTGGACCGGCACACTGGTCAATGCGCTGATCCATCATTGCGGCGACAGCCTTTCAGGAATCGGGGGTGTGCGCCGGCCGGGCATCGTCCACCGCCTCGACAAGGAGACCAGCGGCGTCATGGTCGTCGCCAAGACCGACCGCGCCCACAAGTCACTGTCCGAGGCTTTCGCCGATCACGGCCTGACCGGCGACTTGGAGCGTGCCTATCTGGCGCTGGTCTGGGGCATACCGCAGAGGCCGACCGGAAGGGTCGACGCGCCGCTCGGCCGCGCCGCCGACCGCGTGCGCCGTGCCGTGGTGCCGGAAGGACGCGACGACGCCCGCCATGCGGTCACCCACTTCGCCGTGCAGGAGCGCTTCGGCGAGAGCCAACAGGAGTTCGCCACGGCCAGCCTGGTCGAATGCCGGCTGGAGACCGGCCGCACCCACCAGATCCGTGTCCACATGGCGCATATCGGCCATCCGGTGATCGGCGACCCCGATTACGGCCAAGCCTTCCGCACCAAGGCCAACCGGCTGCCCGAACCGCTGAAAAGCCAGGTCAAGGCATTTCCCCGGCAAGCTTTGCATGCCTGGCTCCTTGCATTTCGGCACCCCACTACCCATCTAACGATGAGGTTCGAGGCGCCGTTACCGAGGGACATGGAGGAACTCGTCGGCGGCTTCCGCAAGCTCTGAACCCGTCACCGACAAGCCATCAAAAAACCTGACTGACATTGTTCACTTCACCGTGACACACTGTTTCGTGTTGAACAAATGCCTGTCTTTTCTGGTTTTGTTCCTGTATAAGATCTGATGTCGCGGGCGAGCCTTTTGGTGCTCGCGTCACATGCCCGCCGCGTTTCGGGGGCATCACTCCAATAGAGAGGGGGCGCTATCATGGCCCAGTCACTACCCAGTATCGTTTCCGGCGAAGGCGGCCTCAGCCGCTACCTGGAAGAAATCCGCCGCTTTCCCATGCTGCAGCCGCAGGAAGAGTACATGCTCGCCAAGCGTTACGCCGAGCATGAAGACACCTCCGCTGCGCACAAGCTCGTCACCAGCCACCTCAGGCTCGTCGCCAAGATCGCCATGGGCTATCGCGGCTATGGCCTGCCGATCGGCGAAGTGATCTCGGAAGGCAATGTCGGCCTGATGCAGGCCGTCAAGAAATTCGAACCCGAGCGCGGCTTCCGCCTCGCGACCTACGCCATGTGGTGGATCAAGGCCTCGATCCAGGAGTACATCCTGCGCTCGTGGAGCCTGGTCAAGATGGGCACGACCGCCAACCAGAAGCGCCTGTTCTTCAACCTGCGCAAGGTGAAGGGCAAGATCCAGGCGCTCGACGACGGCGACTTGAAGCCCGACCAGATCACCGAGATCGCCACAAGGCTGAACGTTTCCGAAGCCGAAGTGGTGTCGATGAACCGCCGCCTGTCCGGCGACGCCTCGCTCAACGCCCCGATCCGGGCCAGCGAAGGCGAATCCGGCGAATGGCAGGACTGGCTGGTCGACGACCACGAAAGCCAGGAAGAGATGCTGATCGAGCAGGACGAGCTGGAAAACCGGCGCGGCATGCTGTCAGGCGCTCTTGCCGTGCTCAACGAGCGCGAGCGGCGCATCTTCGAGGCCCGTCGCCTCGCCGAAGAGCCGCTGACGCTGGAAGAGCTGTCGTCCGAGTTCGACATCAGCCGCGAGCGCGTGCGCCAGATCGAGGTGCGCGCCTTCGAGAAGGTGCAGGACGCGGTCAAGGCCGCCGCCAAGCGCCAGACCCAGGCGCTGCGCACGATTGAGGCGCAGCCGGCGGCGTAAGGTTAGCTAAGGCAACAAAAAATCAAGGCGGCGCCAGGAAACCTGGCGCCGTTTTTTTTGTGGCTGATTGGGAGTTGGCGAACGGGGGCGACAGCCAATCTCCCCCGCAAGGGTCGAGATTGGCAGCTTCACCAACAGCCCCTCAAAGCCCGTCCAGCGGAAACTTCAGGTACCGCCGGCCATTGGCTTCGGGTTCGGGCAGCCTCCCGCCATTCATGTTGACCTGCAGCGCATGCAGGATCAGCCGCGGCATCGGCAGCGTCCTGTCGCGCGCCTCGCGCAGGGCGACGAACTCGGCCTCGCTGCAGGCGGCGGCAAGATGGATGTTGGTAGCCTTCTGTATGGCGACCGTGCTTTCCCACAAAGGTTCGCGGCCGCCGGCCTGATAGTCATGGCCGACGAACACCCGCGTCTCGTCCGGCAACGCCAATATGTCCTGGATCGAGCGCCAGAGCCGCGCGGCACTGCCGCCGGGAAAGTCCGTCCTCGCCGTGCCGCTGTCGGGCATGAACAGCGTGTCGTGGATGAAGGCGGCATCGCCGATCACATAGGTGATCGAGGCCAGCGTGTGTCCGGGCGAGAACAGCACCTTGACCGGAAGGGTACCCACCTGGAAGGTTTCGCCTTCTCTAAACAGCCTGTCCCACTGCGAACCGTCGGCGGGAAAATCCGGCCAGTTGTAGATCGCTTTCCACAGTTTCTGGACCTCGATGACCCTGTCGCCGATCGCCGTCGGCGCGCCGGTCTTCTCTCTCAAGTAATGCGCCGCCGAGAAATGGTCGGCATGCGGATGGGTATCGAGGATCCATTCGACGCTCAGTCCCTGCTCGCTGACGAAGTCGAGCAGGACATCGGCATTCGTCGTTGCCGTGGCACCGGATTTCTCGTCGAAATCGAGGATCGGATCGATGATGGCGCATCGCTTCGTCGCCTGGTCGGCGACGACATACTGGATGGCGCCGGTCGGCTTGTCATAGAAGCCGCTGACCTGCGGCCTGGCCAAAGCTACGTCCAATTCCGGCTTCCCCAACTCTCGGTCGCCAGGAATGATTTTCTCTGACGACACCCGAGAGGAGCATGGTTGTCCGCTCGGTGTCGTCAGTCAAGTATCACTTGCTCGCAAGGGTGAGGAGGCCAAAGATCGTTCCGAGGCGCCTGGGATCAGGCCGATGGCTGCTTGGTCTTCCGCAGATAGGGCAAAATAGTCTCGTAGGCGCCGAAGCGCTTGATCGCGTCATCGTTGGAGACAGCAGCGGTGATGATCACGTCCTCGCCCTGCTTCCAGTTTGCCGGTGTCGCCACCTGATGCTTGGCGGTGAGCTGCATGGAATCGACCGCGCGCAGGATCTCATCGAAATTGCGCCCCGTGGTCATCGGGTAGGTCAGCACCAGTTTGATCTTCTTGTCCGGTCCGATGACGTAGACCGAGCGCACTGTGGCGTTGTCGGCGGGCGTGCGGCCCTCCGACGTCTCGCCGGCACCGCCCGGCAGCATGTCGTAGAGCTTGGCGACCTTGAGGTCCTTGTCGCCGATCAGCGGATAGTTCACCGAATGACCGGTCGCCGTCTTGATGTCGTCCTGCCACTTGCCGTGACTTTCGACCGGATCGACCGAAATGCCGATGATCTTGACGTTGCGCTTCTTGAACTCGCCTTCGAGCCCCGCCATCGTGCCAAGCTCGGTCGTGCAGACCGGCGTGAAATTCTTCGGGTGACTGAACAGGATCGCCCAACCGTCACCAATCCAGTCATGGAATTTAATCGTCCCTTGCGTGGTCTCGGCGGTAAAATCCGGCGCAATGTCGTTGATACGAAGGCTCATGGCACATCTCCCCTGTAAACGGAACCGTCGGCAGCGAGGAACGGCACGCGGCAACCCACGCCGCCATCAAGCTGTCCCGCCCGGCATCGTTGCATCATAGCGCAAAAATCGTGGCTGCAAGATAATATGAAACTCTTGTCGGCGGCAGGCGAGCATTTTTATGCTGCCGAATGCGCGGCGCGCGGATGAGAGCCTGGGGCTGGACAGGAAAGGTTCTGTCTCAGCTCTTGTTGACCGCCAGCGTCACAGTCAGGTCTTCCATGCGCTGTGCCAGCGCGCCGAGCGCGTTGGTGAGCACGCTATCGCTCTTGTCGGCCTTGGTCAGAGCCTCGTCGCGGGTCTTGCGCAAGGTCAGCACTTCGCTTTCCATGCCCTTGACGCGTTTTTGCAACTCCGAGAGTTCATCCATCACCATGATGCCGGCCATCACGGTCAGCCGCTGATCGCCGATCTCGCCGAACGAGTCCTTCAGGTGTGAAACATAGCGGTCGAAGCGTTCGGCAAGGTCGATCAGATGCTCTTCCTGGCCCTCGTCGCAGGCCATGCGATACTGCTTGCCGTCGATTGAAACCGTGACCTGTGCCATCGGGCCAGCTCCTATCTGTCCAACACGGCGCGGATGGTTTCCATGGCAGTCACCAAACGTCGCGAGACTTCCTTGTTGGCATCTTCCAGCCGTTCGGCGCGCGCTTCGGAATTGTCGAGTTCCTGCGCCAGCCGCGAGCGGTCGGCGTTCATCCGCTGCACCTCGGCCTCGGCTTCGGAGTAGTCGCGTTCATGCTCTAGCTTGGCCGCGACGGCGTTTTCCAGCCCCTCGATGGCTTTGCCCAGCCTCGCGATGACTTCCTTAAGTGTGGCTTCCCCGGTCATGGCCTTCGTCCTGTGCCCTGCCCATCACCGAATCGTTCACGTTCAGAACGCGTTATCTCTGAAACATTAGGCACCGGGTGAAGGCAACGTCAACAAAGCTCTCGCGACTGTCCCCCGCTAACGCTAATGTAGGCCCGCCGCCGGCATCACAAGACCGGCAAATGTGCACCCGATTTGTTGACTAAAAGCCCGCGCCTGCTATGTGTCGCGCACCCTTTTCAAGGGCTCTCCCAAGCCCCCAAACCCCCACTTCTGGAGGAACCATGACGTCGCGTGAACAACATGACCGGATGGCCAATGCGATCCGCTTTCTTTCCATGGACGCCGTCGAGAAGGCAAATTCCGGCCATCCCGGCCTGCCCATGGGCTGCGCCGACATCGCCACGGTGCTGTTCACGCGCTTTCTGAAATATGATCCCAAGGCCCCGCACTGGGCCGACCGCGACCGTTTCATCCTGTCGGCCGGCCATGGCTCGATGCTGCTCTATTCGCTGCTGCATCTGACCGGCTACGAAGACATGACCCTCGACCAGATCAAGCACTTCCGTCAGTTGGGCTCGAAGACCGCCGGCCATCCCGAATACGGCCATGCCGCTGGCATAGAGACGACGACGGGGCCGCTCGGCCAGGGTCTCGCCAATTCGGTCGGCTTCGCGCTCGGCGAGCGCATCATGAATGCCGCCTTCGGCAACGATCTCGTCGATCATTACACCTATGTGCTGGCCGGCGACGGCTGCCTGATGGAAGGTGTTTCCCAGGAAGCCATCGCGCTTGCCGGCCATCTCAAGCTCAACAAGCTGATCGTCTTCTGGGACAACAACGACATTTCGATCGACGGTCCGGTCTCGCTGTCCGACAACACCGATCAGGTGGCCCGCTTCCAGGCCTCCGGCTGGAATGCCAGCCACATCGACGGCACCGATCCGGAAGCCATCGCCTATGCCATCGAAGCCGCCCGCCATTCCGACAAGCCGACCATGATCGCCTGCAAGACGACCATCGGCTTCGGCGCGCCGACCAAGGCCGGCACCAACAAGGCGCACGGCTCCCCTCTGGGCGCCGACGAGATCGCCGGCGCGCGCAAGTTCTTCAATTGGGATTCGCCGCCCTTCGAGATTCCGGCCGACATCCTCGACGCCTGGCGCACCGCCGGCAAGGCCGGCGTCAAGGCGCGTACAGACTGGGAAGGCCGCCTGGCCAAGGCCGATGCCAAGCTGAAGGCTGAGTTCGAGCGCCGCATCAGCGGCAAGCTGCCGTCCAATTTCGACGCGGTCATTGCCGATTACAAGAAGAAGCTGTCGGCCGACAAGCCGAAGGTCGCCACTCGCAAATCGTCCGAGATGGCGCTGGAAGTCATCAACGGCGCCGTGCCCGAGACCATCGGCGGCTCCGCCGACCTGACCGGCTCCAACAACACCAAGACCAGCCAGACCAAGAACATCACCTCGGACGACTATGGCCAGCGCTACGTCCACTACGGCATCCGCGAGCACGGCATGGCGGCTGCGATCAACGGCCTGACGCTGCATGGCGGCCTCATCGCCTATGGCGGCACCTTCATGTGCTTTTCCGACTATGCCCGGCCGTCGATGCGGCTGGCATCGCTGATGGGCATCCGCTCGATCTTCGTCATGACCCATGATTCCATCGGTCTGGGCGAAGACGGCCCGACCCACCAGCCGGTCGAGCATCTGGCCGCATTGCGCGCCATTCCCAACCACAATGTCTTCCGCCCGGCCGACGCCGTCGAAACCGCCGAATGCTGGCAGATCGCCCTTGAGTCGGAAAAGACGCCGTCGACGCTGGCGCTGACACGCCAGAACCTGCCGACGGTACGCAACGAATTCGTTGCCAGGAACCTGAGCAGCCAGGGTGCCTATGAGCTGGCTGCCGCCAGCAGTGAAGCGGCGGTGACGATCTTCGCCACCGGCTCCGAGGTCGAGATCGCGCTCGGCGCCCGCGACCTGCTGGAAAAGCACGGCCATCCGACCCGCGTCGTCTCGGTGCCCTGCTTCGAACTGTTCGACCAGCAGAGCGACGACTACCGCAAGAAAATGATCGGCAACGCGCCGATCAAGATGGCGATCGAAGCCGGCATTCGCCAGGGTTGGGATCATCTGATCGGCTCCGACGGCATCTTCGTCGGCATGACAGGCTTCGGCGCCTCGGGCACGATCGAGCAACTCTATCCGCATTTCGGCATTACCGCCGAAGCCGCGGCCAAGGCGGCGGAAGCCCGCCTGCATACCAAGTAGGTTCAAGGTTCGGCGAAATCGCGAAAGGCGGACTCGCCGGGCTGGCCCAACTTAATCGATTTAAATCCACGCCACTGCGGCTGGATTCTTTCTGCTTCCACCGCTATGAAACTGCGGACCCCTCATCCGCCCTCCAACTCCCAGGGAGAGAATTATGACCGTCAGAGTTGCCATCAACGGATTTGGCCGCATCGGCCGCAACATCCTGCGCGCCATCCATGAATCCGGCCGCAAGGACATCGACGTCGTCGCCGTCAACGACCTCGGCCCGGTCGAGACCAATGCGCATCTGTTGCGCTACGACAGCGTGCACGGCCGCTTCCCGCATGAAGTTTCGGTTTCCGGCGATCAGATCACCGTCGGCAAGGAAACGTTCAAGGTCACCGCGATCAAGGATCCGACGCAGCTACCGTGGAAGGAACTCGGCATCGACATCGCGCTCGAATGCACCGGCATCTTCACCGCCCGTGACAAGGCAGCGGCACACCTGACCGCCGGCGCCAAGCGCGTCATCGTTTCGGCCCCTGCCGAAGGCGCCGACCTCACCGTCGTCTACGGCATCAACCACGACCAGTTGACCAAGGATCATATCGTCATCTCGAATGCCTCCTGCACCACCAACTGCCTGGCGCCGCTGGCAGCCGTGCTGCATGAGACGGTCGGCATCGAAAAAGGCATGATGACGACGATCCATTCCTACACCGGCGACCAGCCGACGCTGGACACCATGCACAAGGATCTCTACCGCGCCCGCGCCGCTGCCCTGTCGCAGATCCCGACCTCGACGGGTGCCGCCAAGGCGATCGGGCTGGTGCTGCCCGACCTCAAGGGCAAGCTCGACGGCATCTCGATCCGCGTGCCGACCCCGAACGTCTCGGTCGTCGACTTCAAGTTCATCGCCAAGCGGTCGACCACGGTGCAGGAGATCAACGACGCGGTGATCGCCGCCTCCAACGGCAAGCTCAAGGGCATTCTCGGCGTCACCCATCATCCGAACGTGTCGATCGACTTCAACCACGATCCGCGCTCCTCGATCATGGCGCTCGACCAGACCAAGGTGATGGACGGCAACTTCGTGTCGGTGCTGTCCTGGTACGACAATGAATGGGGTTTCTCCAACCGCATGGGCGACACATCGGTCGCCTTCGGCAAGACCATCGCCTGATCACAAGCTCTCTTTTCGAGACTTGGAACGCCCGGCTTTGCCCGGGCGTTTTTCATGAGCGCAGCTTGCGCCTTTCCAAATTGTGTCCTGGACGCCAAAACATCCAAAAATCAGCGGCATAGGCCAAAAAGCCACCCTGCCGCCTTGCACTGGTCACGTCTTCGCCCCACTCTCTCGCAAAGCAGGAGACAGACGAATTTGAGGGGCTGATTTCAGGATGGAGCATGCGATCTATCTCGTCACGCTGGTCGGCACAGCGCTTGTCGTCGCCGCCGCGTTTTCGAGCCTGATCGCCTTCCGCTTCGGCGCCCCTCTTCTGCTCCTGTTTCTCTGCATTGGCCTCGCCACCGGCACCGACGGACTCGGCATCCAGTTCGACAACGCCCGCATCGCTTATTTTGCCGGCTCACTGGCGCTGGCCGTCATCCTGTTCGATTCCGGTTTCGGCACGCCGCTCAACGCCTTGCGGCAGGCTGCGGGCCCGGCTTTGTCGCTGGCGACCTTCGGCGTGCTTGTCACCACCGGCCTGTTCGGCGTCGCCGCCCATTACCTGCTTGATCTCACCTGGCTGGAATCCTTCCTGCTCGGGGCTGCCGTCGCCTCCACAGATGCGGCGGCCGTGTTCTTCCTGCTGCGAGCCGGCGAGATCAATCTGCGCGAACGCGTGCGCTCGACGCTGGAGGTGGAATCCGGCACCAACGACCCGATCGCCATCTTCCTGACCATCACGCTGGTCGAGATCATCGCCGCCCATGCCAACCCCGAAACCAATGTCCTGGTCACCAGCCTGTTCCTCGGCTTCCTCCTCAACATGGGCCTTGGCGCTGTCGTCGGCGTGCTCGGCGGCCTCGCCATCGTGCGCCTCGTCGACCGGCTCAATCTCGACCACGGCCTGCTGCCGATCTTCGTGCTGACCTTGTCGCTGATGGTGTTTGCAGCCGCCGGCGCCATTGGCGGCTCGGGCTTCCTGGCGGTCTATATCGCCGGCCTCATCTCGGGCAATTCCGATATCCGCGCCGTCACCATCCTCAAGCGCTTCCAGGACGGCATGTCATGGTTGGCACAGATCATCATGTTCCTCATCCTCGGCCTGTTCGCGACGCCGTCGCAGTTCCCGGCGATCATGGTGCCGGCGGTGCTGCTCGGCCTGTTCCTGATGTTCATCGCCCGTCCGATCGCGGTCTGGCTCTGCCTGATCCCGTTCCGTCTGCCGCGCCCCGAGGTCGCCTTCGTCTCCTGGGTCGGCCTGCGCGGCGCGGTGTCGATCCTGCTCGCCATCACCCCGCTGCTGGGCGGGCTGGAAAACGGCCGTGTCATCTTCAACACCGCCTTCATCATCGTACTCGTGTCGCTGGTCATCCAGGGCTGGACAGTCGGACCGCTGGCGCGCCGCCTCGGTCTGATCGTGCCGGCACGGCTCGGACCGCTGGACAAGGTCGAGCTGGAACTTCCGGGCTCGGCCCATCACGAGCTTCTTGCCTATCGCGTTGCACACGGCAGCCCGGTGGCGCGCGGCGAGCGCATCCCACGCTGGGCGCGACCCTCGCTGGTGTTGCGCGACGGCCGCTCGATGCGCTTCCAGGACATGGGCCGGCTCGCCGCCGGCGACCAGGTCTACATTTTCGTGCCGGACCGCTATCCGCGCCTGCTCGACAAGCTGTTCGCGAGCCGTGCAGTGGTCGATCCCGAGGATGCCGATTTCTTCGGTGCCTTCGCCGTCGACCCCGCGCGCTCCGCCGCTGAACTGGAAGCGGCCTATACGCCAGGCCTGACCGAAGCGGAGCAAAAGCTCACCGTTGGCGCGCTGGTCACGGCGCGGCTCGGCGGCCATGCCGAATACGCCGACCGCGTCCTGCTCGGCCCGATAGAACTGATCGTCCGCGACGTCGACGACAAGGGCAAGATCATAGGCCTCGGCCTCTCGTTCGAGCCGACCGCGCCGGTGGCGCGGGTGCCGGTCTTCCTCAGCGCCGGCGAAATCGGCGATCGTCTTTCCGCCTTCATCCGCAACTGGCGCAAGCCGACCGAGACGCAGGAGGCCGAGGCGCGGGCGGACGAAAAGCAGGCCCCGGAGCCAGCGCCGGAAAAGGCAGCAACCGAAAGCTGACAAACCCGCTATTGAGCGCTGCCATTCATCCGCCCCCCGGCGCAGGATCGTGCCCCCTTCAAAATTTCGCTTCGAGCGCGCCTAAGCCTTGCATCGTCGCCGATGCGGGGTATGGTCCCCCGGTTTTTCGCGAAAGGAACCCCGCATGGCCGCCTTCAAGACACTCGACGATATCGGCAACATCAGCGGCAAGCGTGTGCTGGTGCGCGTCGACCTCAACGTGCCTGTCACTGAGGGCAAAGTCACCGACACCACCCGCATCGAACGCATCGCGCCGACCATCGCCGAGCTGTCAGGCAAGGGTGCCAAGGTCATCCTGCTCGCCCATTTCGGCCGACCCAAGGATGGTCCCTCGCCCGAATTCTCGCTGGAGCCTATCGCCAAGGCGACAGCTGATGTGCTTGGCCGTCCCGTCGGGTTTGCCTCCGACTGCGTCGGCGACACGGCCGGAAGCGCTGTCGCCGCCATGAACAAGGGCGACGTGCTGCTGCTCGAAAACACCCGCTTCTACAAGGCCGAGGAGAAGAACGATCCGGCCTTCACGGAAAAACTCGCCGCCAATGGCGATATCTTCGTCAACGACGCCTTCTCGGCCGCGCACCGCGCGCATTCTTCGACGGAGGGGCTGGCGCATCTGTTGCCGGCTTTTGCCGGCCGCACCATGCAAGCCGAGCTTGAGGCGCTGGAGAAGGGCCTGGGAAAACCGGTTCGTCCGGTCGTCGCCATTGTCGGCGGCGCCAAAGTCTCGACCAAGATCGATCTGTTGATGAACCTGGTGAAGAAGGTCGATGCCCTCGTCATCGGTGGCGGGATGGCCAACACCTTTCTTGCCGCGCGTGGCACCAATGTCGGCAAATCGCTGTGCGAGCATGATCTCGCCGCGACCGCCAAGCAGATCATGATCGAGGCGGCCGAGGCCGGCTGCGCCATCATCCTGCCGGTCGACGGCGTCGTCGCCAAGGAGTTCAAGGCGGGCGCGGAATGCGAGACCGTCGCCATATCGGACGTGCCGGCCGACGGCATGATCCTCGATGTCGGCGCCAAAACCGTGACGGCCATCGGCGAATGGATCGACCGCGCCGCGACACTGGTCTGGAACGGCCCGCTCGGCGCCTTCGAGATCGCGCCCTTCGATCATGCGACTGTGGCAGCTGCCAGGCACGCGGCGTCGCGCACCAAGGAAGGCAGGCTGGTCTCGGTCGCCGGTGGTGGCGATACGGTCGCGGCACTCAACCATGCCGGTGTCGCCGACGACTTCACCTATGTCTCGACCGCCGGCGGCGCTTTCCTGGAATGGATGGAAGGCAAGCCACTGCCCGGTGTCGATGTGCTGAAGCGCTGAGGCTCCGCGGCGATCAACACTCGGAGAGCAAACAAGGCCGCCCGAGGCTTTCAATCGATTCGAGCTTTCCGATGCCATTCCTTTGGCGGTAGACTTCCGTTAAGCGCGGAACAACCGTTTCAGGAGAAGCAACAATGAGCGAACGTCTCGAAGACATTGCCGCCGCGATCGTCGCCGATGGCAAGGGCCTGCTGGCCGCCGACGAAAGTTCGGGCACCATCAAGAAGCGCTTCGACGTCATCGG
This sequence comes from Mesorhizobium sp. M7A.T.Ca.US.000.02.2.1, assembly GCF_003996995.1. Lineage (GTDB taxonomy): Bacteria > Pseudomonadota > Alphaproteobacteria > Rhizobiales > Rhizobiaceae > Mesorhizobium. The sequence goes on along the minus strand of NZ_RZTT01000047.1, from coordinate 442 downwards.
CGTCGAATCGACAGCCGACAGCCGCCGCGACTACCGCGAGATGATGTTCCGCACCAGGGAGGCGATGACCCGCTACATCTCCGGCGTCATCCTCTACGACGAGACGATCCGCCAGAAGGCCGCCGACGGCACGCCGCTGGTCGACATCATCAAGGCGGCCGGCGCCATTCCCGGCATCAAGGTCGATGCCGGCGCCAAGCCGCTGGCCAAGTTTCCCGGCGACACCATCACCGAAGGCCTCGATGGCCTGCGCGAGCGCCTTGCCGACTACTACAAGCTCGGCGCCCGCTTCGCCAAATGGCGCGCGGTGATCGACATCGATATCGCCAAAGGCGTGCCTTCGGGGACCTCGATCGGCTCGAACGCGCACGCACTCGCCCGCTATGCCGCCCTTTGCCAGGAAGCCGGCATCGTGCCGATCGTCGAACCGGAGGTGCTGATG
>NZ_RZTT01000479.1 GCF_003996995.1 Mesorhizobium sp. M7A.T.Ca.US.000.02.2.1 | reverse complement strand
ATTCAAGCCCCAAATTGGTCCTCCACAGCCGCCAATATAGGTGAATCGTGACAATTGTGCAGTGCAGCATTTGCATACCTGCCATGTCTTGGCGAATTTTTCGACATTTTCTCTAACGGGCGAAACTTTTGGCCGGTGCGTATCGTAGCCTCGAATGCTGGCTACATGGCCGGTTTTTCCTCGCCACTCCTGGCGAATTCCGGACTGCGTGAAAATGCAGTCCGGCTTTTGTTTTTGGGATTGCGGTGGGTCAAGCGGTAGACGAGGCGAAGGCTAAATTCGTTAAGATCGGTGCCATGCATTTTTAACGAGCCGGTTCTATGCTTCGATACCCGAATGGTCGGGCGAGGGGGAGGCTGACATCGCTACTGGCGCCAAGCGGGATTTCGCTTCGTTGCTCGACGACCTCTTCATCGCCCCCGACAAGAATGGCGAGGGCGAAGAGGCCGGCGCTCGTCCATCCATCCCGTTTGACTATCTTTCGGTGGCCGATGAACTCCATTCCGGCCGCATCAAGGTTTCCGCTGCCGAATATCGCGAGGCGGGCGCGGATCTGGCGACGGAATTCGCCGCCTTGCTCGATCATGCCAAGCTGGCTCTCGCCGGCGAAGAGCCAAAGCCCGAGGAAAAGCTGCCGCCGATCGATCCCGAAGCCATCGCCGTCGAACTTGGCCTCGATCAGCCCAAGCAAATCGCCGACTTCAGCCGCATGCGCCGCCGCTTTGCCTTTGCCAACCATCCCGACCGTGTCGCCCCGCATTTGCGCCAGCGCGCCATGATCCGCATGCAAGTGGCCAACATGCTGATCGACGAGGCCAAGCGCCGTGCACTAGCCGGTGCTCGCCGCTAACCCGGCTGGTTCACGCAAAAGTCGGTCTGGCGAGGCTTGGAGAGCGGCTCTGCTTTGCCTATAGATGCGGCTTCCTCCGCGCAGTCGCGCCAGCCTTCCTCCGGAGCCGAATTTCATGCACAAACGCCGTCTCGGTCGGACCGATCTTCTTGTGACCCAGATCTGCCTGGGCTCCATGACCTGGGGCCAGCAGAACACCGAGGCCGAAGGCTATGCACAGATGGACCTGGCCTTCTCCCGCGGCGTCAATTTCATCGACACCGCCGAGCTCTATCCGATCCCGCCCAAGGCGGAGACGCAGGGACGGACCGAAAAGATCATCGGCAGCTGGATGAAAGCCAAGGGCAACCGCGACAAGGTGATCCTGGCCTCGAAGGTCGTCGGCCGCACGGCCAACAGCTGGTTTCGCGGCGACAGGCCGTCGCAACTGGTGCGCGCCGACATCTTTGACGCCATCGACAAGTCGCTGGCCAAGCTCGGCACCGACTATATCGACCTCTATCAGATCCACTGGCCGGAGCGGGATATCCCCTGGGGCGCCAACCCGACGCGCGTCGGCGCCGTGTCGCCGCGCGCCGATTCCGTCGGCGCACCGGCCGACGAAACACCGATCGCCGAGACGCTTGCCGTCTTCGACGACCTGATGAAGGCTGGAAAGATCCGCCATTTCGGGCTGTCGAACGAGAGTTCCTGGGGCGTGATGCGGTTCCTTGCCGAAGCCGACAAGGGCATCGGCCCGCGCGTCGCGTCGATCCAGAACGCCTACAATCTCGTCAACCGCACTTTCGAGGTGAACCTCGCCGAGGTCTGCGAGCGCGAGCAAGTGTCGCTGCTGCCCTATTCGCCGCTGGCCCAGGGCTATCTCACCGGCAAATACGACCATGGCGCGCGACCGCAGGGGTCCCGCTCGCAACTGTTCAATCGCGGCCAGCGCTACGAGACGCCAGGTGCCGCTGAAGCACAGCTTGAATACAATGAGCTGGCGCGCTCCTTTGGCCTGGAGCCGGCACTGTTTGCCAATGCCTATGTCTCGAGCCGGCCGTTCGTAACCTCCAACATCGTCGGCGCAACGACGCTTTCGCAGCTCGACATGGCGCTGTCTTCTGTCGAAATCGTCTGGACCGAAGAGATGCAGAAGGCGGTCGATGCGATCCACCAGCGGGTCGGCAATCCCTGTCCTTGAACGGGATTGGCCGCAAGCCGAATATCCAATGATTACAATGGGAGCAGGGCAACAATGAATTTTCCGATCGAGGCTATCCGGGGAAAATTTCCCGCTCTCTCACTGTCCGACAGGGGCCGCCGCCGAATCTATCTCGACAACCCTGCCGGCACGCAGGTGCCACAGGCAGTGGCGGACGCGGTGTCGCGTTGTCTCTTGACTACCAACGCCAACCTTGGCGGCTTTTTCGAAACGACGGTCGCCGCGCAGGCCGTCGTCGACGACGCGCACCAGGCCATGGCCGATTTCCTTGGCGCCGCAAGCCCCGAGGAAATCATCATCGGCGCCAACATGACGACGCTGACCTATCACATGTCGCGCACGCTCGGCCGCACGATGCAGCGCGGCGACGAGATTATCCTCACCCGCATGGATCATGAGGGCAATGTTTCGCCCTGGCTGCAACTTGCCGAGGATCTCGGGCTCGTCGTGCGCTGGCTGCCGTTCGATGAAAAGAGCTGGCAGGTCGAAGAGGCGACGCTGGCCGGTCTGTTTTCGGAGAAGACACGGCTGGTCGCGTTGAACTACGCCAGCAATTTGACCGGCTCGATCAACCGGGTGAAGCCGCTGACCGCCATCGCCAGGAATGCCGGGGCCCTTGTCTATGTCGATGCGGTCCAGTTCGCGCCGCACGGCCTGATCGACGTGCAGGAGCTCGGCTGCGATTTCCTGATCTGCTCGGCCTACAAATTCTTCGGCCCCCATATGGGCATATTGTGGGGTCGGCGTGATGTTATCGACGACCTGAAACCCTACAAATGCCGCTGCTCGTCCAACGGCCTGCCGGAGCGGTTCGAACTCGGCACGCCGCAGATCGAACTGCTGGCCGGCCTAACGGCGGCGGTTGACTACTTCGCCGACCTTGGCGCGGCGGCAGGCGAGGGCGGTTCAAGAAGGCAGAAGATTGCCAAGGCGTTTGCGGTTTCGATCGCCTATGAAAACCCGCTGGCGCAGCAGCTGATCGATGGCCTGTCCGATATCGATGGCCTGACCATCCACGGCATCACCGATCCGAAGCGGGTTGGTGATCGCGTGCCGACTGTGTCCTTTACGGTCGACGGCATCCTGCCGGAGACGATCGTACGGCAGATGAACGCTGAAAACATCTTCCTGTGGTCCGGCCACAACTACGCCTGGGAGATCGTCCATCAGCTCGGCATTCCGGCCGAGCATGGCGTCGTGCGCATCGGCATCGCCCACTACAACACTACAGCCGAAATCGACGAGACGCTGGAGAGCGTGCATCGGGTCATCGCCATGCTCAGGCAGCAGCGCTCCTGACGCTGGCTTGAGCATTCACCGCGCCTTGCCGCCGAAGCCGGTGAGGAACGCGGTGAGATTGTCGCCGAGTTCGTCGCAGAGATAGCCGCCTTCCTGGACGATGACCGTCGGTAGATCGAGCTTTGCGATAGCCTCGCTGATGCGCGAGAAACCCGGCGTCGTCATCGAAAGTCCACCGAACGGATCGCCCTCGAACGCGTCGAGGCCGAGCGCCACGACCAGCGCGTCGGGCGAAAAAGCGCGGATACGCTGTAACGCCACCGCCAGCGCTTCGAGAAACGCCGCATCGGCGGATTTGCGCGGCAGCGGCAGGTTGAAATTGTAGCCGAGGCCTGGCCCTTCGCCGCGCTCGTCGGCATGGCCCCAGAAGAACGGATAGAAGCGCACGGGATCGGCATGCAGCGAGACGGTCAGCACATCCGGCCGTGCGTAGAAGATGCCTTGCGTGCCGTTGCCGTGATGCAGGTCGACATCGAGGATCGCCACCCGTGCGGCCTGCTTACGCAGAACCTGCGCCGCGACGGCCGAGTTGTTGATGAAACAGAAGCCGCCGGCGACATCGGCAAAGGCATGGTGGCCGGGCGGGCGGCACAGCGCGTAGGCGGCCGGCGCGCCTGACATCACCGCCTCGGCCGCATCGACCGCGCTCCAGGCGCTCCACAGCGCGCTTTGCCAAGTCTCGCCCGAGATCGGGCAAGCAGTATCGGCCATGTGGTAGCCGGCCTGGCCGACTGCCGAGGCCGGGTAGGAGCCGTTGCGCGCGATCGGATGGATGTTGGGGATCACTTCGGCCGAAGCGCCCTCGATGCGCTGCCAGCGCGCGTAGATATGCTCGAGGAAATCCAGATATTCGGGCGTATGCAC
>NZ_RZTT01000478.1 GCF_003996995.1 Mesorhizobium sp. M7A.T.Ca.US.000.02.2.1 | reverse complement strand
CCTTGCCGCCGAGCAGTGCGGCGAGCGAGGCGGCCCCCGAGGGCTCGAGCACCAGCTTCATGCGCTCGAAGGCGATCCGCATGGCGCTGCGCACCGATTGGTCGTCGACGGTGATGCCGCGAACACCGGCGGTCTTGACTGCCGCGAAAGGCGCGTCGCCCGGCCGTCGCGACATCAGCCCGTCGCAGATCGACTTCGGCCCGATCGGCATCGTCTCGATGCTGCCATGTGCCAGCGACGAGCCCATGCCGTTGAAACCTTCAGGTTCGACGCCGATGATCTCAGTGGCGGGCGACAGATAGTGGAAGGCGAGCGAAACGCCGCCGATCAGCCCACCGCCACCGACCGAGCAGAACAAAAGATCGGCGCTGGCGCCTTTGGCTTCGAGTTGGTCAAGCGCTTCGAGGCCGGCGCCCGCCTGGCCGGCAACGATCTCCGGATCGTCAAATGGATGCAGCAGGGCCAAGCCTTCGGTCTCGGCGATCTCGCGTGCCTTGGCGGCGGCGACTTCCTCACGCGCGCGTTCGCCATGGTCGGTCAGCACGACGCGGGCACCATAGCCGGCCGTAGCATCACGCTTGGCGGTCGGTGCGTCGATCGGCATGACGATGGTGACGGGAATGCCGAGCGCCTGGCCGGCAGCCGCCAGCCCTTGCGCGAAATTGCCGGAGGAGTAGGCGACGACGCCTTTCCTGGCCTCATCAGTGGAAAGCTGCTTCAGGCGCCAATAGGCGCCGCGCACCTTGAACGATCCGGCCCATTGCAGCGATTCCGGCTTGATGAAGACGCGGGCCGCACCCGTCTGGCGGGCCAGTGCCGCCGATTCCAGCAGCGGTGTGATCTGCGTCGCCCTGGAGGTGACGGCATAGGCCTGCTTGAGGTGGTCGAGGGAGGGGACGAGAAGGTCTGACATCATTCGCCTCGCGGATACCTTTTGCTCTCTTCGAGATTGTCGAGGTTCATGTGATTGCGCATGTAGCGCTCGGACGCTTTTTGCAGCGGCTGGAAATCCCAGGGGTAATAGGCGCCGTTGCGCAGCGCCGGATAGACGACCCAGCGGCGCGCCTGGCTTTCGCGGACAGCGGCGTCGAAGCCGGCCATGTCCCAGCGCGCCTGGACCTTGTCCATGAATGCCGCCACCAGGCCCGCATTGGCCGCGTCGTCGGCCAGATTGTCCCGTTCGAGCGGATCGGCTTCGAGATCGAACAGTTGCGGCGGATCGAGTTCACAATGGACGAATTTGTATCTGCCGTCGCGGATCGCAACCAAGGGCGCGTTGGACCCTTCGGCCGCATATTCCATCAGCACCGGCGCGGTGCGCTCAATACCCTTGGTGAGCGGCAGCAGCGACTGGCCGTCGGTCCACGGCGCGATTGCAGCGATGTCGATGCCGGCGAGGTCGCAAAGCGTCGGCGCCACGTCAAGATTGGAAACCGGCGTCTCGATCAGCCCGGCGTGAACGCCCTTGCCGGCAATCATCAGCGGCACGCGCGCCGAGCCCTCGAAGAAGCTCATCTTGAACCATAGGCCGCGCTCGCCGAGCATGTCGCCGTGGTCCGAGCAGAACAGGATGATTGTGTCGTCGGCCATGCGGGTGCGCTCGAGAACATCCAGGATCTCGCCCAGCTTGTCGTCGACATAGGAGATGTTGGCGAAATAGCCCTGCCGCGAACGACGCACCTGTTCCGGCGTGATCTCGAAGGAAGGATAGTCGCTGGCGTGGTACAGCCGCCGGGAATGCGCATCCTGCTCGTCATGCGCGATGAACCCGGTTTCCGGGTTCAACGCCTGGCAATGCTCATAGAGATCCCAATACTGCTTGCGCGCGACATAGGGATCGTGCGGGTGCGACAGCGAGACGGTGAGGCACCATGGCCGATGGCTCGCATCGTCCTGTTCGCGCGAAAGCTGATAGAGCTTCTGTGTGGCTAGGAACACGACCTCGTCGTCATACTCCATCTGGTTGGTGATCTCGGCAACGCCGGCGCCGGTCACCGAGCCCAGATTGTGATACCACCAGTCGATACGCTCGCCGGGCTTGCGGTAGTCCGGCGTCCAGCCGAAATCGGCAGGGTAGATGTCGGTCGTCAGCCGTTCCTCGAAACCGTGCAGTTGGTCCGGCCCGACGAAATGCATCTTGCCCGACAGGCAGGTGTAGTAGCCGGCGGCGCGCAGATGATGGGCGAAGGTCGGGATCGATGAGGCGAATTCGGCGGCGTTGTCATAGACGCCGGTGCGCGACGGCAATTGCCCGCTCATGAACGAGGCACGGCCCGGTGCGCAGAGCGGCGACGCCGTATAGTTGTTGGCAAAGCGCGCCGAACGCGCAGCCAACGCTTTCAGATGCGGTGTGTGCAGAAAATCCGCCGGGCCGTCCGGAAACAAGGTTCCGTTGAGCTGGTCGACCATGACGATCAGAAAATTGGGTCGCTTCGTTGTCACTGTTTGCGCCGCTCGCCAAGTTTTGTTTCGAGATAGTCCTCGACCAGCGCGATTGCGGTCGCGGCATCAGGCACGCCGTCTTTCAGCGCCCGCCTGATGTAGAGCCCGTCGATCATCGCCGCGGTCGCTTCGGCGGCGCGGTCGGCCTCGGCCCTGGGCAGGATGCCGACAAGCCCGCTCATCAGGTTCGAGTGCAGCCGCCGCGCATAGACCCTGAGCAGCCGGCGCAAGGCCGATGATTTCTGCGCCTCGACATAGAAGGCGAGCCAGGCGGCGATGGTTTCCGGCTGGAACTGGATGTCGGAGAAGTTGACGGCGACCACCGCCGAAACGCGCTGGCGCGCGGTACCAGCCGATTGAAGGGCGCGTCGCATGTCGATGGTCAGTTCGGCCAGGATGTGCCGCATCGTCGCCAGCAACAACTCGTCCTTGGCGCCGAAATAGTGATGGGCAAGAGCCGACGAAACCCCGGCGCGTCCGGCGATCTCGGACATGGTGACGTCGAGAGAGCCGCGCTCGCCGATCGCCGAGATCGTCGCGTCGATCAGCGCCTTGCGGCGCAGCGGTTCCATTCCGACTTTCGGCATCTCGCGATGATCCTTTGAGAAAAAAGGATTATTTTTTATTGACGCGTCAATCAACAAAAAAATCGACCGCGATCTTGGCTGTACCAAGCGATTGTCCGCCTCCCGCCCTTCACGAAGTGGGCAGGATTGTTTATATTTGAACAATAAAGGCGAAATGCGCCGTGAGCCCACATGTTAGGCTGGCGCCAAGGATGGAGACCGCCATGACCGCATGCATCGTTGGCTGGGCGCATTCGCGCTTCGGCAAGCTCGAGGGCGAAACGCTCGAAAATCTGATCGTCAAGGTGGCAACCGACGCGCTCGACCATGCCGGCATCGGTCCCGACGAGGTCGACGAGATCGTGCTCGGACATTTCAACGCCGGCTTTTCGGCGCAGGATTTTACCGCCAGCCTGGTGCTTCAGGCCGACGACCGGCTGCGCTTCAAGCCGGCGACGCGCGTCGAGAACGCTTGCGCCACCGGATCGGCCGCGGTCCGTCAGGGCATCCGCGCCATCGACGCCAATGCCGCCCGCATCGTGCTGGTGGTCGGCGCCGAGCAGATGACGACGACGCCGGGGCCGGAGATCGGCAAGAACCTGCTCAAGGCGTCCTATCTGCCCGAGGACGGCGAGACACCGGCGGGTTTCGCCGGCGTCTTCGGCAAGATCGCGCAGGCCTATTTTCAGCGCTACGGCGACCAGTCGGATGCACTGGCCATGATTGCCGCCAAGAACCACAAGAACGGCGTCGACAACCCCTATGCACAGATGCGCAAGGATTTCGGCTACGAGTTCTGCCGCCAGGAGAGCGAGAAGAACCCGTTCGTTGCCGGCCCACTGAAGCGCACCGACTGCTCGCTGGTCTCCGACGGCGCCGCCGCCCTTATCCTTGCCGACACCGCCACGGCGCTGAAGATGCGCCGTGCCGTTGCCTTCCGCGCCAACGAGCATGTGCAGGATTTCCTGCCGATGTCGAAGCGCGACATCCTGACCTTCGAAGGGTGCGAACAGGCCTGGAACCGGGCGTTGAAATCAGCCGGCGTGACGCTCGACGATCTGTCCTTCGTCGAGACGCATGACTGCTTCACCATTGCCGAACTGATCGAATACGAGGCGATGGGTCTTGCCAAGCCGGGAGAGGGGGCAAAGCTTGCGCTGGACGGCACAACGGCCAGGGATGGCCGCCTGCCGGTCAATCCATCCGGCGGGCTGAAGGCCAAGGGCCATCCGATCGGCGCCACGGGCGTGTCGAT
>NZ_RZTT01000477.1 GCF_003996995.1 Mesorhizobium sp. M7A.T.Ca.US.000.02.2.1 | reverse complement strand
CGAAAGAGCGCGATGAAAAGGCCGAGCGGGCGCGGCTGTTCAAGCTGCAGACGGCCGACCAGCTGTTTTTCGCCAAGCCGAGCGAGCGCGAGACCGGCCCGGCCTATTGCCCGCAAGGCACGTTCGCCTATGGCACCGGTACGGCGGCCGAGCTGCACGCCAAGGCGTATTTTCGCGGGCGTGGCGTCGACCTCGACCAGGTGCAGAACCTCAACCGCTATTCGTTCCGGTTTTCGCCGGCGACGGAATGGTGGAAGGGCGCGCGCTATGACAACGCCAACGGGCGCCGCTGGAAGGCCGAGCGCGGGCCGCTGTTTCCAGCCATGCACTGCGCCATGCGCAACCGCATGGGCATCGTCACGGCCTGCCATGTCACCTTCTTCGACCCGGTGCGGGCGAGCAAGGCGCCGGTGACGCCGGCGAAGCTGATGTGGGGCGAGGCACAGGGCGCCGTGGTGGAGATCTCCATGGGGCCGAACGCGGTGCCGTTCTGGATGGCCGACCGCGACGGCCTGGTGCCTGACGCGCTGGTGCTGGCCGAGGGCATCGAGACGGCGGCGAGCTTTTGCGCGCCGGTGCCGGAAGCGCGCGTGTGGGCCGGCGGCTCGCTCGCCGGCGTCGGCTCGGCGCCGGTCGGCCTCGATTGCGTCGAGTGGGTGCTGTTCGCGCGCGACAACAACACCGGCAATCCACAAGCGCAAAAGCAGTTCGATCAGGCACTGGCCGGGCTGGAAGGCCACGGCAAGCGCGTCGTCGTGGAGGCCAGCCACGTCGGCGACGATTTCAACGATCTGGCGCAAGGAGAAGAATGATGTCTACCGGAAGCCTAGAAGCCGGCGACGCGGCAGCTGCCGCCGTTGCCAAGACCGACAAGCGGGTGACGCTTGCCGCCATGGAAGCCAAGGTCGAAACCGCGCAGTTCTTCAACCCGACATGCGCGCCGCAGCTGACCATCTGCGTCATGACGCTGACCAACGGCTTTACGCTGGTCGGCAAGAGCGCGCCGGCCGACCCGGCCAACTTCAACCATGCGCTGGGCGAGAAGTTCGCCCGCGAGGACTGCATTCGCCAGATGTGGCCGCTGGAAGGCTATTTGCTGCGCGAACAGCTGGCGGAACCGGCCCACAACGATGGCGAGGCCTACATCGTTGACGGCCAAATCCGTATCGGAGTGAGCGTTGCCAATCTCCCGACCATCATCGCGGGAAACCCAGCCTGGTCCGACGAATTCGTCGTCAGCGACGTTGGCGAAGCGGCCAGATCGATAGTTCGCCGCCTCAACGAAGAGGAGGAGGACGGCACAACCCTCATTCATCGCGCGCTCGACCAGGCCGCAGAAGCTGCGCTCGAACAGGGCGACGACGGCTTCGACGAAAAAGCAAACGAGGAGGAGGAATGACCATGAGACGCAAGAGAGGAAGCCGCAATGCCGGTGCCGGAACTGCTGCTGCAACGCCGCAAGGAAATGCTGCTGCTGAAATTGTCCAGGAGGCGGTTTCGACAGGTGAACCGGCTGGTGCCGCCGATACTGCAAGCGACCAATCGGCGGGCGATCGGCCTTTGGCCGCAACTGGCGACCAGGCCGATGATGCAGCCGGACATGAGCTGGGGGACGTACAACGCGCAGTCGGCGGCGCTGTGGAAGGGACTGACACTGATGCTGCCGCGCCGGTTGCGGCTGATGCTGTGGAAGAATCGCAAGACGCGGCGGGACCGACCGCCGAGGCCGGGCAAACGGCGGATGCACAGCCACAGCAAGCCGGGCCTGCACAAGAGGAAGCGGAAGGGCTGACAAATGGGCAAGAAGAAGAAGGAACCGGCGCCGCTGCTGGATCATCTGCGGACATGGAATTGGGAGAGGCCCAATCTGGACCCGGAACTAATGCTGGGCTGGATGGCGGTGGCGGCGCTGGCGCAGGCGAGACCGCCGCTGGTGTTGTCAATGGCGGCACCAAAAGCGTCGCGCCTCTGTACCTCTGCCACAAGCAGGTGCGGGCGCTGAAAATCGGTGCGGTCGAAATTCTTCCGGAGGGACGGAGCAAGATCGCTCCCAAGGACGAAGCCTATGCGCCTTTCCTTGCTCCATCAGGATGGGGCGCCCGCTTCCACGGCAGCGAGGACGATCCTGGCTATTACGTCCTTTACGAAGATGGCTACGCATCGTGGTCGCCCACCAAGGCTTTCGAAGACGGCTATAGCTTGATGCCGGCCGATCAACGCGATGACCTCACCTTCAAAACGCCGCTCGATGTCGCCGAGCTGGCGCGCGGCGTCGGTGCCGCTGCCCGGTACTTTGCCGATGGCGGTGGCAGCGAACCCGACATCTTCGCGCGCGAGGAAGCCGCCATCATGGCCGATTTCGTCCGGGACAATCCCGACGCGCCGGTGGAAGCCATGTTCATCCACCTTAGCCTGAAAAAGCGCTACCCGCGCACCGAGCCGAACCGGGCCGATCTGTTCGTGCTGTCGCTGTTCCATGCCGCATGCAAGGCGGCGATCGCGTTCGAGGCCGACCAGGCGGCCGAGGAAGCCGCCGCCAAGACCAAGCCGGCGCCCTCGGGCGGCTGGCCCGGCGATCGCGCCCTGCAACCATCCAAGCCGGCGATGTCGCCGACTGGCTTTTCCCCGCGCTAAGGTCCGCTTCCTCCCAAGGATGCCTAGCGCTTTTGCCCGCCGGCGATCGCCGCAACCTCGCCGGCGGGCTTTTTTGACCCTTGAACAGCATGGAATGAGCAGTGGCGAAGGCGCAGACACAGACCGGTTCCAAGGCACTCCGCGCCGCTTTCCTCGATGGCAAGCGCGCCAAGGATGAAGCCGACGCGCTCAATGTGATCGACCCGGACCCGAACCTGCCGCGCGACGGCATCAACCCCGGCATGTGGGAGGGCGCACCGTTCGACTCGATGCCGCCGGACTGTCCGGTGAAAGTTGTCGGCCGCGATTCGGACGGCAACGTCTACTGCATTTCGACAACCGGCAATCTGCGCATGATCGACCGTTGGGACATGCCGGCGCTGGCCGACCTGTTCGCGCCGAGGATCAACACGCTGATGTGGGCGTGGCCCGGCTGGGGCAAGAAAGACGTGTGGGACCCCGAACAGGAAAAGATGGTCTCGAAAAAGATCGTCAACCGCGTCGAACGCGACAAATGCATGATGGCGATCATCAACGAGGCCGCGCGCAAGCCGGACTTCGACCCGCACACACAGCATCGCGGCCGGGGCGGCTGGGAAGACAGCCACGGGCGGTTCGTCTGGCATTCCGGCGGCTGGCTGTGGCTGGTCGACGGCAAGAGGCTGGAACAGGCGCGGCCGGCGCAGCATGACGGGTTTCTGTACACCAAACAGGCGGCGACGATCGAGCCATGGGCCGAGCCGGTGACACAGGAGGAAAGCCCGGCGCGGCGCATCCTCGAAGATCTCCAGACATGGAACTGGCAGCGGCCCTATCTCGATCCGGTGCTGGTGCTGGGCTGGATCGGCACGGCGCTGATGGGCGGCGCCTTGAAGGCGCGGCCGATCATCTTTGCCACCGGCGGCGCCGGCGTCGGCAAATCGCGCCTGCAGGAAGTGGTGCGCTCGGCGCTGGCCGGCGCGGTGACGCAATCGGTCAACACCACGGCCGCCGGCATCTACCAGCGCGCCAAGACCGACAGCCTGCCGTTCATGATCGACGAGCTGGAATCGAAGCCCGGCTCGACCAGGGCGGAAAGCGTGATCGAACTGGCCCGTGTCGCCTATACCGGCGGCGACATCAGCCGCGGCGGCCAGGACCACGAGGCGACCACGTTCACCGCGCGCAATTCGTTCTTTTTCTCGGCCATCATCCCGCCGCCCATGGGCGCGCAGGACAAGACGCGCATGGCGATGCTGAACCTTTCGCAGCTCGACCGGCCGGGCAAGAGCAGCCGCGACCTGGTGCTTAAACCCGAGACGGACGGCCGCATGATCCTGCGGCAGATCATGGACGGCTGGAAAGACTTCAACGATGTGCTGATGCCCGACCTTGCCACCATCCTGGGCGAGCAGGGCATGTCGGCGCGGGCGATCGACACGTTCGGCACGCTGCTGGCGGCAGCTAGACTGCTGGTCGGCGACGAGGTGCTTGAAAAGGTGGGCCTGCCCATGACGGACGGAAACCATCTGGGCGCCATGATCGCCGAGGCGACGGCGGCCGACCGCACGGAAAACCTCGATCACTGGCACAAATGCATCGACACGCTGTTCCAGAGCCAGATCGACACCGTCGCGCCAGGCGTCGATCTGGCTCTGGAAC
>NZ_RZTT01000476.1 GCF_003996995.1 Mesorhizobium sp. M7A.T.Ca.US.000.02.2.1 | reverse complement strand
CACGTAGGCGCTGCCCCTCATCTGGCTGCCGCCATCTTCTCCCCGTGAACGGGGAGAAGAAAGCCATCAAAATGTCGGCAGCTTCGGCCGAACCGCGAGCGCATCCTTGACGATCTTCTCGACGGCCTTGCGGCGCTCGCCCGACAGCGGCTGGCGCGGCATGCGAACGCGGTCATTTGTGTTGATCGCGAACACTTCGGCAAGCTTGATGTTTTGGACCAGATAGGTCGAGACATCGAGATCGAGCAGCGGCCGGAACCAGCGGTAGATGGCGAGCGCCTCCTCGCGGCGGCCCTGCTTCATCAGCTGGAATATGGCGACGGTCTCGCGCGGGAAGGCTGTGACCAGTCCGGCGACCCAGCCGATGGCGCCAACCGACAGCGCCTCGAAGGCCAGATTGTCGACGCCGGTGAACAGGTCGTAGCGAGTGCCCAGGCGATTGATGATCTCGGTCGAACGACGGATGTCGTCGGAGGATTCCTTGATCGCGACAAAGCGCCTGTCCGACGCCAGCTCCTCCATCTGGTCGACGCTGACGTCGACCCGGTAGGCAAGCCGGTTGGAGTAGATCATGACCGGCAGGTCGCCCGCCTCGGCGACCGCGCGCAGCGCCGCGACCGTCTCTTCCGCATTGGTGTGGTAGATCGGGCTCGGCACGACCATGAGGCCACTGGCGCCTTCCCGGCTCGCGCGCTTGGCGATGCTGGCCGCCTCGCGTGTGCCGGCCTCGTTGACGGTCAGCAGCACCGGCTTCTTGCCGGCGACCTTCTGTGCGGTCTTCAGCACCTCGATCTTCTCGTCGGGCGACAGCATCGGCCCCTCGCCGAGCGACCCGCAGACGATGATGCCGTCGCAACCGGCCTCCATCTGCAGGCTGAAGCAGCGCTCCATCTCGGCATGATCGAGACGATCATCCGCGGTGAATTTAGTCGTGACGGCGGGAAAAACTCCGGTCCACATGATCATCTCTCCATCTGATATATCAGTGGTATATCTATTAACAAACCCGCTGTCAATGCGGATTCCGTTATGATATATCAAGATATATCAGGAGAGCGCATTTGATATCCATGGCTGCAAGCACCTCGGCAGAGCCGGCCGCGACCAGGGCATACCATGTGCTCGAGCACATGATCGTCACGCTCGAACTGGCCCCGGCAAGCTTCGTCACCGAGGGCGCCCTGATCGACAGGCTCGGGCTTGGCAGGACACCGGTGCGCGAGGCGATCCAGCGGCTGGCATGGGAAGGGCTGCTCGACGTCAGGCCACGCGCCGGCATCGCCATCGCCCCGCTCCATCCCGGCGACTGGTTGCGCGTCCTCGATGCACGTCGCGGCGTCGAGGTGGTGCTGGCCCGCTCGGCCGCCCGCTTCGTCACCCGCGAAGCCGCCGACCTGTTTCACGAAGCAGCCCTTGCGATGCAGAAAGCGGTGATCTCGGGCAACGTGCTTGCCTTCATCCAGGCCGACAAGGCTCTCGACGAAGCGCTGGCGCTGGCTGCCGACAATCCCTTCGCCTCCCGTCTGGCCGCCCCCTTGCAGACCCACAGCCGCCGCTTCTGGTTCCGCTACAAGGCCGAGACCGGTCTTGCAGAATCCGCCGAGCACCATGTCGCGCTGATCCGCTCGATCCTTGCCGGCGACGAGGAGGCCGCGGCCAAGGACGCCAAACGCCTGATGGCGCTGCTGCGCGGCCACGCCGAGACGGCCGCCACGCGCTGAACGTCCTTTTATATCCGGTGCGCTTTCGTCGCCGGCGCTTCCTAGAAGCTCGGGTCAAGTCCCTGGCAAGGCAGCCGCCGCCATCAACGAACCGTCCCAGCCTTCGCCCGCCGTGATGACGCAACTCTGACCATGGGTGTCGGTGGCAAGAATTGTCCAGGTGCCCCGGTCGGAGACGAATATCTCAAGAATCAGGCTCGGGTTTACCAAGCCGCGCGCCGCCTCGCTTTCGTGGAATTTTTCCCCGAGCGCTTTGATCATATCCGCACGGGCCGCGCATTGCTCCGCCAGCGCCGGGACAGCGGGACACGCAAAAATTGCCGCGAAAAATAGCGTTGCCACAAGACGGGTCATCTGACACCTCCTTGCGCCAGACGATGTCCCCGAAGCTGTCGCCAGCGCCGTTGCTTGATCTGCCGTACCTCCTTGCGGCAGGACTGCAGACCAAGACGGCAGAACCTACTTGGTTCCATCACATTAGCGTTCAAGCGGATAGGCGCCACCGGATTGCAAAAAAACGCCCGGGCGCGAGCGCCCGGGCCTTAATCCAAATCAATTTGTTGTCCGGTCAATTCATGATCGGGATGACGAATTCAGCACCGTCCTTGATGCCGCCCGCGCGACCGCAGCCGAAGGCGAGGACGCGCAACCAAGAAATCGTCCGGTCAGTTCATCGTCGGGATGACGAATTCGGCACCATCCTTGATGCCCGCCCGCGCGACCGCAGCCGAAGGCGAGGACGCGCAACCAAGAAATCGTCCGGTCAGTTCATCGTCGGGATGACGAATTCGGCACCATCCTTGATGCCGGACGGCCAGCGCGAGGTCACCGTCTTGGTCTTGGTATAGAAGCGGAACGCGTCCGGGCCGTGCTGGTTGAGATCGCCGAACGAAGATGCCTTCCAGCCGCCGAACGTGTAGTAGGCGATCGGCACCGGGATCGGCACGTTGATGCCGACCATGCCGACCTGGACACGGCTTGCAAAGTCGCGCGCGGCATCGCCGTCACGGGTGAAAATGGCGACGCCATTGCCCATCTCGTGATCGTTGGCGAGCTTGATCGCGCTCTCATAGGTCGGCGCGCGCACAACAGAGAGCACCGGCCCGAAGATCTCTTCCTTGTAGATACGCATGTCCGCGGTGACGTTGTCGAACAGGCAGCCACCCATATAGTAGCCGTCTTCATAGCCCTGCATGGAGAAGCTGCGGCCGTCGACGACCAGCTTGGCGCCTTCCTTGACGCCGGTATCCACGTAGCCCTTGACCCGTTCCAACGCCTGCGCCGTCACCAGCGGGCCGAAATCGGCGGAAGAGTCCGTCGAAGGACCGACCTTCAGGCTCTCGACGCGCGGGATCAGCTTTTCCATCAGCCGGTTGGCGGTATCGTTGCCGACCGGGACGGCGACCGAGATCGCCATGCAGCGCTCGCCGGCCGAGCCGTAGCCGGCGCCGATCAGCGCATCGACGGTCTGGTCCATGTCGGCATCAGGCATGATGATCATGTGGTTCTTGGCACCGCCGAAGCACTGCACGCGTTTGCCGGCGGCCGTGCCGCGCGAATAGATGTAGTGGGCGATCGGCGTCGAGCCGACAAAGCCGATGGCCTTGATGTCGGGATCGTCGAGGATGGCGTCGACCACGTCCTTGTCGCCATTGACGACATTGAGGATGCCCGCCGGCAGACCGGCTTCGAGGAACAGTTCGGCGATGCGCATCGGCACGCCCGGATCGCGTTCCGACGGTTTCAGGATGAAGGCGTTGCCGCAGGCGATGGCCGGCGCGATCTTCCACAGCGGGATCATCGCCGGGAAGTTGAACGGCGTGATGCCGGCGACCACGCCGAGCGGCTGGCGCATCGAATAGACGTCGATGCCGGCGCCGGCGCCGTCGGTGAATTCGCCCTTCATCATGTGCGGTGCGCCGATGCAGACCTCGACCACTTCGAGGCCGCGCTGGATGTCGCCCTTGGCGTCGGCGATCGTCTTGCCGTGCTCGCGCGCCAGGATGTCGGCCAGTTCGTCATAGTCGCGCGCGACCAGTTCGAGAAACTTCATCAGCACGCGTACGCGGCGCTGCGGGTTGGTCGCGGCCCATTTCGGCTGCGCTGCCTTGGCATTCTCGACCGCCGCGCGCAGTTCCGCCTGCGAGGCCAACGCCACCGTGCCGCGCACGGAGCCGTCCATCGGCTGCATGACATCCTGCTTGCGGCCGCTGGTCCCGGCGACATGCTTGCCGCCAATGAAATGACCATAGTCGATCATGATTTCTCTCCCTGTTTGTGATGCTGCATTGTCCGCCTTTGGCCGGCGGATGGCAACGCGAGTGAGAACGCAACCGTTGTGCGGAGAATAGATAACGATTGACGAGCGAGCATCAATTCCCGCAAATGGTGGGATGCAATTGCTGCCGTGCGGATTGAGATTGAGTTCCACCACAGAACGCAGCGTCGATAATTGTCATCTGGATCCTCCCCATGAACTGGGATGACGTCCGCATCTTCCTCGCCGTGGCGCGCGCAGGCCAGATCCTTGGCGCGGCCAAACGGCTGGAGCTCAAC
>NZ_RZTT01000475.1 GCF_003996995.1 Mesorhizobium sp. M7A.T.Ca.US.000.02.2.1 | reverse complement strand
GGCCAGCAGCCATTGCGGCAATTGCATCTCCACGCCCAAGCCAAGATGGACGACAGTGCCGAAGATAAAGGTGCCGAGGAAGAAGGGCGAGGGCAGCCGGAAAATCTTTCCCGCCAGGCCGCCAACCAGCGCGATGCCGATGGTGGCGGCGAAGGCCTGGCGGTCGATCGGCGGAAACCAGATGATGGGCGGGATTTCGACGCCCGAGGTGTCGACCCACATCTTGGCAACGAGTGCTGCGGTCATCGAGACGAAGATGACGCGCAGATATTGCATGAAAGCGACGAGACGCTGGTCGGCACCGAAGGCACCGGCCATCAGCACCATGGCGGTGGCCGCACCCGGCGACGAGCCCCAGACGGCGGTGGTGCCGGGCAGGATGCGCCAGCGGCTGATCAGCCAGCCGAGCAGGCTGGAGGCAGTGACGGTCGCCACCACGACGCCGAAAAACAGCGGCCATTCCTGGTAGAAGACCGGAAAGATGTCGGCCGAGATCGAGCTGGCGACGAGGCAGCCGACGATCGCCTGGGCGGCGCCGAACAGAAGGCGCGGCACACGCACCGTGGCGCCATTGGTGCCGGCGACGATGGCCGCCAGCATCGGTCCGATCAGCAACGCCGCCGGCAGGGTGGCGAGTTCCAGCGCGCCGGCAAACAGCAGGGAAACAACCAGCAGGGCAAGCCACTGCCAGAGCTTGCGCATCCGCGCCATGCGCTCGAGTGTGGGCAGGTCCGGGGATGGCTGCTCGGCCGAGGAATCCATGTTTCGGTCTTAGACTTGAAGCGGGACGATGCGAACCCCCGCTTTGCCGAAAAAGGAAGCTGTGTGACGCGCGAGTCACGCAGTTTACCAAGGTGTCAGAGCTTTCGGATAGGACCGGGATAACGGGCGACAAGATCGTCCATCGTCAGCAAGGTAATCCCCTCAATGGTTGCCTGGGCGACCAGGATTCGATCGAAGGGATCCTTGTGGATCGCCGGAAGTCCGTCGATGGCGAGGGCATGTTCACTGGTGATCGGCAAGTCGTGATAGCCATTGTCGAATAGGCCTCGCCGGAGCAAACGGGGATCGACCTGGAAATCATCCCGTCCCAGTCCTCGTTTGATTGCGATCTCCCAAAGGCTGGCGGGACTGAACAGCAATTCGTTCTCGGGGTCCTCAATCTCGGCGAGAGCCGCAGGTGTTAGCCGATCCGGTTCGCCAGCCGCCCACAGCAGCAAATGGGTGTCGAGTAGCAGTTTCAAGTGTTGACACCGAACAGTTGCTCAATCTCCTCGCCACCCATGCGGTCGAAATCGTCGGGAACGGAAAACTGGCCGGCCATAAAACCGACCCTTCGCGCCTGCGACGAGGCCGGCTGATCGATAGGCACGACTTTCACCAATGGTTTGCCCGCCTTGGCGATGATGAACGGCTCACCTTTGGCAGCTCGGTCAACGAGACGTGAAAGATTGGTCTTCGCATTGTGAATGTTCACGGTCTGCATCGCAGGTTTCTCCAAGTGGACTTAGTCCACAGAACTTAGTCCATTTTCAGAGAATTACAAGTGGAGCGCGATGACTGGCAAAACCCGGGGTCGAGATTGTTCACCTGTCGATATTGCACCTGGAGTGCGAACCTCGCCTCGGCATAAAGCCGTGGGCGGATCACCCCGTCTTGCCGTCAGCCAGCCCGAAGCCGGCGACGGGGTGGGTCTCGACCTGGAATTCGAAGCCGGCGATGAACGGCCGCGCCTTGGCGATCGCCGCCTGGACTTCGGGAAGCTGCAGCGAGGCCTTGTGGCTTTCGGCGTCGGTCCACACTTCGGTGACCCAGATCGCGTCGGCATCGGCGGGGTCGCGCGCGATGATATAGCTCAGGCAGCCCGGCAGGGCGCCTGTACTGTCGCGCAGAAGGTCCATGACCGCGTCACGCTGGCCGCGCGCCGCCCGCATCTTGCCGATCAGTCCGTACATTCCGTTGTCTCCCTTTGAGGTTTTCGACAAGAACATGCAGACCGCCAGTATGCCGGTAGCCGTTCAAGGCATCAACTGGCCGCCATTCACCTCGATCACCTGGCCGGTGATGTAGCCGCTGAGAAGGTCCGAAGAGAGGAACAGATAGGCGCCGACGCAATCCTGCGCCGTGCCGGCGCGTCCCTGCGGAATGGTGGCGACCATGCCCTTCATCTGCTCGTCGGTCGAATAGCGCTTGTGGAACGGGGTGAGAATTGTTCCGGGCGCTACCGCGTTGACGCGGATGCCGAAGCCGATCAGTTCCTTGGCCATGCCGCGCGTCACATTGGAGACGAAGGCCTTGGCCGAGCCGTAAAGCCCGGCGCCGCCGCCGGCGCCGTTGCGCGCGGCGATCGAGGAGGTGTTGACGATGAAGCCGCCCTGTTTCTTCAGCCACGGGATCGCCTTGCGCGAAGCAGTCAGCACCGAGCGCGCATTGAGGTCCATCACAGCGTCGTAATGCGCCTCGGTCTGCTCGGCATAAGGGATGCGGCCAAGCATGCCGCCGGCATTGTTGACCAGCCCGTCGAGGCGGCCGAAATATTGCGCGCTGTCCTCGACGACGCGCTCGACATCGGCGGCAACGGAAAAATCGCCCTGAACGAGAAACACCTCGCCGCCCTTGTCGGCAATCGTCAGGCCGAGCTTCTCGGCGGCGTCTTGACTCGAATTGTAGTGCAGCGCCACCTTGCATTTCTGCGCTGCATAGGCCAGCGCGAGCGCCGCTCCGATGCCGGTCGACGCACCGGTGACCAGCACTGCCTTGCCGGCAAGATCGGGTATGCTGAGTGTGGTGGCTGGCACGGTTCTTCCTCCGGGAGGTCTGCCTGTCCTTCGTAGGCCCTTGCCACCCCGGTGTTCAAGCCTTTGAGCAATTCAAGGAAACGTGTGGAGCGGTTTCCCGGCAAAGCGAGTAGCGCTTTCCCTAGGGGAATTTGCGCCAAACAAACCGCTCTACGGATGCAGATAGGCGTAACCCTGGCCTTGCAGTTCGGCGAGTTTGACGACGCCGCCCTTGTCGGCGGCATGAAACCCGGCGAGCAGGTCGGGGAGCGAAATATCCATGCCTTGCATGGTGTTGGCGCAGGCATGGGGTTCCAGCCCCTGCCGCACCAGGCCGGCGAAGCGCCCGGAAATCGCAGCCGATATGCCTTTCGACTTGAAGGCCGCGAGCGCGGGACCATGCACGACCAGCACGATGTCGACATTGCCGCCGGTGCCCTCATAATGGTTCTTGATGTTGCCGAGCACGAAATTGACCTTGTCGGTGTCGCTCAAGTGGTAGGCGACTTTTTGCCTTGCGGGCTCGGTGGCGGCTGCCTGTGCTGCCCGCAAACCGAGAAGCGTTCCGGTTCCGGCAAGAACCGCGCGGAACATATCGCGCCGACGCATGGAATCCTCCTCCGCTTGGCGGCCCGCCGCGAATTGCGTGGCTGCGGCCGCAATACTAGCATAAATTGACGTTGCGTCCTGTCGATGCGGAGGAGAGATCACATGGCGTTCAGGGCAGGGGAATGGAAGACAGTCGCCGGCGCCGGGTTTGGCGCGGCGCTGCTTGGCTTGCTTGCCGGATCGGCCTCCGCCGACGATGCGCTGAAGCTCACCGAACTCAGTCCGAAC
Source organism: Mesorhizobium sp. M7A.T.Ca.US.000.02.2.1 (assembly GCF_003996995.1). Taxonomy (GTDB): domain Bacteria; phylum Pseudomonadota; class Alphaproteobacteria; order Rhizobiales; family Rhizobiaceae; genus Mesorhizobium. The sequence continues at coordinate 669 of NZ_RZTT01000475.1, read as the reverse complement.
GGCGCTGATGCCTGTTTCGGCCGCGTCTATGATGCGGGGCATCTCAAGGCGCACCCGAAGCAGAAGGTGACGCGGATCTTCTTCTACTACGGCCATGATCCGGTCAGCCGGCCGAACGAGGAACCGACCGTGAATTCCGACACGTCCTACAATGCTTTCATCGCCACCACCGTGCGCGGCGCCAAGTCGCCGGAATGGGCCGGCGGCTGGTGCAATCATGCGTCCGAGGACGGCAAGACAGGCCCGGTTCATTGCGGCATGGAATGCGACCGGACGCTTGCGTCGCTGAAGGTCGACGACAAGGGCCGGCTGTTCCTCTCGGATCTGCAGCCCGACATCTATCTCGATGCCGGTTCGGAAGAAGAGCTTGGCGCTGCGGAATATAGCAGGCAGGCACTCGGCAAGGATGACGACAATTTTCGCCTCGACCCGATCCCAGCGGCGACCTGCAAGGCGGAGTTCGCGCGCATCGATCCGGTCGACCCGGCGCTAGGCCCGCCGCTGCGCGAGCGGCTGAAGCCGGACCAGGCCTTCTGCTATGGGCGCGACTACGATGCAGCGCATCTCGCCTCGCACCCCGATCAACTCACCCAGTCGATCCGGGTTTTCCGCGGCAAGGTAGAGCTGGCGTCCTTCGCCTCGGGTGGCGACGCCGCCAACTGGCCAGAC
>NZ_RZTT01000474.1 GCF_003996995.1 Mesorhizobium sp. M7A.T.Ca.US.000.02.2.1 | reverse complement strand
CTGCTGGACGCCGGGCATGCGATCGCCCTTGGCGGTTGCCGGCACGACCAGCCCCGCGGTCGTATAGGTCTCGGCCGCCTTGACCGGCTTGCTCGCATTTGCTGGTGGCGGCGCCTGCCAGGCATTGGCGGCCATCACCGCGGGCACGGCTGGTGCCGCCGGTGTCGATCCGGCAAAAGCGGCGGTCGCCGCAGCCGGCTGTGCGGCGGGATCGAGCGGCAGCTCGGCCGTCTGAACGGGGGCGATCCCTGATGATTCCGGCAGCACCGAAACTGTCTCCGGCAGCGGCACGGTGAAGCCGGCGCCAGTGCCGGCGACGGTCGCGGTTTCGGTGAGAGCAGGCGCGGACTTCATCTGCGAGGTCGACGTGCAGCCGCTGATGCCGACGGCGGCCAGGATCACGCCGATCTCGATAAGGTTGAGTTTTGCTGGCAAGCCGCGCTCGGGTCCGGTTTGTCGGGTTGTTAAGAAATTCCTTACACCAGCGATTCAGGCCGGGCAATCGGGGCGCTCAGGTGGTTTTCGGGTGGCGAGACGCAGGCGGTGATGCCATATTGTTCCGGATATGTACCGGAACGAATCCCGGATTTCGCCACTTTGCGGGAAGGAACGCATCATGGTCACGACAGTTTCGATCACGGCCGGCCACGCAGTGTTAGAAACAGTGATCGGTTTCATGGGCATTGCCTGGAGCGAAAAGGGCCTGATCCGGCTCTGCCTGCCCGAACGCAGCCGCGAGGCGGTGGAGCGGCGCCTGCTGCGCCATGGCGGCGTTTCCAGTGCCACGGCGCAGCCGCCATGGGTGGTCGAGCTGATCGCGGCGATCAAGGCCTATGCGGCGGGCGAGGACATCGATTTCTCCGCCGTGCCGGTCGATCTCGACGGCGTCGACGATTTCCGCCTCGCCATTTACGACGCCGCGCGAAAACTCTCCTTCGGCGAAACCACCACCTATGGCGAGCTGGCCAAAACCGCCGGCCATGCCGGGCTCGCCCGCGAAACCGGGGCCGCCCTTGGCTCAAATCCGGTGCCGCTGGTCATCCCTTGCCATCGCATCCTTGCCGCCGGCGGCAAGATCGGCGGCTTCTCGGCGCCCGGCGGATCGATCACCAAGGAGAAGATGCTGGCCATGGAAGGCGTGCGCGTCGGCCCTCCGCCACCAGCGCAGGTGTCGTTCGGGTTTTGATGTAGGCAGGTGCCTAGTTGTTGTGGAAGAACCGCCGGCGGAAATGCCGGTCATTGTCCGGCCGCTTGCAGTTGTAGACCGGGCAGGACTTTGTGTCGGCGCTCGGCACGTAGGCCCGTGTCCTCACCTCGCCCATGCTGCAGAATCGCTGGCTCTGCACATAGCGGTCGTAGAGCGGCAGTCCCGGCACCCGCTTCGACTGGTAGCGCAGGATGACCGCCCCTTGCCGGGCGATCGTCCCCTGAACCTTGCCGCAGCTCATACGCGTCGGGTCGTAGCGCGAGATCGCCTGCGCCTGAGCGGCGACAAGCGTCAGGCAGGCGGCAAGCAGAATGATTTTCATGGTCCTCTCCCCAAGATCCCCTCCCAAGCGGGTGTGGATCGAGCGCCCACAGGCTCCGATCATCGCGACGCTCTCACGCGATTGGGGCGGCCATTGGGCGGCGCCCTCATCACGGCTTTCTCACGCAGTCTTGTTTTTCGTGCGAAAGCAGCCTATATGCCTTCCATTGATATTTCGGCCGATCGATCCGGGCCTCGCGATAATCGCGTTTGCTGACGTCTATCTCCAAAATCTCGATGCACACCGGCTGGACCTCGGTCCGGTCAATCTAAAGCAAATGTGAAGGACTATCTAAATGGCAACTGGAACGGTCAAGTGGTTCAACGCCACCAAGGGCTTCGGCTTCATTCAGCCTGACGCGGGCGGCGCGGACGTTTTCGTCCACATCTCCGCTGTTGAGCGTGCTGGACTGTCGACCCTGGTCGAAGGCCAGAAGATCAACTTCGAGATCGAGCAGGACCGCCGCACTGGCAAGTCGTCCGCTGGATCTCTGAGCAAGGCAGCCTGATTTTGCGATAGCGCGCGCCGGGCGAGAGCTCGGGGCGCGCGGCAAGTCACGGATGTACTGACAGTCGCGCGAGAAGCGCGCTGGAGCGGAAAGACCCGACAAGCTGGATCAGCAGATAGCTGCCAGCCCGGACCGGACCCTCCCGATCAGGCTACCAAGCATGGAAGGCGGGATTTATCCCGCCTTTTTGCTGTCTGGGGTTAGGTGCTGCAACGTGCGCTACAGTCCCACCGGTGGTACTTTTAGCCTAGTAGTGGTATCATTCGGCCATGACCAAGCTTGAGCAAATTGAAAAATCCGTTGCGGAACTGAGCCCTGAAGAACTGAAGGCGTTTGCTGCCTGGTTCGAAGCGCTTCGGGAGGATATGTGGGATCGGCAGATCGAGGCCGATGCGAAAGCCGGCCGATTGGATAAGCTTGCCGAACAGGCACTGACGGACCATCGCGCTGGTCGGACGCGGCCTCTGTGAATCACGTCGCCTCCCCATCCTTTTGATCCCTCGCTGCATTTCAAACAGGTCGGACGCTACTGGTCTGCGCGAGTTGACGACAATTACCGGACTGTTGCCACCCGCACCAACGATGATGTGATCTGGTTCTGGATCGGCACCCATGCGGACTATGATCATCTCTTGAAGTAGCTACCCATCCGCCCACCTGGCGCGGGACAAACTACCCCATCCACCCGATCAGCACATGCCCCGGATCCGCTTCCACTCGGCCAAGCCAGGCCGCCACCGCCGGATAGGCGTCGAGCTGGAAGCCGCCCTGCTCCGCCGTATGCGTATAGGCATAGAGCGCGATGTCGGCGACGCTGAGCGCGCTGCCGGCGAAGAAGGCATTGTTTTCCAGATGCCTGTTCATCACGCCGAGCGCCTTGTTGCCGCGCTCCAGCGTCACCGCCAGCCGCTCCGGGGTCGCATCCCCAGCACGTTCGGGGAAGGTCAGCAGCGCCTTGCGCACGGCAATGTAAGGCTCGTGGCTGTATTGCTCGAAGAATAGCCATTGATAGGCAAGCCCACGCTCATACCTGTCCGCCGGCAGGAAGCGTGTGCCTTCGGCGAGATAGAGCAGGATGGCGTTGGATTCGGCCAGCCGCCGGCCATCGTCGAACTCGAGCAGCGGCACCATAGCATTCGGATTCTTGGCGACAAAGTCGGCTTTGCGCGTATCGCCGGTGTGCGAACTCACTTCGACATTGGTAAAGCCAAGGCCAAGCTTGGCCATCAGCAGGCGCGGCTTGTAACAATTGCCGCTGTCGATCATGCCGTAAAGTATCATGGCTGTTCCCCGGAGCACTGTCTCCGCGCGATTATCGCAGCGGCCGCGGTCTCAACCAATGATTTGTTTTGGTACGACGATCAGCGCCGCTGATGTGTGAATCGCCGAAAATCTGAGGCCGTTGAAGGGCATGTTGAGATTCAGGTCAGGCCGAGCCGAAAACGGTGGGTTCCGAGAACCGGAGCGGAGCGTACTTAAGTACGTGAGCACCGGAAGCGCAGGAAGCCGCCGTTTGCAGGCCGGCATCACCTGAATATCGACATGCCCTAGCCAAAGAGGGGCACGACCTTGCTGTCCCGGCCCAGCAGCGCATCGATGACCAGCGGTTTCTCCTCGAATACCGTGCCGGCCAAGGCCGGACGGGCAAGGAGAAAACCCTGCAGCAGGTCGACGCCGCCTTCGAGCGCGACGCGCAGATGGGTGGGCTGCTCGATGCCTTCGACCAGCACCTTGGCGCCGCGGTCATGCAGGCTGGAAACCAGCGGGCGGAAGAACCGTTCGGCGGCAGCGTGGCGGCAGAACTCCGCGAACCAGGTGCCGTCGATCTTGACGATGTCGGGCTTGAGCAGGCTCACCCGCTCCTCGGTCGAGTGCCCGGTGCCGAAATCGTCTATGGCGATGCGGATGCCGTCGCGCCGCATTTCGCGCACCAGCCGCACGAGAAGCGCGTCGTCCGCCGCCTGTTCGGTGATTTCGCAGACCAGCATGGCCGGCGCCAGGCCGAACTCGCCGAGATGCCTGGTCATCAGGCGAATCTCGGCCATTGCCCGCCCGGCATGGTCGTTGATCAACGGGTTGTAGTTGAAGAACAGGTCGAGCCCGTCGACGCCGATGTTGCGGAAATTCCTGAGATGCAGCGCCCGGCACATAGTTTCCACAAAAAGCCGGTCCGAGACGGCAACGCTTTCAAAGAACACCTTCGGCGCGCCGGGGCGGCCGGCACGGTGCGGCACGATCCGGGCTTTG
>NZ_RZTT01000473.1 GCF_003996995.1 Mesorhizobium sp. M7A.T.Ca.US.000.02.2.1 | reverse complement strand
ATACATGGCAGGCGCATTCAACCGGCATCGAATGGCAGGCTGGAGATATCTTTCCAGCCGCCGCAACGCTCCAGAGGAGACAACGATGTCAATGCTCGAAAACCTCGGCCGCTATGGCACGGCCATCAAGAATGCTCACGACCGCAGCAAGGCGCGACGCCTGTTGAACAGCCTGCCGCCCGAAATCCAGAAGGATATCGGCTGGCCGGTATCGCCGCGATCCAGCGAAAAGGCCGCACTTATCAACACGATCTGGAGCGCCGCGCGCTGATGACCTTCGCCAACAAATGCAAATTGCTCGGTATGCGCCGGGAATCTCGCATGTCCCCGGCGACCACCAGCAACCGGCTGCGTGCCGCACTTCTACCGCGCCGCTGAGCACCGCGGCGCGGATCACACCACCATGTAGATACGGCGCAAATCTTGACATTTTCGGCCACGGCACGATCTTCGAAGATAGTGGGGGTTCTCTTAGTCGGCTTTGCCGAAGTTCGTGTATTCGCATGCCAAGTTTGAAAAGCCATGTCGTGTCTTTCGTCCTGCGGCACAGCCGCAAGCAGGCATTTGCCAGTCCGGAAAATTTGCAGCGCTGGATCGCGGCCGCGCGCAAGACCGAGAACCACCGCCCGCCCGCCTCGTTGCATCAGCGTCTCGACATCGAGATGCATACGGTCGATGGCTTCCCCGTCTACGAAATCGCACCCAGGACCGGCGAGCAGAAGCGGATTCTCTACTTGCACGGCGGTGCCTATGTCTTTGAAATCACACCCTATCATTGGCACCTGATCGCCGAGATGGCGGATCGGCTGGGCTACGGGATCACGGTGCCGATCTATCCAATCGCTCCCGAACACGATTTCCATGCCATGTTCGGAATGGTTGGCGATGTCTACCGGCAGATGCTCGCCGAGACGGAAGCCGAAGACATCGTCTTCATGGGCGATTCCGCCGGCGGCAATATGGCTGTGGTGCTGACCATGATGGTCGCCGAAGAAGGACTGCCCCTGCCGTCGCGGCATGTGCTCATTTCGCCGGGTCTCGACGTGTCGCTCACCAACCCTGCAGTGTTCGAGGCGGAACGCAACGACCCTTGGCTGGGCATAGCTGGCGGAAGGGAGGCGATTCGCCTGTACAGTGCCGGCATCGATCCCAGCGACTGGCACATCAGCCCGGTCTATGGAGATCTGTCCGTGCTGCCAAGAACGCTGCTTTTGACCGGCTCGCGCGATCTTTTGACTCCCGACAATCTGATCTTCGCCGAAAAAGCCCGCGCAGCCGGCGTTGAAATCGATCTTGTCTATGAGGAAGGCATGTTCCACGTCTGGCCGCTGATTGACATGCCGGAAGCCCGGCGCGCCCGCGAGCGCATCGTCGCCTTTCTCGGGGAGAGCCGGATCGTGCACGATACGAGAGTAAGGCCTGAACAGCGCCCCGCCGAAGCGGCGGAGTAGCTTTATACTATCGTCCGACCAGCCGGTCAGAACTTGCCGGTTTCCCGGAAGACTTCGAAAGTCGCGCGGATGTGGTCGGCAACGGCCTTGACCGGGGCACTGGCATCCGGCGCCACCACCATTGCCAGATTGTAGGTCCCGATGTCGGGCATGCCGTCCTTCGGGCAGAGTTCGACCATGTCATTGCCGAGGAACGACTTCGGCAATGGCGCCACGGCGAGATCGGACATGATCGCGGCGCGCTGGCCGGCCGTGTGTGCGCTCATATAGGCGATGCGGTAGTTGCGGCCCTCGCGGCCAAGCGCGTCGAGCGCGCCGGCACGCCAGGCGCAGCCCTCTTCCCACAGCGATACCGGCAGCGGCTCGCGCAGATGCGCGCAGCCGCCCTTGGCACCGGCCCAGACGATCGGCTCGGTCAGCAGCACCTCGGCGCCGAGCGCGCTGGTCTTGTAGGAATTGGTCAGCAGCGTGATGTCGAGCGCCCGGTCGTCCATGCGCCGGCGCAGATTGCTGCTCTGGTCTATGGTGACGTCGACGGCGATCGACGGATGCGACTGCGCGAAACGCTTCAACACATGCGGCAGCACGCGCTCACCGTAATCGTCCGGCGAGCCAAGCCGCACCACACCGACAATCTCGGGAATGATGAACTTCGACACCACCTCGCGATTGATGGACAGCAGCCGGCGGGCATAGCCGAGCAGCATCTCGCCGTCCGTCGTCAGCGACACCGAGCGAGCGTCGCGCGCGAACACGGAGCGGCCGAGAATGTCCTCGAGCTTCTTGATCTGCATGGAAACGGCTGACGGCGTGCGGAACACGGCATTGGCGGCGGTGGTGAAGCTGCCGGTCTCGGCAATCGCCACGAACGTGCGCAAAACATCGAGATCGAGCAGCGGCAGCGGATGATTGAGCGGGGCGTTCATGGCAACCGACCTTCAATTTTTCTGATACAAAACATCATTCCATTTCGTTTGATTGAACATCAGATTGGGAGGATAGTCAACTCCATCGAAGCAGTAGCTGCCACAAGCAGCCATGAAACGACCATCGACACAGACCTGCATTCGACACGAAATGAAGTTGAAACAAACCCGCAGTAGCCAACTCGCTGTCTGGCACTAGCCAACCTAAAGGAGAAAGAGATGTCTATCCTGTCGTCCCTTGGTCGCATCGCGACCGAATTCAGCGCGGCGCGCGCCCGCTACCAGACTGAACGCGCTATCCGCTCCCTGCCGATCGAACTGCAGAAGGACATCGGCTGGCCTGAAGCTTCCGATACCAAGACCGGTACTCGCAACGGCGTCGGATCCTGGGCTGGAGCAAAGTAGATCGTGTGTACCATATGCTGAAGGCCTGCCGCGCAAACCGCCCGGCAGGCCTTCTCTATTTTATTTGCACTCAAATGAATTTTTAGAGCCATGTTTCCAGCGCATGACGCATATGAGAAAGCCGCATAGCAGCTCCTGTTTCCAATTAATGCCTTGTAAATAACCGCAAATTTTGGGCACCTTGCCCAAATCTGTCGCAACCGATGTCGCATTTCATATCAAGCGCTTCGCTTTTGCGATTTAGTTTCTGCTTACACAAGCCTATATCGGCGCCAGCAAACGAGCTGCCCCACTCCATCAAGCGAAGGCGACCCGTCTGAGCAACAAATGGAGATGATTATGAAGCTTTTTGCACGCCTCTTTGCCCGCCGCGAAATGAACCTGACCACCGCTCTCGAGCGTCAGCGTCTCGCCAACACTATGCCCGGCCAGACCGGCGCCATGAATGCGGCGCGCCTCGGCTTCGTCGCCTGAAGATTTTAGGGGCAGCGCATCCCTGCCGCTGCTTTAAAACTGTAACGCCGCCTGGCTCCAGCCAAGCGGCGTTTTTGTTTTGCGCGCAGGCAGTACGTTGCCCGTCCCTTGAACAGTTCGTGCCACTTCCAGGGCTCGCTGCACGCCGATTGCCCATTTGCGACCCATGTCGCAAATTTAATCTTGTCGTAGCGGCGTAGCCGATTGACAGACATGGTTTTTCCTGATGTCGCTATGCTATTCGCGACATCCTGTTCGCGCCATGGCTGTGTGAGGTTCCCTTGAACGCCGTAAAGCATCCGATCAAGCGATCGTTTGTATTCTTCCTTATTCCCGATTTCACCATGATCGCTTTTGCGACCGCGCTAGACCCGTTGCGTTCGGCCAATCGCATGCTCGGCTACGAGGCCTATCGCTGGCGCCTCGCCAGCATCGACGGCAAGCCGGTGCGCGCCTCGAACGGGGTCGAATGCGCGGTCAACACGTCGCTCGAGGATGAACGCAAGAAGATGGCAGGTCCCGACCGGCCGAATATGGCCATCGTCTGCAGCGGCATCAATGTCGAGCGCTACCAGAACAAGTCCGCCTTCGCCTGGCTGCGCGAGGAATACAATCGCGGCGTCGCCGTCGGCGGCCTGTGCACCGGCGCGCATATCCTCGCCGCCGCCGGCCTGCTGTCCAACAAACGCTGCGCCATCCACTGGGAGAACCTGCCGGGCTTTTCCGAAGCGTTCCCGAAGGCCAACGTCTTTGCCGACCTCTTCGAGATCGACCAGAACATCTACACCTGCGCCGGTGGCACCGCCGCACTCGACATGATGCTGAAGCTGATCGGCGACGACTTTGACGAGAACCTCGTCAACCGCGTCTGCGAGCAGGTGCTGACCGACCGCGTGCGCAGCCCCACCGACCGCCAGCGCCTGCCACTACGCGCCCGCCTCGGCGTCCAGAACTCGAAAGTGCTGACCATCATCGAACTGATGGAGGGCAATCTGTCGGAGCCGCTGTCACTGATCGAGATCGCCGACCATGTCGACCTGTCGCGCCGCC
>NZ_RZTT01000472.1 GCF_003996995.1 Mesorhizobium sp. M7A.T.Ca.US.000.02.2.1 | reverse complement strand
GCCTGAAATCATCGGGCATCAGCGCATCGCCGGCGCCGCTTGTCGCCGGAGCGGCGTTTGCGGCCGGCACGGCAGTGGCGGCTTCCTTGGCGGCAATATCGGTGACCTCCCGGGCGAAGGACTGCGCCTCCGCAATCATGGTTTTCGCCGTCGCCCGTGCCTTGGTGGAGGAAGGACTTGGATCTTCGAACTGCGCGACGCGCGCCTCGAAATCATCGACGATCGGCTGCAGCAGCCGCTGCGAGGCTTCTGCCGCGCCTGAAAACGCGCCCAGCCAGACGCCGAAAGCATGGTTGGCGAGCCCGAGGCCAAGCGCCGACATCGCCGCCGCACCCGCCACAGGATGCACGAAAAGGTTGACGGCGCTGGCCATCTCCTTCGGCATCATCCTGGTCAAGTCCTGGTTCATCTTCTCGATCTGGTCCAAATTGGGCATCAGCGGGTTCGAATACGGCGCCATAGAGTTCTCCTGGTCGTTTCTTCGTTCGCCCCGCCCTTCGCTGCGGACTTCCGCCCGCGTAAACATTCTTCTATTCCGCCGCCACCATCACAGGCTCGGCCCGGTGCGCATTGCGCGAAAACTCGTCGATGCGCCGCTCCACCTCGCCGCGGAAATGCCGCATCAGGCCCTGGATCGGCCATGCCGCCGCGTCGCCCAGCGCGCAGATGGTGTGGCCCTCGATCTGCTTGGTGACGTCGAGCAGCATATCGATCTCGCGCTTCTGCGCCTCGCCGCGCACCAGCCGTTCCATCACCCGCCACATCCAGCCGGTGCCTTCGCGGCATGGCGTGCACTGGCCGCAGCTCTCGTGCTTGTAGAAATAGGAAAGCCGCGCAATCGCCTTCACGACATCGGTCGACTTGTCCATGACGATGACAGCCGCGGTTCCAAGGCCGGATTTGAGGTCGCGCAGCGCGTCGAAATCCATCGGCGTGTCGATGATCTGCTCGGCCGGCACCAGCGGCACAGAGGCGCCGCCCGGTATGACCGCCAAAAGATTGTCCCAGCCGCCGCGAATGCCGCCGCAATGCGTCTCGATGAGCTCGCGGAACGAGATCGACATCGCCTCTTCGACCGTGCACGGATTGTTGACGTGGCCGGAGATGCAAAACAGCTTGGTGCCGACATTGTTGGGCCGGCCGAAGGACGAGAACCAGGCCGCACCGCGGCGCAGAATGGTCGGCGCGACCGCGATCGATTCGACATTGTTGACCGTGGTCGGGCAGCCATAGAGGCCGACATTGGCAGGGAATGGCGGCTTCAGCCGGGGCTGGCCCTTCTTGCCTTCGAGGCTTTCGAGGAGTGCTGTCTCCTCGCCGCAGATATAGGCGCCGGCGCCGTGGTGCATGTAGATGTCGAAATCGTAGCCGGACGTGTTGTTCTTGCCGATCAGCTTGGCCTCATAGGCCTCCTCGATCGCGCGCTGCAGCGCCTCGCGCTCGCGGATGAACTCGCCGCGCACATATATGTAGGCGGCAATCGCGCCCATGGCGAAGCCGGCAAGCAGCGCGCCCTCGACCAGCGTGTGCGGGTCGTTGCGCAGGATGTCGCGGTCCTTGCAGGTGCCGGGCTCGGATTCGTCGGCATTGATGACGAGATAGCTCGGCCGGCCATCGCTCTGCTTGGGCATGAATGACCATTTGAGGCCGGTCGGGAAGCCGGCGCCGCCGCGGCCGCGCAGGCCCGACGCCTTCATCTCGTTGACGATCCACTCGCGCCCCTTGGCAACGATGCCGGGCGTGTTGTCCCAGGCGCCGCGCGCCATCGCGCCGGCCAGCGACTTGTCGAACAGGCCGTAGATATTGGTGAAGATGCGGTCTTTGTCCTGAAGCATTTTTCGTCCCTCAGACCGGCTTCTTGCCGAAGACGCGGATGTATTCGGCGACGCCACCCTTGGCGAGCGCCTTGGCCTGCTTGACCCAGTCGTCGCGATCGATGCGGCCCTGGAAAGAGAGATAGCCATCCACCCACTCGCGTTCGGCCTTCTTCCACGACGCGACCTGCGCGAAGGTGAAAATGCCCAGCGTATGCAGGATGCCCTCGATCTTGGGGCCGACGCCGGAGATCAGCTTGAGGTCGTCGACCTGTGCCGGTTTATCGATTCCGGCCGGACGGTTTTTGTCCCCGAGCGACGGTTTGGCCGGCTTGGCCGCCGGCACCTTGACCTCAGGCGCCTTGAAGGCGGATGCCGGCTCGGCCTTGGTTGTCGGGCCGCTGCGCTGCTTGGAAACCTGCTCGACCTTGGAGTCCGCCTTGTTGGCGTTGGCGGCCGAATGCAGCGGCGCGGCAACGCTCGCCGCCTTTTCAACCGCCGGCGCGACCTTGGTTTTTGAAGGCGTCTTCAATGCCGGGCTGGTTTCAGGGGCGTCGGTCTTCGGCTTGCTGGTGTTGGACGGTGCGACAGGGGCCGCGGCCGGCCCCGGCACAGGCGCCGCGATGATCGCGTCGGGCGCCGCCCTGGCGGCCTTGGCGGCCTCCCTGGCCTCCCTTTCGCGGGTCGACTTGAGGATCGCCTTTTCGCTCTTCAGCGTGGTGAGGCCGGAGGCCGGCTCGGAGCCGGTGCGGCCGTTCTGCGGCCCCGGTTCCACCGAAGCACCCTTGCCGGCGTCATAGAGATCGATGATTTCAGCCAGGCGTTCCGGCGTCAGATCCTCGAACGTGTCCTTGAAGATCATGACCATCGGCGCGTTGACGCAGGCGCCAAGGCATTCGACCTCTTCCCAGGACAAGGTGCCCTTGTCGTTGGCGTGGAACTGGTCGTGATGGATTTTGGAGCGGCACACATCCATCAGCGCTTCCGAACCGCGCAGCATGCAGGGCGTGGTGCCGCAGACCTGGATATGCGCACGCGTGCCGACCGGATTCAACTGGTACTGCGTGTAGAAGGTCGCGACTTCGAGCCCGCGGATACGCGGCATGCCGAGCATGTCGGAAATCGTCTCGATGGCCGCCTTCGTCACCCAGCCTTCCTGCTCCTGCGCTATCATCAGCAAGGGAATGATGGCCGACTGCTCACGGCCCTTCGGGTACTTCTTAATCCATTGCTTCGCCGCGGCCGCATTCGCCCGGTTGAAGGCGAAGGATGCTGGCTGGACGCTGGCTTCTGCGAGACGGCGGACTGACATTTAGCGATCGACCTCACCAAACACGATGTCGAGGGAGCCGAGAACGGCGGTGACGTCGGCCAGCATGTGGCCGCGGCAGAGGAAATCCATCGCCTGCAGATGTGCGAAACCCGGCGCGCGCAGCTTGCAGCGGTAGGGCTTGTTGGAGCCGTCGGAAACCAGATAGACGCCGAATTCGCCCTTCGGCGCCTCGACCGCGGCGTAAACCTCGCCGGCCGGCACGCGATAACCCTCGGTGTAGAGCTTGAAGTGATGGATCAGCGCTTCCATCGAGCGCTTCATCGCCTGGCGCTTGGGCGGCACCACCTTGCCGTCGAGGTTCGACACCGGCCCGGTGCTTTCCTTGCCGAGCAGGAGATCGACGCACTGGCGCATGATCTTCGCAGACTGGCGCATTTCTTCCATGCGTACGAGGTAGCGGTCGAAGCAGTCGCCGTTCTTGCCGATCGGAATGTCGAAATCCATTTCCGAATAGCATTCATAGGGCTGCGACTTGCGCAGGTCCCAGGCAGCGCCCGAACCGCGCACCATCACGCCCGAAAAACCCCATGCCCAGGCATCCGCCAGCGAGACGATGCCGATATCGACATTGCGCTGCTTGAAGATGCGGTTGCCGGTCAGCAGCTGATCGAGGTCGTCGATCGACTTCAGGAACGGGTCGATCCACTTACCGATGTCCTCGATCAGTTTCTGCGGCAGATCCTGGTGGACGCCACCGGGCCGAAAGTAAGCGGCATGCATGCGCGAACCCGAGGCGCGCTCATAGAACACCATCAGCTTTTCGCGCTCGACGAAGCCCCACAGCGGCGGCGTCAGCGCGCCGACGTCCATCGCCTGCGTCGTCACATTGAGGATGTGCGACATGATGCGGCCGATTTCGCAGTAGAGAACGCGGATCAGCTGGCCGCGCTTCGGCACTTCGATGCCGAGCAGGCGCTCGGCGGCGAGCGCGAAGGCGTGCTCCTGGTTCATCGGCGCGCAATAGTCGAGCCGGTCGAGATAGGGAATCGCCTGCAGATAGGTTTTGGCCTCGATCAGCTTTTCGGTGCCGCGATGCAAGAGCCCGATATGCGGATCGACGCGATCGACGACTTCGCCGTCCAGCTCCAGCACAAGGCGCAAAACGCCGTGCGCCGCAGGGTGTTGCGGGCCGAAATTGATGTTGAAGTTGCGGACCGAGGTTTCAGCC
>NZ_RZTT01000471.1 GCF_003996995.1 Mesorhizobium sp. M7A.T.Ca.US.000.02.2.1 | reverse complement strand
AGATGGAGCTGAACACCACCACCAGCAGCGGCTGCGCGTAATTCAGCGTGATCGCTTCCGGCAGCGGCAGCCGGGTCAACGCAAAAAAGCCGAGCCCCATGGCGCAGACGCCGACCAGGCCGCGGGCGATGTGGTTGAACGGACGCTTGGTGGTGAAGGCAGTGCCGAGTTCTTTCCTGAAGGCCAGGAAGGCGATGATCGGGAAGATAGCGAAGAAAGAGCGGAAGAAGACAATCTGGCCGGCCGGAACCGTGCCTGCGGCTTTGATGCAGGTCTGCATGCCGACGAAGACCGCCACCGACACGATCTTGAACATGATGCCGGTTAGCGTGTCGTGCCCGCCGGCATCACCGCTGGCTGTGGCCGGGGGGCTGCCGGGGCCTGCTGTCACGCTCCCGACGCTTCTCGGATGGTCGCCCAGATACGCGCCGGCGTTGCCGGCATGTCGATGTGCTTGACGCCATAGGCGCGCCAGAGCGCGTCAGTCACCGCATTGAGTGCCGCCGGCGTCGAGCCGATGGTGCCGGCCTCGCCCGCGCCCTTGATGCCGAGTGCATTGGTGGTCGAAGGCACGTTGCGGGTCTCGAAATGGAAGAACGGGAAATTGTCGGCGCGCGGCATGGCGTAATCCATGAAGCTCGCCGTCAAAAGCTGTCCGTCCTCGCCATAGATGGTGTCCTCGGTCAGTGCCTGGCCGATGCCTTGCACGACGCCGCCATGCACCTGGCCGGCGAGCAGGATCGGGTTCACGGTGACGCCGAAATCGTCGACGATGGTGTAGCGGACGATCTCGGTCGCGCCGGTGTCGGGATCGATCTCGACCTCGCAGATATGAGTGCCGTTGGGATAGGTGCATTCGTCCTGCACGAACTCGCCAAAGCCCTTGAGATCATCCGGCGTCTTGGCGGCCTTGGCGATGGCGGAAAAATCGATCGAGCGATCGGTGCCGACGATGCGGGCAACACCATCAGACAGCTCAATGTCGCCGGCCGAGGCTTCAAGCTCGTCGGCGGCGATGCGCTTGATCTTGTTGGCCAGATCCTCGCCCGCGCGGGAAGCCGATACACCCCCCAGCGGTATGGAGCGCGAGCCGCCGGTGCCGCCGCCGGCTTTCAATTCATCGGTATCGCCCTGGCGGACATGGATCTTGTCGATGTCGAGATTGAGCTTTTCCGACAGGAACTGGGCATAGGCGGTGGCGTGCCCCTGTCCGTTGGTCTGGGTGCCGATCTTCAGCGTCACCGTGCCATCGCCGTTGAGTTCGACGAAGGCCGGTTCGGAGCCCGGAAAGGCACAGGCCTCGATATAGGTCGCCATGCCGAGGCCGCGGATTTTTCCGCCGGCCTTCGATTGCGCCAGCCGCTCGGGAAACGCTTTCCATTCGGATTGCTCAATAGCGCGCTCCATATGGCCTTCGAATTCACCGGTGTCGTAGAGGCGGCCGGTTTGCGTCCGGTAGGGAAATTGCTCCGGCCGGATGAAGTTGCGGCGGCGGATCTCCTCGACAGGCAGGCCGAGATCATGGGCGCAGGCATCGACCAGCTTTTCCAGCAGGAAGGCTGCTTCCGGACGGCCGGCACCGCGATAGGCATCGACCGGGCAGGTGTTGGTGTAGAGGCCGGTCACCGAGACGTCGAGCGCCTGGATATCGTAGACACCGGTCGACATGGTGACGCCGATATAGGGGATGAACGGGCCGTATTGCGAGATATAGGCGCCGATGTTGGCGAGCAGGTCCACCTTCATGCCGAGAAAGCGGCCGTCCTTGTCCAGCGCCATCTCAGCCGTGACGAAATTGTCGCGGCCTTGCGCGTCGGTCAGGAAGTGCTCCGTGCGGTCACCGGCCCATTTCACCGGGCGGCCAAGCCGCTTTGCCGCTTCCAGCACCAGCGGATATTCGCGGTAGACGAAGCTCTTCGGCCCGAAACCACCGCCGACATCAGGCGTGATGACGCGCAGCTGGTCCTTCTTGATCTTGAACACGCTGGCCAGGATATACTGCATGGAGTGCACGCCTTGCGACCCGGTGGTCAGCACGAAGCGCTTCTCCTCGACGTTCCATTCGCCGATCGCGGAGCGCGGCTCCATGTAGTTGCACACCAGCCGGTTGTTGACGAACTCGATGCGGGTGACATGGGCGGCTTTGGCGAAAGCCGCTTCGCTCTTTTTCTTGTCGCCCATGTGGTAGCTGAAGGCGCGGTTGGAACCAAGCTCCGGCCAGACCAGCGGCGTGCCTTCGGCCAATGCCGTTGCCGTCCCGGAGGCCGCATCTTCGCCGTCATAGTCGACATCGATCAGTTCGGCGGCATCCTGCGCCAAGGCTCGGCTGTCGGCGACGACGAAGGCAACGGCATCGCCGACATAGTTGACGCGGTCGCCGCACAGGATCGGGATGTCGCGCGTCGGAGCCTTGGTGCCGTCCGGCTGTTCCTGCATGACGCCGGATTTCAGATCGCCGAGATGGGCAAGATCCTTGCCGGTCAGCACCAGATGGACGCCAGGTGCCGTCTTCGCCGCCTCGGTCGAACCGATGGTGAAGCTGGCCTTGGCGACCGGCGAGCGCAGGAGATAGCCATGCAGGACGCCAGCCGGCTGGATGTCGTCGGTATAGCGGCCCTGGCCCTGGATGAAGGCGGCATCCTCGCGCCGCAGCACGGATGCGCCCATGCCGAATTTCGGTGTGACGACGGTCATGGGTGCCTCGTGATGATGACAGGAGAAGGAACGCCTGAAATAGGCATTGCCTCAGTTTTGTCGAGGGGCCGTTTCGTGTAAAGAGCGCGGACTTCAAATTTCTTGGACCAGCGGACACAATCCGCCGCCAACGCAATCGACAGGAAAACCCACGGAATGCGCACGGACACCGGCCAGGTCTTCAAACTCGAAGACTATCGCCCCAACGACTACCTCATTCCGAAAACCGACCTTACCTTCCGCCTTTCGCCAGACGCAACGCGTGTCACCGCCGTCCTCACGATAGAGCGTCGTGACGACGTCTCCCTGTCGGCACCGTTGGTGCTCGACGGCGACGGGCTGACGCTCAAGCGCATCGAGATCGACGGCAAGAAGGTAAAACCGGCGGATCTGCTGGCGACGCCTGACCGGTTGACAATCCTCAAGCCTCCGGCGGCACGTCGCTTCCAGTTGCTCATAGAGACCGAGGTGGCGCCGGCCGGCAACGAAGCCCTGATGGGCCTCTACCGCTCGAGCCATGTCTACTGCACGCAATGCGAAGCCGAGGGCTTTCGCCGCATCACCTATTTCCTCGATCGTCCCGACATCCTGTCCGTCTACACGGTGCGCATAGAAGCAATGCGTGACGAAGCGCCGCTGCTCCTGTCCAACGCCAACCTGGTCGACAGGGGCGACCTCGGCGACGGCTGGCACTATGCAGTGTGGCACGACCCCTTCCCCAAGCCATCCTATTTGTTCGCGCTGGTGGCCGGCAATCTCGGCCAGCTTGCGGACAGTTTCGTCACGCTGTCGGGCCGCACGGTCGAACTCGGCATCTATGTCGAGCCCGGCAAGGAGAAGCTGGCCGGCTACGCGATGGATGCCCTGAAGCGGTCGATGAAATGGGACGAAGAGGCATTCGGCCGCGAATACGATCTCGACGTCTTCAACATCGTCGCCGTGTCAGACTTCAACATGGGAGCGATGGAGAACAAGGGCCTCAACATCTTCAACGACAAATATGTGCTGGCCGATCGGGAGACCGCGACGGACGCCGATTTCGCCAATATCGAGGCGATCATCGCGCATGAGTATTTCCACAATTGGACAGGCAACAGAATCACTTGCCGCGACTGGTTCCAGCTCTGCCTGAAGGAAGGCCTGACGGTTTTCCGCGACCACGAATTCTCCGCCGACCAGCGCTCGCGCGCGGTCAAGCGCATCGCCGAAGTGCGCACCTTGCGCGCCCACCAGTTTCCCGAGGACCAGGGCCCACTGGCGCATCCAGTGCGGCCGCGCCGCTACCGCGAGATCAACAATTTCTACACTGCGACGGTCTACGAGAAAGGCTCCGAAGTGGTGCGGATGATCCGCACAATTCTCGGTGCCGACGTCTTTCGCGCCGGCATGGACCTCTATTTCGAGCGACACGACGGTGACGCGGCGACGATCGAGGATTTCATCAAGGTGTTCGAGGATGCGTCCGGCCGCGACCTGTCGCAGTTCGCGCTCTGGTATCATCAGGCAGGCACGCCGAACCTGACGATCAGTTCGACGCACAATCCGGCCGCGCAGGAATTCACGCTCGAAATCGAGCAGTCGGTGCCGCCGACACCGTCCGAAAGCCGCAAGCGGCTGATGCACAT
>NZ_RZTT01000470.1 GCF_003996995.1 Mesorhizobium sp. M7A.T.Ca.US.000.02.2.1 | reverse complement strand
ACCTCGAAATCGTGGGTAATCGTGGCGGTCTTGGCCAGCATCGCGGAGGCCGAGCAATATTTTTCGATCGAAAGGTCGATCGCGCGTTTCACCTTGACGCTGGAGAGTGCCCTGCCCTTGACGACGAAATGCATGTGGATGCGGGTGAACACTCTTGGCTCGGTTTCGGCCCGCTCGGCATCAAGCTCGACCACGCAGTCCTCGACCGCCTCGCGGCCCTTTTCGAGGATATGCACGACATCATAGGCCGAACAGCCACCGGTGCCGATCAGCACCAGCTCCATCGGGCTTGGACCCGGCGTCCTGCCTTCCGGTCCGTGCGCTGTTCCGAGCACGACCTTGTGACCGCTGCCGGATTCCCCGACGAAGGTGCGCTCCTCGACCCACTTTACCCGTGCTTTCACCGAACTCGTCCTTTCACCGTATTTCCTTGATCGGTCTGGTCAGCCCTTGAAGCACGATGCAAAACCCCGAAAGTCCATGAACGACTCTCGGGGCACTGTGTCTGACATAACTGTTGCGATCAGAACGGGATTTCGTCATCCAATTCGCGCGACGAACCACCGCCGCCGCCGCTCTTGGCACCGCCGCCACCGCGATTGAAGCCTTCGCTCGGGCTGGACTGGCCGAAATCGGAACCACGGCTGCTGCCGCCACCGGTATAGCCGCCGACCTGACCGCCCTCGCCCTGTCCGCGTGCGTCGAGCATCTGCAGCTCACCGCGGAATTTCTGCAGAACGACTTCCGTCGTGTACTTGTCGGCACCGGTCTGGTCCTGCCATTTGCGCGTCTGCAACTGGCCCTCGACATAGACCTTCATGCCCTTCTTCAGATACTGCTCCGCCACCTTGGCGATGCCCTCATTGAAGATGACGACGTTGTGCCACTCGGTTTTTTCCTTGCGTTCGCCGGAATTCTTGTCGCGCCAGCTTTCCGATGTGGCGATGCGGATGTTGACGACCGGCTCACCCGAATTCAGGCGACGGATTTCGGGATCCGCGCCGAGATTGCCGACCAGAATGACCTTGTTGACGCTACCCGCCATGATATTTCTCCGCGCTCATCCGAAACAAATTTTTGTCGCAGCACCTTACAGGCTGCAGGCGATCGCCGCTTGCCATGGCTGCCTTTACCCACAAGGTTTTTGTTCCCTTTTCGTTCTTATCCGCATCGCTGCTTATTGTCAAGGAATGGCAGCAATGCCGAAGCCGATCATATGGGCCCGAAAAGACCGCTTGCCAAATCGATAAGTATGCACTTATGCTTTTGGCATGATCGAAGCAGAGGTTTTTCGCGCACTGGCCGACCCGACGCGCCGCGCCGTCTTTGAGCGGCTGGCCGCCGGCGAGATGAGCGTGTCGGAATTGCGCACCGGGATGACGGTGTCGCAGCCCGCGGTGTCGCAGCATCTGGCGGTGCTGCGTGGCGCCGGGCTGGTGGTCGAGCGGCGAGCCGGCCGCAACGCCTATTACCGCGCCGATCCGCAGGGGCTCGCCCCCTTGCTCTCCTGGATCGAACGCTACCGGACATTCTGGCCGGAGCGCATCGAAAGGCTGAAGGCGGTTTTGAAGGACATGGATCAATGAAGAAGGCGGGATTAGCGGCCAACGACGGCCAAGGCGACGCCGCGGATGCGCTCGAGTTCGAGTACGAGCTTGCCGAGCCGCCGGAAAAGGTATGGCGGGCCCTGACCGTACCGGAATTGCTGGCCGCCTGGATGATGCCGAACGACATCAGCCCCGAGATCGGCAACCGTTTTGCCTTCGCCGGACCGGAAACGCCGGTCGAATGCGAAATCCTCGACGCCGAACCCGGGAAGCTGCTGCGCTATTCCTGGCGGGAGCAGCCGGGCGACGCAGCCAGGCAGGATCCGCTCGACAGTACCGTCACCTTCACACTTGCCCGAACCGTTTCCGGCGGCACGCATCTGCGCATTGTCCATGACGGCTTTGCCCGCAAGGCCATGCCTGCTGTCGCCATGGCAGGCGGCGGCTGCCGGCTTTCGCTCGATCTGCGCGCAATCGGAAAGCCCATCGCCGCGAACGCACCGCGCCTTCTGCGCGCGGCATAATATGAAAATCGGAGAAGAAAAATGAGCGGTGTTGCCAGTCTGGTGCCGATGGTCATCGAGCAATCGAGCCTCGGCGAACGTGCCTTCGACATCTTTTCACGGCTGCTGCGCGAGCGTATCGTCTTCATCAACGGCGAGATCAACGACGACATCTCGGCGCTAGTCTGCGCGCAGCTTTTGTCGCTGGAATCGGACAATCCCGACAAGGAGATCTCGCTCTACATCAACTCGCCGGGCGGCGTGGTGACCAGCGGCTTCGCCATCTACGACACAATGCAATATATCAGCTGCCCAGTGTCCACCGTATGCATGGGCTTTGCCGCCTCGATGGGCTCGTTCCTGCTGATGGCAGGCACACCGGGGCGCCGGATTTCCCTGCCGAATGCCACTATCCTGCTGCATCAGCCGCTGGGTGGGTTCCAGGGCCAGGCATCCGACATCCAGCGCCATGCCGAGCGCATCGGCCGGACGAAACGGCACATGGCCGAACTTTACGCGCAGCATTGCGGCCGCAGCTATGAAGAGGTGGAACGCACGCTCGACCGCGACCACTTCATGACCGCCCGCGAGGCCCAGTCCTGGGGCATCGTCGACCATGTTTTCGACACGCGAAAGAAAGCGGCGTAAGCCAGGGCCGGATCGGAGACCGTCCGGCAGGTAGTCGAAGATTTGACGATGCCGGTCTGGTTCCATCGGCGGCGCGCCACTATAGTCCTGGGATGACCGACACTCATCAGTCCAGATCATTGCACCGCGTAATCGCCGTTGCAGCGCTCGCCATTGCGGGCCTCATCAGCGGCGCGGCACTTGCCGACGACAGTTCGTCGTCGACGCAAAAAAGCGCCCTTCCCGGCGTAACCGGCGACTACCGCATCGCCAAGCCGGCTCCCGAGCCGGACGATGCGCTGCCAGCCGGCGAGAACGGTACATTCAAGATCGGCGATACCGATGTCAGGATTTCCGGCAGCATCACCGTCGATGTCGGCGCCGGCTCGATCGGGCCGCCGCGCCACTGACAGCGCGTGTCGCGCTGCGCCTGTCGCCCACAAGACAATCCGCACATGAAAACGGCCCCGCCGTGCTTTGCGCAAACGGACGGGGCCTTTTTGGATCTCAAATCCAATTTTACCGGGAGTGTACTGCCGGCGTTTGATTTCGGATGCACCGCGGCATTCAGCCGACGATCCGACTAGCAGTCTCTGATTTTTACGAGAGATGGCAGGTCACGGTTTGCCGGCTGGCGAAAACGCTGAACCCTGGCACTTATGCCTGCCTCGGCTCCAGTGACAACTGGAACCCTAGGGGACGATCCGGTGGCGTCATAGCTCCGCTCCTCTGTCCGTTGCGATTGTTGTCAATTCGAAGCACAAATCGCAAATGCCTGCGGCGTCTCGCAGGCCACCTTTGGGCGGCGAGGCCATCGAAAGACGGCCGGCTTCGTTGACTGCTGGAGACTGCTCCCCTCAGTTGGTGGCGTCAACCATCAATAGCCGGTTACCGAAAAATGTGATCGCCGGGAGGTTACGTGCAAGTCAGTTTTTGCACAGCTTTGTCAGGAGCGTGTTCGGCCTTTGTTCTTTCCGCTTGCCCGTTCACGCGAAAGACGCTTAAACGCTCTCGTCGGGAATTGTGGCGTATCTCGACGTGGCGGCAAAACTACCTACATAGGGGATGGCCGGGAAAACCCGCCATTCCAGGAAATTCCAGATTCTGAGGCGGCGACCGGCTATGGCCGACCATAAATATCTTTCCATTCGCGGGGCGCGCGAACACAATCTGAAGAATGTCGATCTCGACTTGCCGCGTGACAGCCTGATTGTCATGACCGGCCTGTCGGGGTCCGGCAAGTCATCGCTTGCCTTCGACACGATCTATGCCGAGGGCCAGCGCCGCTACGTCGAAAGCCTGTCGGCCTACGCGCGGCAATTCCTTGAGATGATGCAGAAGCCTGACGTCGACCAGATCGACGGCCTGTCGCCCGCCATTTCCATCGAGCAGAAGACCACCTCGAAGAACCCGCGTTCGACGGTCGGTACCGTCACCGAGATCTACGACTACATGCGGCTCCTGTTCGCCCGCGTCGGCATCCCCTATTCGCCGGCCACCGGCCTGCCGATCGAAAGCCAGACGGTTTCGCAGATGGTCGACCGCGTGCTGGCGATCGAGGAAGGCACGCGCCTGTTCATCCTGGCGCCGATGGTGCGCGGCCGCAAAGGCGAGTACCGCAAGGAACTCTTGGAGCTGCAGAAGAAGGGCTT
>NZ_RZTT01000046.1 GCF_003996995.1 Mesorhizobium sp. M7A.T.Ca.US.000.02.2.1 | reverse complement strand
GCGCCAACGGAAGTCTCCCTCCCCCTTGTGGGGGTCCGAAGGACGGGCGAGACCCGTGGCTCGCCCCGGCAAGTTAGGGGTGGGGGTCCGTGCCGGGCAGACATCTCAAGAATTCCACGTGCGATAGCCCTCCCCACAAGGGGGAGGGTGGGCGCCTCTACTGCCGCTTGTATTCCCGTACCGGCGACTTGGTGTCGTCGGTGTAGGTGACCTGCACCGACATCGATTTCACGCTGTCGGCGACCTTGAAATAGGGCTGGTAGTCGTAGGGGATGGCGTAGGGGTCCTTCTTGTCGCAGGGCGGCATCTTGATCTCCTTGTCGAGCGCCGCGCCGTTCAGGCTGTAATGCACCTGTTTGATGGCGCAGCGGTAGGACAGCATCTGGGTGAAATAGACCAGGCCGTGATTGCCGCTGGCATCGAAGGCGATCCACGAGGTCCAGAACTGGTCCAGGATCTGCTTGTTGCCTTGCTGAAGGGCGGTCTCCGGGTCGAAGCGGATGTCGAACGGGCCGGTCTCGCGGCCCCTGATGTCGAGATATTTGATGGCGATGATCCCGGCCACGGTGCTGTCGGGCATCTCGAAGCTCGGATTGGCCATCGGCTTGCCGGTGGTCTGGTCGTTCATCGCCAGGAAACCGGTGTCGGTGAACGGACCGCTGTCGCCCATGCGCCAGGAGATGGCGGTCGCCGGCTCCGGCAGCGAGATGGTCATCGACCAGCCCTGGTTGGAGCGCATCGGCGTCAGCGAAGGCACGAAGCGGGCGGGATCGAGCACGTCGCCGAGTGCCGCCAGCCGGCTGCGGCTGCGGTCCAGCCAGTCGGCGAGCTGCGTCTGGTCGACGAAATATTTGAGCAGCCCGCCATCCTTTTCGTAGGACGTGAACTGGGTCAGTGCCTTGGCCTCGTTGCGCTTGTCGGCCAGCGTCTGGGCGCCGAGCCGGTCTTCGGAAAACTCCTGCGCCAGCAGGAAATAGGCCGGCGCGAAATCCGCATTGGCTGATATGAAGGCGTTGAGCTTGTCGAGCCGCTGGGCGTCGTCGAACTGCTGGATATGCACCAGCTTGATCGACAGCGCCTTGCCCTTGTCGGCAAGCGCGCCGAACACCTCGCGGGCGCCGGCCTTGCCGTCCTGCACCCGAAGCAGCGTGGCAAAGCGGGTGTAGGGGTCGATGGCGTCGACGTCGAAACCGGCAAAGGCGAGATAGGAACGCCGTGCATTGAGCATGTCGCCGGACAGCTCGTAGACGCGGGCATTGTGGTAGAATTCGTCCGGCCGCTTCGGCTCGGCGATCGCCCCGCCCTGCGCGGCAAGCGCGGCAAAGCCTTTGGCTATTGTGTCGATCGAGGCGGCGATCTGCTGCGTCGTCGCTTGCAGTTTTTCGGTCTGGGCCTGCTGCTGCGCCTGGCCGGCGGCCAGCGTCTCGGTCTGCTTCTTCACCTCTTCGGTGGTCTTCTGAACTTCCGCCGTCTGCTGCGTCTGCTGCTGCTGGGCGTTAGCGATCTCGTCGGCCTTCTTCGCCACCGTGTCGGTGGTCTGCTTGACCGCCTCGACCGTCTTTTGCGTCTGCGTGACGGTCTGCTCGATCCTGGCCACTTTTTCGGACACGATGCCCATCGACTGCTGCAGCCCGGCAATGGCCGGCACCAGGCTGGCGATCACCCCGTTCTGGGCGTTGGTCTGCTGCTGCAGGCCGTAGACGCCGCCGGCGACGGCCGCTGCTGTTGTGGCGAAGATCAAGGCCGGCAGCGCTCTGGCCGCCAGCACCAGCCTGAGCACGATGGCAATGGCGATGATGATTGCGGCCACCGCGGCGATCAGCGCGATATAGGCGGCGAACGGCGCCAGCGGATTGAGGATGTCTGATACGGCACCCCCGATAAAGGCGACGCTGCCGGCCCATTTGCCGGTGCGGCTGAGCGATGCCCTGATAAGCGAGGGCGCTGCGCCCCCGGCCCCGATATTCGTCATGCCAAGCCCCCAAGCCCTGAGATACCACGCCCCTTCCCACGGGAAACGCGGCCCTGGCAAGGAAAGACACGGGAAAACCGGCGTTTTCGGGGCAGATGCTCGGCGGGGCCGATAGCCGACGCCGGCGCTGCCCCTCATCCGCCTGCCGGCACCTTCTCCCCGTGAACGGGGAGAAGGGCGATGCCGCGGCGTTGGCGTTCACTCTGCGACGCCGGCGGTTGGCGAACCCGTCGAGGAGAGCGTCCTTCTCCCCGTTCACGGGGAGAAGATGGCGGCAGCCAGATGAGGGGCGGCGCCAAGCTCTGAAAATATGCGCAAACCTGGGCAAATGCCTTGCTGCCGCCATTAACCAAATGGACGCATCACATGCGTTACGTTAGCTTCGCCGCATCTCAGCAACAGCCGACCCCAGAACAGACTTGCCCTTGTACAACCCCCTTCCGCTCATCCAGAGAGTTTTTGCGGCACTCGCCCTGCTGGTGCTGCTGGCCGGCTGCTCGACCACGACGCCGCCCGACAGCGTGCTGGCCGTGCCGGCGCCGGCGCAGAAATATGCGGCCATCGTCGTCGACGCCAGGACCGGCAAGCAGCTGTTCGAGGTCAGCTCGACGGCGCAGCGCTACCCGGCCTCGCTGACCAAGATGA
Organism: Mesorhizobium sp. M7A.T.Ca.US.000.02.2.1; assembly: GCF_003996995.1. GTDB lineage: Bacteria > Pseudomonadota > Alphaproteobacteria > Rhizobiales > Rhizobiaceae > Mesorhizobium. The sequence goes on along the minus strand of NZ_RZTT01000046.1, from coordinate 21,178 downwards.
TGACGCTCTATCTGCTGTTCGAGGCGCTGGACTCCGGCCGCGTCGGCAAGCAGACGCAGATCCCGGTGTCGGACCATGCCGCCTCGCAGCCGCCGACCAAGCTGCGCTTCCGGCGCGGCGAAAGCATCGACGTCGATTCGGCGATCCGCGCCATCGTCGTCAAATCGGCCAATGACGTGGCGGTGGCGGTCGGCGAATATCTCGGCGGTTCGGAGGACCAGTTCGCCGCCATGATGACATCCAGGGCGCGCCAGCTCGGCATGACCAGCACCATTTTCCGCAACGCCTCCGGCCTGCCCGACGGTGGCCAGATGACCACGGCGCGCGACATGGCGGTGCTCGGCATGGCGCTGCGTCAGCGCTTTCCGCAGCAGTTCCACTATTTCTCCGAAAGCGACTTCATGTTCCGCGGCCGGCTGGTGCGCGGCCACAACGACATGCTCGGGCGCGTGCGCGGCGTCGACGGCATCAAGACCGGCTACATCAGGGCCTCGGGCTTCAACATCGTCACCTCCTACAACGCCGACGGCCGCAATTTGATCGTCGTGGTGATGGGCGCCGACTCAGCCCGCCAGCGCAACGACCATGTCGAAGCGCTGATCCAGCGGAGCCTGTCGCCGACCATGGACGGCACCAAGACCAGGCTGATGTTCGCCGAGCAGTAGTGGCCGCGGCGCGGTTCGCGTCTGGGTGCACGGCTGCCGCCCACCACTTCGTCATCCACGGGCGAAGCAAGGAGGGTAGCGACGCGGCGCAGACCCGAGGATCCATGCCGGGACTCCAAACGCGTCACCACCCTGCAGAACCTTGTGCACGTTGGCGGGACAGCGCCCCCCTCTGTCCTGCCGGACATCTCCCCCTCGAGGGGGGAGATTGGCAGCTTCGGCGCTCCGCTCACTCCTGTGACGGTGGAAATTGGCGAAAGCCGGGATAACAGCCAATCTCCCCCCTTGAGGGGGAGATGTCCGGCAGGACAGAGGGGGGTGATTGGCGCAGACATCGGGCAAGTTCTTCCCGCTTCGGCCAATTTCGAACGTCTCCACCCGCCCTGAGCCTGCGAAGGGCGAGCCGGGTCAGCCACATCGCCTTCTCCGATCAAAACCACTTGTCCGGCCTGCGAAATCCGTGCCCGGCGCTGGCTATGCGCCGCCACCTCTGTCTATCGTCGCCCAGCACCATCAGGAGCCCGCACCATGAGCACCGTCCCCAAAACGCCCGAGCAACCGGCAGACAATCAGAACGATGACGGCGGCGAATATTTCGAGGCGCCGACCCTCAGTGAGTTGGAGGCCGACCCGGTGTCGGACGAGCATTTCGAGACGCCCGAAGTGCCGGACTCCGAACCCGCGGGCCCGGGCGCCCACCGTGGCAAGCCGAAGAAAAAACCGTCGGCGATCTCGGGCCGCAAATTCCGCAAGCGCGACCTGGTGCGCATCGACACGCTGCGCCCGAGCCTCGCCGACCGCATCCGGTCGGACCATCCCGACCTGCCGGCCGGCGCCCGCATCAGCCGCGCCGAGCTCGGCCGCTACCGCATGCGCTACATGGAGGAGCTGCTGCAGCAGGAGCACGGCGAATTCTCCGAGCTCGACCGCCAGGTGGTCGAATCGATCGCCAGGCAGGACACGATTTCCGAAAACTCGGAAGAAGAATTCGAGGAGCACCGCACCTTCGCCGACCGCGTCTCCGACAACATGGCGGCCTTCGGCGGCAGCTGGTGGTTCCTGATCTCGTTCGGCAGCGTGCTTCTGGTGTGGATCGGCATCAACCTGCTCGAAGGCATGAGCGCCGCCTTCGACCCCTACCCCTTCATCCTGCTCAACCTGCTGCTCTCCTGCATCGCCGCCATCCAGGCGCCGATCATCATGATGAGCCAGCGGCGGCAGGAGTCCAAGGACCGCCTGCGCTCCTTCAACGACTACCGCGTCAACCTCAAGGCCGAGCTCGAAGTGCGCCACCTGCACGAAAAGCTCGACTACCTCATCTCGCGCCAATGGACGCGCCTGGCCGAAATGCAGCAGATGCAGCTCGATGCGATGCATGAACTGGCGGGCGCGAAGAAGCCGAAGCGGGCGGTGCGCGGAAGGCGGACGACGAAGACCGAGCCGGCAACCTCATAGGCCGCAGCCCGGACGCACCGGGCCAGGTCGCCGCGCCAATCGCCATTTGCCCGTTGAAGCCCGCGCCTGCTTCCGCTAAGAAGCCGTGACTTGCCGGTTCACCGGCTGGTTCGTTTTCCGGATTCCGGAAAGCACCCGTAGCTCAGCTGGATAGAGCGCTGCCCTCCGAAGGCAGAGGTCACAGGTTCGAATCCTGTCGGGTGCGCCAAATTTCACAATGATAATAAACGTTTAGGCCGGGATCGTTTTGTCGCGCTCGTACTTGATCGTAGGGAAATGTGGAACAGAGCAGCAACTTGTAGCCGTTATCCGTACAAAATCCGCACAGGAGATCACTCTTCGTTCGCATTTCTTGGACACGCAGGCAGAATTTGGAACGGGAGCCATTTGCACCCGCAGCCGGGTTCAGTTCCCATCCCTTTTGCCTGGATTGCCTAGGTTCGATCATTTGAATAGGAGGCGCGCACCTCTTGCCGCAAAATTATTTTGCTGACTGAAATATTTTGGTTTCCAGAGTTGTAAATCAATATTCCCCTCAACTATAAACGACAGCAAAACATTGGGGGAGCAGGATGGCGAGGCGTCAAATAGGAAAGTTTGTGAGCGTCGATCGAATATTTCTGGATCATGAGAATCCGAGACACGTTCCATACGACACACAGGAAGAGGTTATTGCCTACCTTTGCAAGCAGGAGCAAATTCTGCCCATCGCGCGAGACATTGTTAGCCACGGGCTGAGCCCTTTAGAGCTTTTCGCGCTCCTCCCTGGAAAAGTCTCTGGAACCTACATAGCTGCCGAGGGCAATCGTCGACTGTGCGCCTTGAAACTGCTCAACGACCCAGATCTGGCCCCTGCACATCTTAGGAAAGATTTCGAAAAGCTTTCTAAAGGGTGGGAGGCAACCGATGAAGTGGCGTCAGTCGAGTTCAAAAGTAAGACAGAAGTAAAAGTCTGGTTAGATAGATTACATGATGGCCTGTCTGGAGGTATCGGTCGGCGGCACTGGAACGCTGATCAAAAGCAGCGCAACAGTGGGAAAAGGAAAAACAGCGTTGCTATGGCGGTGTTGGATTATGCCGTCGAGAACAACGTCATTTCGGCAGCCGATCGAGCTGGGAAGCTGACTACTGTTCAGCGGTTCCTCGGAAACTCTCTCATGCAAGAGGCGTTGGGAATTGACCGAACGGACCCGACCGAATTGAAGTCCAACCGGCCAAAGGGCGACTTCGATAAGTTGCTGACTCAATTTGTCGGTGATCTGCAGACTGATAATGGTCAGGTGACATCTCGAAAAAATAAACCCGAGATCGATGAGTATGCCCGCAAACTCAGCCGAATGACCGGGTTGTCTGGGGAGACAGTTGCGCCTGCACCGCTTACCGCCCTAGATCCAAAGGGCAAAACAAGCGAAAAGGCGGCGAAGCCAAAGAGTCCAGGGGCGCCGAAAAAACTACCTTACGACCAAGCTATTGCAGATGAGCTAGGAAAGCTCGGAAGCTACAAGCTTTCGAACCTGTATTTTTCGATCTGCAACATACCGCTCACCGACAACACACCCATCGTTGCGATCGGACTTTGGGCCTTTGTGGAATCGTTGTGTGCAAAATTGGGCTCTACAGTGGATTTCATTTCTTTCCTCAGCGTTCTCCGTCTGACGGGATACGGTCTTGGAAACAAAGAACAGACCAAAGGTCTTCGAGAGGCCATCGAGCGCGTGTCAAAATACGGCAACACCACGAAGCACGATGAAGACGCCGCACATTTCAATGGCACGCAGTTGGCCAATGATATGGAAAAAATGAGAAAACTTATCTTTAAATGCGTCGAGGACGCTGTATCTAAAAAATAGCTCGTATCCGCATGGCCGTCTCGCGTTCCCGGTGATAGAAGCCCTTTGATATCAACGCAAAAGGCGGCCCTGCGATGTCGGTAACAGCCTCACCACTGAGATATCCCGGCGGAAAGACGTGCCTTTTGCCGCTGATCTCACAGGTGTTGCGGATCAACGATCTTGAACTCGGTCACTATGCCGAGCCATACGCGGGCGGATGTGGCTTGGCTCTCTCTTTGCTGTACGGTGGACATGTCAGTGACATACACATTAACGACGTAGACCCATCCATCTGGTCGTTCTGGCACAGCGTACTGATGCGAACCGAAGAGCTATGCTATCTGGTAGCGAAGACTCCAATCACGATAGACGAATGGCGGCGGCAGCGACAAATCCATTTAACGCAAGATCAGCAGGATCCCCTTAGCCTAGGCTTTTCCGCTTTCTTTTTGAACCGGACGAACCGATCGGGTATTATTAAAGACGCTGGTGTGATCGGTGGATTGGCTCAGATAGGGACCTACAAGATTGATTGCCGATTCAATCGAGACGATCTCATTCGAAGAATTAGGCGCGTATCAAAATATAAGAATAGAATACATTTGTCACGACGTGACGCACTAGCATTTATTAACGATATGAACGCGCAGAAATTGGAAAATACTTTTTTCTGTATTGACCCCCCTTATTTCAGCAAAGGTTCAAGCCTTTACACAAGTTTTTATAATCCATCTGATCACGCAATTTTGGCCAGCGTGGTTCTAAAATTGGAAGATCCTTGGGTTGTCACCTATGACAATGCACCTCAGGTGTCTAAGTTATATCGAGATCGCCGACAGTACGAATTCGACATCAACTACTCGGTCGAAACCAAGCGGATCGGAACCGAGCTTTTCATTGCGTCAAAAGGTTTGAAGCTCCCTGGGTCGCTAAAAGACCGTCAGGTGAACCGTCCTCAATACCGGCCTGCGACGTCCTCCGCTTTAAGCTTGGGAAGTTAGCCCTTGCGACCAGAGATTCCAACGACTTGCGTGTAAACGGGTCAGAAAGCGCCCGCTGGAAATCAATGGGTTGCACTTCGATTGTAAAACCGTTTCGACCGTGGCTCATAGGGGCCAATCGTCCTTTGCCACCCAAGGCTCGCTCAACCTCGAAGACCGCTCCATTCTTGGTCCCTGCCGTCCCCCGTGATGACCCGTTGAACTTTGCCGGTCGGCTCACCGATCGAGGATATCGCCGGCGGCGTCGCAACTTGCCCAGCAGGACGGTGCATTTCGGTGGCGCTACCGGCAGGGCATGCATTTGCGGGGTTGGGCGTCTCTCTGCCTCGCCTGCCCCTGATTGCCACTTGTTCAGGTGTCTCATGAGTTTGCCACCACCCCCCTCACCCCCCGCACACTCTCCCGCTCCACCAGCGGGCACTCCAGCTTCGTAATCGGATACCGCCCGCGCCCCACCAACGCCGGCGCTTCCAGCTGTTCGATCGCCCATTGGCCCATCGCCATGTGGGGCAGGATCGAAGTCGTCAGCGGCGGGAACAAATGCCGGGCAATTTCCTCGTCGTCGTAGCCGACCACGGAAATGTCTTGCGGAATGTGCAGGCCGGCTTCCTTCAGCGCTTCGTAGCAGCCGATCGCGGTGCGGTCGTTCTGGCAGAAGATGGCGGTGGGTCTATCCCTGAGCGCCAGCAGCTTGACGGTCGCGGCATAGCCCGCGCTGGCCGACCAGTCGCCCTCGACCACCAGCTCGGGATCGAACGGGATGTCGGCGGTGGCGAGCGCGCGGCGGTAGCCCTTCAGCCGGTCCTGGGCGGCCTGCATCCACGGCTCGCCGGTGATGGTGGCGATGCGGCGGTGGCCGTGGCTGATCAGGTGGCGGGTCGAGCTCTGGCCGCCGGCGATCTCGCTCGGCACCACGGCGGGGAAGGCGTAGTCCGCCGTGTAGCAGTTGAGCAGGATCACCGGGATGTCGAGGCCGTAGAGGTAATCGGGCGCCGTGATCTCGCGGGTGAAGATGGTCATGTAGATCAGCGCCGAAGTGCCCCGCTTGGTCAGCGCCGAAATGGCGCGCGGCTCCATGACGGCATCGCCCAGCGTCTGCGCCACCAGCAGCACGTTCCCGGCATTCCACGAGGCCTGGCGCGCGCCCTCGATGGCGACCACGGCTTCCGGGCTGGTGGCGAGCTGGTCGACGGCAAAGCCGATCACCCCGTCCAGCCCTTCGAAAGCTGGCCCCCCGAAGGCAGGCAACGCCGGGTGAAGGGCCTCGAAAGCGGGCGCGGTGTAGCCGAGCGTCCGCGCGGCTTCGATCACCCGTTCGCGGGTCTGCTGCGACAGCTTGATCCCCGGCGAATTGTTGAGCACGAAGGAGACGGTCGCCTGCGAGCAGCCAGCCGCCCTGGCGATATCGATCATGGTGACGCGGCCCTTGGCGCCCTTGGCCGGCGCCTTGCGCCGCCTCGCCGTGTCGCTGGCCCGATCCGTCGTCTCGCTCATGGCAAATCCCAGTCTGGCAGGCCGGTCAGGCCGGCAAGATGGCGTGACGCCGTCGATGCATAGAGATAACGTCCAGGCCGTTTATAACTATTAGTATGCAGGAGGTCCATCCGCCGTGGATCTCCATACAAGCCAAAACTCAAAGGGCGGAAGGCTTGGGCGGCGGGCCAGCGGTGATCACGGCTCGGCGGCGGGCGCACCGCGAAACCCCGGCATTGGCTCGGAACTAATACTGTTTACTAATACAAAAATGCGCTGTACCGTCAATCCGTCGCGTCCGGCCGGTCAGGTCCGGGGCGGCGGGAGAGTGCGAAAAATGGCCCGGTGGCGAGCGGATCCTAGCTCCGCAAGCCTTGTCTCGGATATGTGATATGTCAGACAAATCGGACTATTTACGAACGAAGGATGAGTCTCTAAGGTCCATGATCGTGGCTGGAACGACGCCATTCTTTCGGTGCCGGGAACCCCTTTGAGGAGGAGGGCGTCCAAGCTGCAAACGGCAAATCAGGTCAGTGCCAAAATCAGGTCAGTGCAAGATCGGCCGGTCCAACGACTGAGCCAAACGGGAGGTTGAACATGAAATCCTTGATACGAACTGCATCCGTAGCCGCGACCGCGCTGCTGCTTGGCCTGTCGGCCACGGCAATCGCGCGCGCCCAAGACAAGCCGACGCTGGCCTTCGTCGTCAACGGCGCTTCCGATTTCTGGAAGGCCGCCGAAGCCGGCGTCAAGAAGGCGCAGGGCGAACTGCCGGACTATACGCTCGAGCTCAAATATCCCGAGCAGTCCTCGGTCGCCATCCAGCAGCGGCTGATGGACGATCTGGTGACCGCCGGCGTCAAGGGCATCATGGTCTCGGCCGTCGATCCCAAGACCTCGACCGATGGGCTGAACAAGATCGCTTCGGAAACCGCGCTGTTCACCACTGACTCGGACGCCCCGCAGACCAAGCGCGTCGCCTATATCGGCTCGTCCAATGTCGATGCCGGCAAGCAGGCGGCCGAAATCGCCAAGAAGGCGATGCCCAATGGCGGAAAATGCCTCGGCTTCGTCGGCCTGCTCGGCGCCGACAATGCCAAGGAGCGCATCCAGGGCATGAAGGATGGTCTCGCCGGCACCAAGATCGAGCTGATCGACGTGCGCGGCGACGACATCGACCAGGCGCGCGCCAAGAAGAACGTCGAGGACGCGCTGGTCGCCAGCCCCGACGTCACCTGCATGGTCGGCTTCTACTCCTACAACACGCCGCGCATCTATGAAGCGCTGCGCGATGCCGGCAAGCTCGGCTCGATCACCGTCGTCGGTTTCGATGACGATCCGATCACGCTGGGCGGCGTCAAGGAAGGCACCGTTGCCGCAACCGTCGTGCAGCAGCCCTTCGAATGGGCCTATCAGGGCATGAAGCTGATGGCGGCCTATCTCAAGGGCGACAAGTCGGGCATCCCGGAAGGCAACCTCATCATCATCCCGACCAAGATCATCGGCAAGGATGACGTCGACGCCTACGCCGCCAATCTGAAGGCGATGGCCGGAAACTAAGACTTGAAGCAGTTCAGCCGGCTCAACGTCGCTTGGGCCGGCTGCTCGCATTGACGAACACCGCGAGGATCGTCAGTCTGCCAAAAGGTCGGCCCGCCAATCGCTGTCAGGCATGATGAATTATTCCGATACATCCATCGTCGCGACTAGCCCGTTCCTCAGCCTCGAGAACGTGCGCAAGACCTATCCGGGCGTCGTCGCGCTCGACGGCTTCTCCATGGAGGTCAGGCCGGGCGAGGTCATCGGCCTCGTCGGTGAAAACGGCGCCGGCAAATCGACCTTGATGAAGATCCTCGGCGGCGTCACCACGCCCGACAGCGGCACGATCACCGTCGACGGCACCGCGCATGACAGGCTCTCCGTCGAAGCCAGCCTGGGCTCGGGCATCGCCTTCGTCCACCAGGAACTCAACCTGTTCGAGAATCTCGATGTCGCCGCCAACATCTTCTTCGGCCGCGAGCCGTTACGCGCCGGGCCGCTGAAACTCGTCGACCGCGCCAGGCTCCGCACCATGGTGGCGCCGCTGTTGAAGCGCGTCGGCGCCAATTTTTCCGCCGACACCCAAGTTGCGACCCTGTCGCTGGCGCAACAGCAGATGGTCGAGATCGCCAAGGCGCTGTCGATCGAGGCGCGACTGGTCATCCTCGACGAGCCGACATCGAGCCTGCCGCTCGCCGAGACCGACAAATTGCTCGACGTCATCAAGGCGCTGAAGGCCGACGGCATCAGCGTCATCTTCATTTCGCACCGCCTGCACGAGGTCGAGCGCGTCGCCGACCGCGTCGTCGTGCTGCGCGACGGCATGCTGGCCGGTACGCTGGGCAAGCACGACATCGGCCACGACCAGATGGTCAAGCTGATGATCGGCCGTATGCTGAAGGAGCGCGAAAAGGCCTCGGAAGCGGCGCGTGCGCCCGGCGCCGTAGCGCTTGCGGCCAAGGCCATCCGCACACCTGCCTATCCCGGCCGGCCGGTCGACCTCGACGTCAGGCGCGGCGAAATCCTCGGTCTTGCCGGGCTTGTCGGTTCCGGCCGCACCGAACTGGCGCGGGTGTTTTTCGGCATCGACTCCAGTCTCGGCGGCGCGCTCGAGCTCGACGGCAAGCCGCTTGCGCTGGCTTCCGCGGCCGACGCCGTCGCGCATGGCATCTTCCTGGTGCCGGAAGACCGCAAGCTCACCGGCATCCTGCTCGACCTGTCGATCGCGCAGAACATTTCCTTGCCCAATCTGCCTGCGCATGCGCGCCGCTCCCTGGTGTCCAAAAGCGCCGAGACCGCCACCGCCGAGAAGCAGAAGAAAGACCTCGGCATCAAGGCGCCTTCGGTGCAGACGCGCACCGGCACGCTGTCGGGCGGCAACCAGCAGAAGGTCGTGCTCGGCAAATGGCTGGCCATGAACCCCAAGGTGATGATCCTCGACGAGCCGACGCGCGGCATCGACATCGGCGCCAAGGCGGAAATCTATGGCCTGATGCGCGCATTGGCCGACGCCGGCGTCGCCGTGTTGATGATCTCGTCGGACATGGAAGAGGTGATCGGCGTGTCCGACCGCATCGCCGTCATGCATGAGGGCCAAATCTCGGGCATTCTCGACAAGGATCGGTTCAGCCAGGAAAACGTGCTGCTGCTGGCGGTGGGCAAGCAGCCGAAGTAGTTTTGCCGGGGTCTCGCTCAAGCGCGATCCGCTCAGGCATTGGGGAGAAGACGATGAGCAAGAAAGATCTCGGCCTGCTGATCCTGATCCTGGTGGTCGGGGCGATCGTGGCGATCATCAATCCGCGCTTCCTGCTGCCGATCAACCTCGCCAACACCTCGAACCTGATCGGCCTGTTCGGCATCCTGTCGATCGGCCAGGCCTTCGTCATCATCACCGGCGGCATCGAATTGTCGGTCGGCTCGGTGGTCGCGCTGCTCGGCACGCTGTTCATCGACTTCATCGCCGTGCGTGGCATGGAATGGCCGCTGGCCTTCGTGCTCATCCTGGTGCTTGGCGCCATCATCGGCCTGGCGCATGGCTGGCTGATCACAAGGCTCAAGCTGCAGCCCTTCGTCGTCACCCTGTGCGGCCTGCTGATCTACCGCGGCGTCGCCCGCTTCTACACCGCCGACGGCACCGCGGGTTTTGCCTTCGGCCAGAATTTTCCCGACCTCGAATTCCTCACCGCCGGGCGCTCATACGGCGTGCCGAACAGCTTTATCGCGCTGATCGTCATCTCGATCGTCATGTGGGTGGTGCTGCACCGCTCGGTGTTCGGCCGCTATCTCTACGCCATCGGCAAGAACGAGGAGGCGGCGAAATATTCGGGCATCCGCACCGGCCGCGTCGTCATCGCCGCCTATGTCATCTGCGGCGTGCTGACGGCGCTGTCGGCGATCTATTTCGCCATGTACACGCGCTCGATCTCACCGGCCAGCCACGGCCAGTTCTACGAACTCTACGCCATCGCCGCAGCCGTGCTCGGCGGCTTCTCGCTGCGCGGCGGCGAGGGCTCGCTGATCGGGGTCATCCTCGGCACGGTGCTGCTGCAGGAGTTGCAGAACCTCGTCAACCTGCTCGGCATCCCGTCCTCGCTCAACTTCGCGGTGATGGGCGGCGTCATCCTCATCGGCGTGCTGGTCGACCAGCAATGGGGCGTGTTCCGGGAACGGCGGCTGATGGTCGACGCCACCCGCAAAAGCGCCGCCGGCGCGGCCGCGGAATAGCGCCTCGCGGCGAATGGCGGGCGATGGCTGCAATTCCTGAACCGTTGACGCTCAGGGCCGGCGCGCTCGAAGCCGAACTGGTGCCGCAAATCGGCGGCAGCCTCAGCGCGCTGCGCTGGCGCGGCATCGATCTCATGCGCAGGCTCTCGGACCATGATCGCGAAGCGGGCAACGTGCTTGGCGTTGCCATGTTCCCGATGATGCCCTACGCCAACCGCATCGCCGGAAATACCTTCGAGTTTCGAGCGAAGCGCTGGCGGGTCCAGCCCAACAATCCGCCCGAAGCCATCAACGTGCATGGCAGCGGCTGGAAACACCCCTGGACTGTCACTGCGGCGGGCGACGCCCAGGCAACGCTGTCGCTGGATATCGCAGCCGACCTCGAACCCTACTCCTATCACGCGACGCAGGCTTTCGTGCTGTCCGAAGAAGGCCTCGGCGTGACCATGACACTGACCAACACGGGGCCGGTTTCCATGCCGTTTGGTTTCGGCCTGCATCCCTGGTTCGATCGCGACCCGGACGTCACGCTGCAATTCAAGGCCGCGCGGTTCTATCTGGAGGAACCGCATGGCATCGCCGGCGATCCGATAGCGCTTGCGCCCGAACTCGACTTCGCCGAGAGCCGGCCTTTACCCGCCGGCTGGCGCAACAATGATTATGGCGGCTGGACGGGTGAGGCGACGCTTCGCTTTCCGGCGCGCGGCGCGGGTTTGCGCATCAAGGCCGATCCGATCTTCAAGCACCTGATGCTGTACGCCGACCCGGCCAAGCCTTACTTTTGCGTCGAACCGCAGACCATGTCCTCCGGTGCTTTCAACCGGGGCGGATGGAGCGATCCGGACGAGGGCACCATCGTACTCGCCCCAGGCGAAAGTTCGGCCGGCACGGTGTCGCTGATGCCCTTTGCGCTTGGGGCTTAAAGCGCCCATGGCGTGAACGAGGCGTCAGGAGCCGACGATCTAGATCAGGCCCGACATGTCCGAAAAAGCCATCGCCTTGCGCAGCACCTCGGCGAAGCGTTCGCCGGCCGTCTCGCGCGGGCCGCTGTTGTCGATCGAGGTGACGCCGGGCCCGGACAGAGTGACATTGGCGCTGCGCGCCAGCCGCGCCAGCACTTCGCCGCGTGACTCGCGGCCGCGCATCGCCAGACGCTCGGCCAGCACTTCAGGCGAGGCGGTGATCTCGACGATGGCCAGATTGACATAGCGTTCGCGCAAGGAGGGGATGATCGCGCGCGACACATTGGCGACAGCGACACGGCCATTGGCAACGGACCAGTCGACATCGGCGGGGATGCCGTAGCGCAAGCCGTGCGCTTCCCAGGAGATGGCGAAGGCGCCATCGGCTTCGGCCTCGACGAAGGCGGCATCGGCCAGCGTGTCGTGGTCCTCGCTGGCGACATCGCTCGGCCTGGTGATGACGCGGCGGACGAACTCCAGCCTTGTCTCATCGGCAAAGCGGGCGCGGGCGTAGCCGATCACTGTGTCCTTGCCGGCGCCGCTTGGGCCGACGACGGCGACGAAAACGCCATCGCGGATCGGAAACGTCTCGGCCGACAGTTCACGCTCGATCGATGCCGACACCATCATGCGACCCGGCGTCCCTGCCGCCACACGGTGCGCACCACCGGGACATGGTCGTCGACGCGCACGCGCACCAGATCGGCGCGGCGGCCCTGTTCGATGACGCCGCGATCGGTCAGGCCAACCGCATCGGCCGGGTTCTTCGAGACCATGGCGACGGCCTGCGGCAGGGAAATGCCTTCGACGACATCGCCGAGGAAGAACGCCGACTGGATCAGGCTGAAGGGAATATAGTCGGATGACAAGATGTCGAGCAGGCCGTCGCTGGCCAGCGTGCGGGCCGAGACATTGCCCGAATGCGAGGCGCCGCGCATGACGTTGGGCGCGCCCATCAGCACACCCATCCCGGCCTCTTTCGAGGCCCTGGCGGCCTCTTCCGTGGTCGGGAATTCGGCGACGCGCACGCCCTGCTCGATCGCCTCGTCGACATGGCCTGACGTGGCGTCGTCGTGGCTGGCCAGCACGATGCCGCGCTCTTGGCAGGCGGCTGATATCACCGCCCGGTTCGGCGCCGAATTGCGCGCCGATTCGGCCATCCGCTTTTCGCAGAACAGCTTGAAGTCGCGATCGGTCAGCTTCAGCTTGCGCTGGTAATAGTAGGCATAGGTCTCGAGATCGACGAACTGGCGCTGGCCTGGCGCATGGTCCATCAGCGACGCCAGCTTGACCCGCTCGTCGCCGTCGAAATTGGCGAAAGCCCTGAGGCAGTCCGGTGCCGAAACCTCGCAGCGCAGATGGATGAAATGGTCGGCGCGCAGACGGTCCTGCTTCACACTGTCCTCGATGGCGTCGGCCAGCTTGCGGATGTCGGCCGATGTCAGGTCGGCGTCTTCGTCCATGCCGACGCGCAAGGCGTCGAGCACGGTGGTGATGCCGGCGGTCGCCACCTGCGCGTCATGGGCGAGCACGGCGGCGATCGGATTCCAGCGCACCTTGGGCCGCGGCGCGTAATGGCCCTCGAGGTGGTCCGTATGGAGTTCGACCAGCCCGGGAATGATGTAGTCGCCGCCCATATCCTCGCCGGTGCGGCTGGTGCCGGCTTCGATGCCGGCGATAAAGCCGTCGCGCAGCACCAGCGAGCCCTCGACAATCTCGTCGGCAAGCACGATGCGGGCATTGTGGAGAACAGTCTCGGCGGTCATTTCAGGCAGTCCTTGAGGCGGTTTTTCTGGCCGGGCGGCGCCCGAGCGCGTGATGCGAGAGCACCATGAACGGTGCACCCGGTTCGGTTTCGACAAACAAGGTCAGCGCATCCACCAGCACCTTCTGTTGCAGCACGTCCGCGAACAGGCTGTCGATCGCTGCGCGCAAACGAGGGCTTTCCTGTGACCCCGCCCGGCCGGACAGCGTCATGTGGAAGCGAAAGGTTTCGAAGACATAGGGGTAACCCCATTGGCAGAGGTTGCGGAACTCGGCCGGCTTCAGCGAATCCGGGCTGCGCCGCTCGATTTCCGCTTCGCTCAGCGGTGCGCGAAACCGGTCGAAGTCGCGCACCACGTCATCGGCGAACCGGTTGAGCGCAGGCACTGGCCCTTCCGGCACCAATGCGAAGAAGCCGTCGATCTGGCTGATCACGAGACGCGGGATGGTCACCACCGGCGTCACCTCGGCGAATTGGTCGAGTGCGGCACGCAGCGAGGTTTCGGTCTCGTTGGTAGCCAGGCGGAACGGGGCTTTCAGCGTCGCGTGAAAGCCATAACGGCGCGCCGAAGCGGTGTGGAAAGCGACTTCCGCCGCCGACAGGTCTGCCACCGCTTCGACCGGCCTCGTCGCGGCGCCGAACGGGTCGCGGCCCAGCCAGTCGGCGGCGATCCGCGCCAGAGGCTCGTCCTGCCGGGGGGTGAAATAGAGGGCGTAGCGCATGGAAAGTCCTTGTCAGCTTCGCTGCCATAGGTGATTTCCATGACGAATTGACGAAGCCTTGCTGGCTTTCAGGTAACAAAACGCTGCGGCGGGGTCATTAGCCGACGATTTTTTCGTGCTGGACCAGGGAGCGAGTGCTCACGCATCGACCGATCAGGCCTTCATCAACCACTCGTGCTCGGGCGCGTTGTGGAATTTCCACGTCCGCTTCGGCCCTGCCATGACGTTGAGATAATAGAGGTCGTAGCCGTGGCAGGCGGCGCAGGGGTGATAACCCTCGGGCACCAGCACGACATCGCCATCCTCGATCGCCATCGCTTCGTCGAGCGCGCGGTGGCCATTCTTGTCGGCATCGGTGTAGACGCGCTGGAAGGCAAAACCCTGCGGCGGGTTGAGACGGTGATAGTAGGTTTCCTCGAGATAGGATTCAGCGGGCAGATTGTCCTGGTCGTGCTTGTGCGGCGGATAGCTCGACGTGTGGCCGCCGGGCGTGATGACCTCGACCACCAGCAGCGAATCGGCCGGCTTGCCCTCCGGCAATATGTTGGTGACGTAGCGCGTGTTATTGCGCTTGCCGCGCACCTCCTGGCCGAGATCGTCCGGTGCGATCACCCGCACCGGCAGACCGCCGCCAAGGCCCGGCGCCGAGCAGACCGCGAGTTCCAGTCCGGTGTCCGCCGTCACCGACCAATCCGATCCCTCAGGGACATACACCGACCACGGCTTGCCCTCGAAGGGCGACATGCGCTCGCCGAGCAGGCCGAGGTCCTTGCCGCCGGCTGAAGCCTTGCCCTTGCCGGTGACGAACACCAGGCAGACTTCACGATCCTCCGTCTTGCCGGAGACGCTCTCGCCGGGCCTCAGCCGATGCAGATCGAAACCGACATAGGTCCAGCCGGCGCTTTTCGGCGTCACATGGGCGACGCGGCCAAGGCCTTTGTCGGCTTTCACGAGCAGCTTCGACATTTTTGTCTCCTATTCCGTTGGCTTGAAGGACTCCGTGAAGCCAAGCCGCCTGTTTGAAAGGGCCATCGCAAATCTTCGGCCGGCGCCCTTCCAACTTCGTCATCCTAGGGTCTGCGCCGCGTCGCTTCGCTCCTTGCTCCGCCCCAGGATGACGAAACGAGAAGCACTGCAAGCTAGTCGCCAACGCATGCGATCAGTTACTCCTTCGGCTCGGGCTCGACCGAAGGCTTCGCCTCGTCAGCAGGCTTGTAGAGATAAAAAAACTGCCAGACGGCGTAGCCGGCGAAGCCGAGCGCGATCATGCCCCAGAACGGCGTGCTGGTGGCGAACTCGATGATCGACCAGATGACGCAGACCGCGACGATGGCGACACGCCGCCACAAAGGCCGGAAGAAGGGGTGTTCGGAATCTTTCATAGGGCCAATCTACAGCAATCGGTCTCGCCGGGAACCCGTCGCACCAGCCATTGGGAAACTAGACATTTGGAAAGCCTTGCGTCTCGACCGTATAGCCGGCGGCGGTCATGACGCGCATCAGTTCCTTGTAGCCAACCTGCGCCATCCTGAGTGGCGGGTTCTTTTTCGGGTCCTGCTCGGCCTCGACCACGAACCAGCCCTCATAGCCATGGTCGGCGAAGCGCTGCACGATGGCGCCGAAATCCAGCGAGCCGTCGCCCGGTACGGTGAAGGCGCCCAGCGCCACCGCGTCGAGGAAGGATTGCTTCGAGCGGTCGAGCCTGTCGATCACCTCCATGCGAACGTCCTTCACATGCACATGGCTGATCCGGGTGTGATGGTTGTCGATGGCGCGCAGCACGTCGCCGCCGGCGAATGCCAGATGTCCGGCATCGAGCAGCAGGGGAATGCCGGCTCCGGAATAGCGCATGAAGGCATCGAGTTCCGGCTCGGTCTCGACCACCGCCGCCATGTGGTGGTGATAGGACAGCGGCATGCCCTGTTCGGCGCACCATTCGCCAAATTCGGTCAGGCGTTTCGCGTAGGCCTTCATCTCGTCATCCGACAGCTTCGGCTTGGTCGCCAGCGGCTTCGAGCGGTCGCCCTGGATCGAGCGGCCGACCTCGCCATAGACGATGCAAGGCGCATTCACCGCCTTGAACAGGTCGATCATCGGCTGGATGCGATCCTTGTTGTCGGCCATCTCCCCATCGACCAGCGTGCCGGAGAACCAGCCGCCGCACAGCGTGACGTCGGCGGCTTTCAGGATCGGCAGCATGATTTCGGGGTCATTGGGAAAACGCCGGCCCATCTCCATGCCGGTGAAGCCGGCCGAGCGCGACTGGCGCAGGCATTCGTCCAGCGATACGTCGTCGCTGAGTTCCGCAAGATCGTCGTTCCACCACGCAATGGGGGACATGCCCAGTTTGGCTTTCAAGTCGTCACTCCGGTCTAGAACAGTTATCCTTTGGTTGCCGCCGCCCCTCATCCGCCTGCCGGCACCTTCTCCCCGTATAGTGACGGGGAGAAGGGGTCTAGCCGCGACCTCGGCGTCTTTCTTGCGACGGCGGTGATTGGCGAAAGCGGTGGTGACAGCGTCCCTCTCCCCGTCCCTATACGGGGAGAGGATGCCGGCAGGCAGGTGAGGGGCAGCGCCGACCTCAATCACCCACACTCTGCATCTTCCGCTTTTCGTCATACGCCTTGCGCGCCGCGTTGACCTGCGGCCGTGCCGACACTTCCGGCACCGCCACGTCCCACCAATGGCCGCCGGCATCTGTGGAAACCAGCGGGTCGGTGTCGATGACGAGCACCGTTGTGCGCGTATTCTTCCTGGCTTGTGCCAGCGCGTTTTCCAGCCCGGCGATCGACGGCACTTTCTCGGCAATCGCCCCCATGCTCGCCGCATGCGCGGCAAAGTCGATGTCGGGCAGGACCTCGTGGCGCGAGTCCTTCAGCAGATTGTTGAAGTTGGCGCCGCCGGTCGCCATCTGCAGCCGGTTGATGCAGCCGTAGCCGCGATTGTCGAGCAGCACGATAGTGAGCTTGAGGCCGAGCATCACCGAGGTGGCGATTTCGGAGTTCATCATCAGGTAGGAGCCGTCGCCGATCATGACGACGATCTCCTCGCCGGGCTTCGCCATCTTGGCGCCGAGCCCGCCGGCGATCTCGTAGCCCATGGTCGAGAAGCCATATTCGCCATGGTACGAGCCGGGCGCGCCAGCCTGCCATAATTTGTGCAGCTCGCCCGGCAGGCCGCCGGAGGCATTCAGCAGCGTCACACCGGAGCCCATGGCGCGCTGCACGGCGCCGATCACCTGCGCATCGGACGGGTAGGCGGCATTGGTCGACGCGGTCACCTTGGCCGCCTCGGCCTGCCAGGCCTTCTTGCCGGTGGCCGCATTGGCGGTCCAGCTTGCCGGCGCCTTCCAGCCTTCCAGATCCGCGCCGAGTTCCGCCAGGCCCTCGGCCGCATCGGCGACCAGTGGCAGCGCCCGGTGCTTGCCGGCGTCGAAGGGCTGCACGTTGAGCCCGATGATGGTCTTGCCCGAATTCTTGAACAGCGCCCACGAACCAGTGGTGAAATCCTGCAGGCGCGTGCCGATGGCCAGCACGACATCGGCTTCCTCAGCCAGCCGGTTGGCGGCAGAAGTGCCGGTGACGCCGACCGCCGCCATGTTGAGCGGATGGTCGTCCGGCAACGAGGATTTGCCGCCTTGCGTCTCGCAGACCGGGATGCCGGCGCTCTCGGCGAATTTCGCCAGTTCGTCCGACGCCTGCGAATAGAGGACGCCGCCGCCGGCGATCACCAGCGGCTTCTTTGCACCCTTGAGCGCCGCGACTGCAGCGGCAAGCTCATGGCGATCCGGGCGCGGCCGGCGCTGGTGCCAGACCCGCTCGGCAAAGAAACTCTCGGGGTAGTCGTAGGCCTCGGCCTGTACGTCCTGGCACAGAGACAGCGTCACCGGGCCGCATTCGGCCGGATCGGTTAGCACAGCCATGGCGCGGCTGAGCGCCGGGATGATCTGCTCCGGCCGGGTGATGCGGTCGAAATAGCGTGAAACCGGACGGAAGCAGTCATTGACCGTCGCCGTGCCGTCGGAGAAATCCTCGGCCTGCTGCAGCACCGGGTCTGGGATGCGGTTGGCGAAGACGTCGCCCGGCAAAAACAGGACGGGCAACCTGTTTACATGGGCGAGCGCCGCCGCCGTCACCATGTTGAGCGCGCCGGGGCCGATCGAAGAGGTCGCGGCCATGAAGCGGCGGCGGAAATTGGCCTTGGCGTAGGCGATCGCCGCATGCGCCATCGCCTGTTCATTGTGGGCGCGGAAGGTCGGCAGCTCGTCGCGCAGCTGATAAAGCGCCTCGCCGATGCCGGCGACATTGCCGTGGCCGAAGATCGCCCAGACGCCGCCGAAGATCGGGACTTTGCTGCCGTCGATCTCGGTCATCTGGCGGCTGAGGAAGCGGGTCAGCGCCTGCGCCATCGTCAGGCGGATTGTCTTGCTCATGGTGTTTTCCTCCGCAGTCCTATTCCGCGCCTTCTTATGCCGCCTTGCGGCCGCGCGCGGCAAGCCACGCATCCGTCAACTGTTCGAAGCGCTGCGCCATGTCGGCGATCGCCTCGTCATCCGACATCTTGCCGGCCAGCCATTGCTCGGCCGCATGGACGAAGATGGTTCTGCCGACCGCAAAGCCCTTGACGATGGGCGCCTTGGCGGTGGCAGCGAACGCCGCTTCCAGTTCGTCCTGCGGCGCTTCCAGGCCCAGCAGCACGACGCCGCGGCACCACGGGTCGTGCTTCAGGATCACGGCCTCGACCTTCGCCCAGGCGCCGCTCGACGCCTGCGGCTCGAGCTTCCACCAATCCGGCTTGATGCCGAGCGCATAGAGCTCTTCCAACGCGCGCGGGATCGTCGTGTCGTCGAGCTTGCCATGCTTGCCGGCAATGATCTCGATGAGAAGTTCCCTGCCGACCTTCCGCGCGCCTTCGAACAGGGCGCGCAACTTCTGCTGCTGTTCTTCCTTCAGCGCCGCCGGATCGTCGGGGTGATAGAAACACAGGCATTTGATGCAATGGTCGACCGGCCATTCGACAAGCTGCGAGCCGATGTCCTGCGAGAATTCGAAGCGCAGCGGCCGCGAACCCGGCAACTCTACCGGCCGCCCGAGCCAGGCGAAGGAATGCCTGGCGAATTCGAACATTGCCTTGCGGCCGTGTTTCTCGTCGATCAGCATGCCGTAGCCGTCGCGGCCGGCGGCGACCTTCGCCGCCGCCTTGACCGCCAGCACCTTGAATTCTTCGATCCGCGCCGGATCGGCACCGGCCTTTGCAGCCACATCCTCGAGCTGCACACGGTGGTCGCAGGCGAGCGCCATCAGCGAGGGGATGTCACGCCGGCGCGTCGTCGCCCAATGGATGTGGTTGATCGCCTCGTCCTTGCGCAACGCCAGATGCTTGCTGCCGTGTTTGAGGAAGAACCGCAACTCCTCGAAGGTCGGATATTCCGGCGCGCAGAGCAGCCGCGACACGGCGAAGGCGCCGCAGGCATTGGCCCAGGTCGCCGCTGTCGCATGGTCTTCGCCACCCAGCCAGCCGCGCAGGAAACCGGACATGAAGGCGTCGCCGGCGCCCAGCACATTGTAGATCTCGATCGGAAATCCCTTGCCGACGACACCGTCCTCGAGATCGTCGCTGATCGGTCCATCATAGACGATGCAGCCCATGGCGCCGCGCTTCAGGACGATGGTGGCGGACGACAGCGAGCGGATCGTCTTCAAGGCGCTCAGGCAATCGTCGGCGCCCGACGCGATCATGATCTCTTCCTCGGTGCCGACGATGAGGTCGCAATCGGGCAGCACCGTCTTCAACTGCGCCGAGACCCGGTCCGATTTCACATAGCGCTCGAACCCTTCGGCATGGCCGGCAAGGCCCCACAGGTTCGGCCGGTAGTCGATGTCGAACACCACCTTGCCGCCCTTGGCCTTCATGATGCGGATCGCCTTGCGCTGCGCGGCATCGCTGTTGGGCCTGGAAAAATGCGTGCCGGTGACGACGATCGAGCGCGCCGAGGCGATGAAGGCCTCGTCGATGTCTTCCGGCGCCAGCGCCATGTCGGCGCAGTCCGAGCGATAGAAGATCATCGGCGAAACGCCTTCGTCCTCGACCGACAGCAGCACCAAGGCGGTAAGCCGCTCCTTGTCGGTCTTAAGGCCGTCGACATTGACGCCTTCACGCGTCAGCTGCTCGCGGATGAAGCGGCCCATCTGCTCGTCGCCGACGCGGGTGAGCAGTGCCGAGCGCAGGCCGAGCCTGGCCGTGCCGACCGAGATGTTGGCCGGGCAGCCGCCGACCGACTTGGCGAAGGAGGTGATGTCCTCCAGCCGCGAGCCGATCTGCTGCCCATAAAGGTCCACGGAAGCGCGACCGATAGTGATAACGTCGAGCGGCGCGTATTCAGCGTCCACGGCTTCGCTCATTGGAACCTCCCGTCGGCCTTGTTGTGTTCACGCGCGAGCGGCAGCGTGGCGCCGGGAATATGAAATAATAATTCCAATCCATAGTCAATATGGAATGAGCGTTCCCTATCTTAAAAGTGGCGCCAGACGATGGCTGCAGGAGATTTAGGACGTAGACTCATTACCGCTTAGCCGGTGTGATCGAGACGAGTTAGGGGGGAAGCCGCCAGCCGACAAACGACCCGTTGCAGACATTCGGCTATGATAATGCAGTCCAAACCACGCTCTCAAGGTCGAGAGAGTAGCGGGCGATGATAGCCTCCTGATCATTTTCCTGCGTCAGAATTACCTGCTTCCCAGTAGCGTCACCGAGCAATCGCATAAAGCGGTCAAGCTGCTCAATTTCGGTTCCTCCGCTGACTTGCCTTGGATCGAAGTCGAACTCAATTTCGACAGCGCTGAAGAAGTGACATGCAAGCTGGATTGGACCGACATAAAAAGAAAGTAAGCTGCCTGTTTCGCTTTTCAGGGCGGCTTCGATCCCCAATGGCATCGATTCGATCTTGCCGGAGACACTGAAACTGGCAGGCGGGGTCCATTCGAGGAGGATGTCCCAGACGCCCTGCCAATCTGCCTCAGACGTGTTCAGAACGTAGATGT
>NZ_RZTT01000469.1 GCF_003996995.1 Mesorhizobium sp. M7A.T.Ca.US.000.02.2.1 | reverse complement strand
GTTTTGCACAGTCTTCGGTGTTTCCACCCTGCCCGCCACTGTCGCCGCGCCGTTCGCGATGCTAGGGCAATTCACCTGGGTGGAGGAATGCGGGATGAGCAAGAAGGCGCGACTGGTCCTGGCGATGGTGGTCATCGAGGCAGGTCTTGCAGGCATCTGGTGGTATCTCGCCCGCTTCGGCATGGCCAATCCCGATCGCGTCACCGCTGACTTCCAGGCAGTCGTCGGCCAGACCATGGGTATGGCGATGGGCGGCTTGCTCGGCATCGGCTTTATCCTGTTCCTCGTCGCCGCCCGCAACGATCGCAACGCGGCGCAGAACAAGACGCGCCCTTAATTCCCGTTTGCGAAATGCCACTCGATCAGCGGCTTCATGTGCGGCGAGAGCCCATCCGGCAGGTCGGCGGCATGGCGGATGATCACCGGTCCCTCGATCTCCGGCTCGGTCTCGGTGGCGACGAAGGCTGAGATGCGCCTGGCGATCTCGTCGGCAGGCGCCGCCGCGTGGTAGCGGCGAAAGATCACCGTGCCGCTGCTGGTCGACATGGCATGGTAGCGCTTGCCGCGTTCAACACCTGACAGGTCGAGCCCGGTTTCCTCGCGCACCTCACGGATCATGTTGAAATCGACATCGACCAGCCCGTCGCGAAAATCGACCGGCTCGAACGAGCCGGCGGCGAAATAGACGCGGCCGGCGTTGACTGTGTGAGGACCCATGCGGATCGCCACCAGCGCATTGTCGCCGGCCACCAGCATGGCATGGGCATAGGCATGCTCGGCGCCCGAATTCTCGCGCCGCTTCCGCCACAGCATGAACGTCGAGTAATTGACCGCGTGGCAGCGGCCGACGAGACGGCTGTCGCGGTAGGCAAGTTGCGACAGCAGCACCACCATGCCGTCGAACAGCGCCGGATTGGCGGCGATTTCGTGCTGCCAGTTCTCGGCGATCGCCTCTGCATTGTCCCTTGCGAAAGGGTGCGGACCGGGATCGAGCCGGACGTCGATGTCGTCGACCGGCAGGATGACGTTGCGCGGAAGGTCGAAACTCATGCGTCAGGTCATGTCCAGCGTGATCGCCACTGGGCAATGGTCCGATGCCTTCGGTCGGTCCCAGCCGGCGCGCGGAAACCGGTCGACCTCCTGCCCCGGCGGAAAGATGGTGCGCCAGGGCTGGCCGTTGCGGATGATGTCGGGAACGGCCGTTGCGTTGCTGGCGGCGAGCCCCTTCGACAACAGGATGTAGTCGAGCTGGCACAGATGCCGCTCTTCGGGTCCTCGCGTGTGGTAGAAACTCCAGCGGTTCATCTCCGGCCGCCGCTCAACGACATTTTCGCAAAAGCCGCCTGCCGTCAGCACGTTGATGCAGGACAGGGCTTCGTCGACCACCTCGAAGCGATAGCCGTCGATCGCATCGCCGGCCACCTTCACGCGCTGGCGATAATCATTCATGTCGCCGCATATCGCCCAGCTCTTGTCGGCGGCATAGTCCTTGCCGAAGCGCTCCTCGATGATACGGCGCACGGCCTGCGCCTCTGCGATGCGCACCGGCATCGTCGCCTCGCGCCCGTCGAGCCCGTTGCGCGGCGAGCCCATCGACTTGAAATGCACGAGATAGAGCGTCAGCGGCACGCCGCCCACGGTGATGTCGATCTCCAGGCAGTCGCGCCGGAAAATGCGCTCATTGGCCTGATTGCCTTGTGCCTCGAGTTCCGGCGTGTGCAGCCCGAACTGCTCGTAGGTGACATAGGCGTGGCTGGTCATGCGCACGAATTCGATCGGCTGGCCCTGCGCGGTTTCGTTGCGCATCATCACGGCCACGTCGATGCCGCGCGAATCATTGCCCGATGTGGTGTATTTCTGCCGGTAGCCCTGCCCCACCATTTTGAACAAATAGCCGTATTCGAACGCCTTTAACGCCTCGATATTGTCGACTTCCTGCATGCAGATGATGTCGGCGCGGGTGGCAGCGATCGCCAGCGCCGTCAGTTGGCGCGTGTCGTCGGACTGGGCGATGGCGCGGGCCTGCTCCAGGATCCTGTATTCCGCCTCGGTCTGGATATCGAACAGCGCCAGTGTTCGATCCTCGTTGAGCTGGTTGCGATAGCCGGAAAAATCGAACCTGTTCATCAGGTTCTCGACATTGAAGGTGGCAAGGCGCAGCGACATGCCATGACCTTTGCCCGCAAGTGCTTCGGAAAACAAGCGCGCAGGACCACCATCTGAGATCGATTGGTCCTGGGTGCGTTCGCGTCATGGTTGACGGAACCTTTCCGTTCATCCGCCGTTCAGATGCAAACATCCATTGTTGCCCCATTCCTCGGGTGGGCGCGGGGCCTGTAACTCTTGGAGAGTGCAATGAATTCGCTCTTTTCTTCCACGGTCAAATCGGGGCTGATAGCCCTCGGTATCCTTTCCGGCGTCACGGCACCGTCCGCCGCCGGACCGATCATGCAGCCGGATCTGTCGATACCCACCAGCACGGCGGCGCCGAATGTCACGCCTGTCCGCGACAGCTGGGCGGGCGGCAACAACCGTCAGTTCAACAATGATTGGAGATGGCGCCGGTCGGGCAACTGGAACGGCGGCCGTCGACACTGGCAGGGCGGCGGCGGTCACTGGAATGACGGAGACAACTGGCGTTGGCGCCATGGTCGCCATCACTATCGCGGCGGCCGTTATTACGATGATGGCGCGAGTGCCGCGATTCTCGGCCTTGGCCTGGGGCTCGGCCTCGGCAGCATGTACAACAATTACGACTACTACGATCGGCCGGCGCCGCGCCGCTACTACCGCGCGGGACGGCTTTCGAGCGCCCATGTCCAATGGTGCTACAACCGCTACCGGTCGTACCGGGCCTACGACAACACCTTCCAGCCCTACAACGGCCCGCGCCAGCAGTGCTACTCACCCTATTGAGCTGACCTGTAGCTGAGCTGACCGACAGAATGAAAAACGGCGCCACTTGGCGCCGTTTTTGTTCATGGAAGCCGCTGTTTTCGAGCGCTTGTGGATTTCGCTCAGTTCTTGGCCTTGTCGACCAGCTTGTTCTTGGAAATCCAGGGCATCATCGCGCGCAGCTTGGCGCCGACTTCCTCGATCTGGTGGCTGTCATTGTTGCGGCGGATGCCCTTGAAGCGGGACATGCCGGCGCGGTATTCCTGCATCCACTCCGAGGTGAATTTTCCCGTCTGGATGTCCTTCAGCACGCGCTTCATCTCGGCCTTGGTCTCGGCGGTGATGATGCGCGGGCCCGAGACATATTCGCCCCATTCGGCGGTGTTCGAGATCGAGTAGTTCATGTTGGCGATGCCGCCTTCATAGATCAGGTCGACGATCAGCTTGACCTCGTGCAGGCACTCGAAATAGGCCATCTCAGGCGCGTAGCCGGCTTCCACCAGCGTCTCGAAACCGGCCCGGATCAGCTCGACCAGACCGCCGCACAGCACGACCTGCTCGCCGAACAGGTCGGTCTCGCATTCCTCGCGGAAATTGGTCTCGATTATGCCCGAACGGCCGCCGCCGACGCCGCAGGCGTAGGACAGGGCCAGGTCGAGCGCATTGCCCGAGGCGTCCTGGTTGACGGCGACCAGGCACGGCACGCCGCCGCCCTTCTGGTATTCGCCGCGCACCGTGTGGCCGGGACCCTTCGGCGCGATCATGACGACGTCGACCGTCGACTTCGGCTCGATCAGGCCGAAATGCACGTTGAGGCCGTGCGCGAAGGCGATAGCGGCACCATCGCGGATGTTCGGCGCGATCTCGTTCTTGTAGATGTCGGCCTGCAGCTCGTCCGGCGTTGCCATCATCATCAGGTCGGCCCATTTGGCGGCGTCGGCCACGCTCATGACCTTGAGCCCGTCGGCCTCGACCTTGTTGGCGGTCGCCGAGCCGGCCTTGAGACCGATGGCGATTTCCTTGGCGCCGGAATCCTTGAGGTTGAGCGCGTGCGCCCTGCCCTGGCTGCCATAGCCGATGATGGCGACCTTCTTGCCCTTGATCAGATTGAGATCGGCATCACGATCGTAATAGACGCGCATTTTGTCTTCCTTCCCGTTTTATGAATCAGCCTTGCGGCCGGTTGTTGCTCCATGTAGAGCGAGAAACTGCTGCGTCGCGCGCGCGGCATCGCCGCCGATCGCCGCCTCAGTCAATTCCAGCCGGTCGCCAAGCAGCAGACGGATCTGCACGTCGCGGGCGACCAGCCCGAAAAAGGTGCGGAACGCCGTCTCGGCATCCGCGAAATCCAAAAGCCCGGTCCGTCGGCCGGCCTCAAGCACCGGCTTCAACCGTTTGGCCAATGCGAAGCGGCCGTTCTCCAGCACCACGGCGCCGAGATTGTCCTTACCCGAACC
>NZ_RZTT01000468.1 GCF_003996995.1 Mesorhizobium sp. M7A.T.Ca.US.000.02.2.1 | reverse complement strand
CGGCACCCGTGACGGTGGCGAGGCCGGCGGCGCTGCCGACCAGCAGGGGCACGGAACGGCGAAAGCCGAACTGCGCGCCGGACGCCGTAGACAGGGTCGTGGCGATGCCGGGCGTGGTGGTGGCGACGATGGCAAAAAGGATGAGCGGGAGAATGGGCTCGAGCATGCGGCGTCCTCTGTCAGAGGGCTGCGATCGTAGCTGCGTGCGAAGTTCAGTAAATGCAATGTTTGCCATGGTCAGCATTAGGATAGATAATGCCACCCATGATCCGAAATCTCGACATGGCGCTGATCCGCACCTTCATCACCGTCGCCGACAAGGCCAGCATGACGGCGGCGGCCAATGCGCTGCACCTGACGCAAGGTGCTGTCAGCCAGCAGGTCAAGCGGCTGGAGGAGGCGCTCGGCTCCAGCCTGTTTACGCGCGACCGGCGCGGCTTGCGGCTGACGCGCGCCGGTGAACAGCTGTTCGGCAGGGGCAAGCGGTTGCTGGCCTTGAATGACGAGATCTGGGCCGAGATGGCTGGGACATCGGTGGCCGGCCAGGTGCGGCTGGGCGTGCCCTACGACCTTGTCGGCACCTTGCTGGCGCCGGTGCTGAAGACCTATGCCGAGACCTATCCGCAGGTCGAGATATCGCTGGTCTGCGCCTCGTCGCCGGAACTGGCGGCCGCCCTTGCGGCCGGGACCATCGACCTTGCGGTGATCGAGGAACGCGTCGGCCCGTCGGCCGGTGAGTGCCTTGCCATCGACCGGCTGGTCTGGGTCGGTGCCAAGGGCGGCATTGCCCGCGCCAAGCGGCCGCTGCCGGTTTCGATCGTCGCCGACACCTGCGCCTTCCGCCCGGCCGTGCTGGCGGCGCTCGGTGAGCACGGGCTGGAGTGGCGCACCGTGTTCGAAAACGGCAACATCGACGCGACGACCGCGACGGTGCGGTCGGACCTCGCCGTCACCGCCTGGCTGGCCACAACCGTGCCGGCGGATCTCGACATATTGCCAGCGGAGTCCGGCCTGCCGCCGCTGCCGAATTTTGCCATCAATCTGCATCTGCCGAGGCACGGTGTCGGGCCGGCCGCGCAGGAATTCGCGCGGCACATCCGCGATGGCCTGGCGCGGCGGCCGGTGGCGGCTTGAGAGACTTCTCAGAACTTGGGTTCCTCTACCCCGTCGATCGGGGGAGAGGTGTCGAGCGGAGCTCGACGGAGTGGGGGTCGATCTTCTTCGCCTGACTACCGCTGTCTGAGTCTTGCCCGCCTGGTTGTGCCTATCTTGCGGAGGTGCGTTTGGCGAATGGCTTCCCCACTTCGTCGCTGCTTCGCAGCGCCACCTCTACTCCCTCCGGAGGGAGAGGAAAGCACGCCAAGGCCGTCCTGCTACTTCCAGTTCCTGCGCCGCTCGAGCTCGGCGTCGGATGGCTCTCCCGTGACAAACGAGCCGACCTTGATTTCGCCCGCGCGCTCGTAGGTGGCGATGATGACGCCTGTGCTGGTTGCCTGCGACTTGATGAGCTTGAAGGCGGCCGGCATCGCGCTGTCGCCGAACAGCCGCTTGCCCTTGCCCAGCAACAGCGGGAAGATCATCAGCCGAATTTCGTCGATCAGCCCGTTGGCGAGCAAGGTCTGGATCAGATCGCCAGATCCCTGGATGAGCAGGTCAGGGCCATCCTCCTGCTTGAGACGGCGCAACTCCGCAACGATATCAGGCCCGAGCGATTGCGTGTTCTGCCAGGTGAGGGTGTCAGGCCGATGCGTCGCCACATATTTGGTCGCGGGGTTGAAGGCATCCGCGATCGAATCTTTCTGATACGGCCAGTAGGCGGCGAAGATGTCGTAGGTTCTGCGGCCGAGCAGCAGGGCGAAAGGCTTGGAGAACAGTTCATCCATCGCTGCGCCCCCCGCCTCGTCGAAGTAATGGAAGGTCCAGCCGCCGAACTTGAAGCCGCCGACCGGATCCTCTTGCGGGCCGCCGGGCGCCTGCATGACGCCGTCGAGGCTGACGAATGTCGCCGAGATGATCTTTCTCATTCCAGTGCTCCCGTTCTTCGGTCCACGCCGTCGTGGCCGGACTTCAGCCCAAGGACGGGCGACGAGCCACCAGTCCGACATATAAATTTTGGCGAACCACCATCATTTGCGAGGCCCGGGGTGGAGATCTTCCGACGAGAACCAGACATCGCCCGATATGGCGGTGGCGGTGTCGTCCGGCGCCCTGTCCTGCACCAGCCAGATCGAGCGGCTGCGCGCGGCCTGCTCGCGCGTCGGGATCCTCGACGCTGAGTCTGCGAGCGAGGCGCCGACGCAGGGAATGAACCACGATCGCATGAACGGATCGCAGGCGAAGCCTTTTTCGGTGCGGATCACCATCACCGCCAGCGGGACGCGCTCGGCCGGGCGCCAGGGGAAGATCATGCGGCCGCCGGGCCGCAGCGCCTTCAGCCACCCTGCTGGTGGCGCTGCGACGCCAGCATTGACGTAGATGATGTCGGATGGCGGCAGGGGCGTCGTCACCGCATCGCCATGGACGACCGTTGCATTGCCATATGCTTCGAGATTTTTGCGCGCCAGATCGGCCAGCTTTTCGTCGAGTTCGAAGCCGTTGACGGTGCCGCCTGGTAAAACCAGCCTGGCCAGCACGGCGGTGTAGTAGCCGGTGCCGGCGCCGATATGAGTGACGGCCTCACCAGGTTTAGCCGCAAGCTTTCCGATCCACATGGCATGCAGGAAGGGCTCGCCATTGTTGATGCCCTTGTCGTCGTCGAGCGTCACCAGCACGTTCTGGTAGACATGGGCCGGGTCGGCGCTCGGCGTCGTGACCTTGCCGTTGCCGGCGATGACCGTCCACGGCCCGGGACCGAGAAACGCTTCGCGCGGCACCTCGGCGAAAGCCGCTTCCAGGCGTGGGTCGGGCGAGCCGGCATGGGCGACCAGCAGCCGCGCGTAGAATTTCCTGATGTCTTCGATCCGGGCCATGCTGCGGGACAACATAGCGCGGATTGCCGATTTGTCGCGAGACTACCCTTGGCGCACGGTAGTTGATTTCCGAAGCGGAGCTTAGCCGATGCCGAACATGGTGTCGTAGAGCAGCTTGAAGTTGAGCCCCAGGATGACCGCGGCGACTACCCAGGCAAGGGCGGCGACGCCGCGCGGAATGGCGAGATTGCCCATCTTCTTTTTGTCGGAGACGAACTGCACCAGCGGGACGACCGCGAAAGGCAACTGCATCGACAGGATGACCTGGCTGAACACCAGCAACTGGCCGGTGCCCTTTTCGCCATAGAGCGCGGTGACGACCACCACCGGGATGATGGCAAGGCCGCGGGTCAGCAGCCGGCGTGCCCAGTTGGGGATGCGCAGGCGCAGAAAGCCTTCCATGACTATCTGGCCGGCGAGTGTGGCCGTCACCGTCGAGTTCAGGCCGGACGCCAGCAGCGCCACCGCGAACAGGATCGAGGCGATGCTCAAGCCGAGCAGCGGCGACAGCAGCTCGAATGCCTGGCCGATCTCGGCGACATCCTGGTGGCCGGTGTTGTGGAAGGCGACCGCCGACACGATCAGGATGGCGGCATTGACGAACAAGGCCAGCATCAGGGCAATGGTCGAGTCCGTCGTTGCCCATTTGATGGCGTCGCGCTTGCCCTTGTCGGTGCGCTCATAGGCACGGGTCTGCACGATCGAGGAGTGCAGATAGAGATTGTGCGGCATGACGGTGGCGCCGATGATGCCGATGGCGATGTAGAGCATCTCCGGGTTGGTGACGATCTGCGACGACGGCACGAACATGGCATGCAGGATCGAGCCGGCCGGCGGGGCGGCGACAAAGATCTGGATGGCGAAGCAGCTGAAGATGATGATCAGCAGCGCGACGACGAAAGCTTCGAGATAGCGGAAGCCCTTGTTCATCAGCAGCAGCACGAGGAAGGCGTCGAGCGCCGTCAGCATGGCGCCGCCGATCAGCGGAATGCCGAACAGGAGTTGCAGCGCGATCGCGGTGCCGATGACTTCGGCCAGGTCGCAGGCGATGATGGCCAGTTCGCAGGCAATCCACAGCACGAAGTTGACTGGACGGGGATAGTAGGCGCGGCAGGCCTGGGCGAGGTCGCGGCCGGTGGCGATGCCGAGTCGTGCCGCCAGCGCCTGCAAAAGGATCGCCATCAGGTTGGACAGCATGATGATGAACAGCAGCGTGTAGCCGAACTGCGCGCCGCCGGCGAGGTCGGTCGCCCAGTTGCCCGGATCCATATAGCCGACCGAGACCATGTAGCCGGGACCCATGAAGGCGAACAGGCGGCGGAACCAGACCCCCGAACTCGGAACGGCGATCGACGCGTTGACCTCGCGCAGGCTGGGCTCCTCGTCCTCGTCGGGC
>NZ_RZTT01000467.1 GCF_003996995.1 Mesorhizobium sp. M7A.T.Ca.US.000.02.2.1 | reverse complement strand
ATGTTGGAGGATCTGGCGGCATTGCTGCCGGCCTCAGCGCCAATGTGGGCGGGACGAGCGGCGTCGGCGTCGGCGTCGGCGTGGGTATTGGGGGCGGCATCAATCCGTCGAACCCGAGCAATCCGTCCAATCCGTCAAACCCCAGCAGGCCGAGCCTGCCGGGTGTCGTGGCCCAGATGTCGGATAGCAACGTGGCGCGAATGAAGAAGCGCTGCGTCGACGTGCTCGGCAGCGAAGGCGCTTACGACCGCGACCTCCGGCAACTCTGCCTCCTGATCGCGCGCCGCTGATGCTGGAGGTGCCGGGACTGGAGGTGCCGAACCGGCCCTGAGGCCCGGCCGCATGTTCCTGGCCTCCGGCTGGTCGGAAGGCCCGCCACACTGGCGGGCTTTCCGCGTTCATTGGCGTGCCGGTATCAAAGTTCTGGCTTCCATCACGTTGGATGGCCGTTTCCGTTGCCACGATCGCACGGAACGGTAGAGCCTTGGGAACGTTCTCGTCCTCGAACATCGCGGCCGCGATGTTCGACCCAATGCGTCAGCGCTAACGGGAGCTGAAAGCCATGAGCCTTGGAACCATACTGATCATCATTCTTATCCTTGCCCTGCTTGGCGGCTTCAGCGGCCTCGGCGGAGGTCCTTTTTATGGCGCCGGCTACTATGGCGGCGGCGGCCTCGGGCTCGTGCTGCTCATCGTCATCGTGCTTGTCGTGCTCGGGCGCATCTAGCCTGGCCCGCCCGGTTGTCGCCGACAGATCGCAATCTCGTGAGCGCCCCCAATGTCGGCGCGCACCGGATTGTGATGCAGGCAAGCCGGCTTGTGATCCTGCACTCTGCAAAAATTTCGTATGGTCATTGCGGTCCACACCCCCCCCGTGGAAACAAGAGGAGAGGGTCCCACCCCTTGTCCTCCTCCAAGGCCCGCTCCGGTTCACCGTGGCGGGCTTTTGCTTGATGGGCGAGGGAACCGGCTTGCATCAAGCTTCAAGGAAAGGCGGGTGTTTTCTGAGAAGTCTCCGTTCTGGCTGCGGCATTGAGCGCAGGCCGGATCCTGACGCCAGATTACTCCATGTCAGGTACGTCGCCGCTGACGAAGAGCGTGTTCGGCGGGCCGTATTCGCCTAGCGTCGGATCGGCCTCACGGCTCCAGGCGATGACGCCGGCATGCTTTGCCGCCAGAGCCTTGGCGGTGCGTATAGCGCGGTCTTCGCTTTGCTGGTCGGCGGGTCCAAAGGCTGGGAACAGCTCGCCATCCTCACCGCGATCGAAGGCGACCACGACGATCAGCCTGGGATTTTTCTGGCCACTGGAATCGGACATCTTGCACCTTTAGCGCGGAACCTATCACATTGCTCGGGGTTGAAGGCCGCGAATCGATGAATGCCGACTTTGGGGAGTGGCATCGTGCAAGATCAGCGTTTCGATGAGCCGGTCAGGATTGCGCTCGGCCGATCGCGAAACTCGATCTTCAACGTGGAGCGGGTCGCTCAGGCTGCAGACATCCTGCTGAACCGCTGGCCGGTTGCGACCGGGCAAAAGCATATGGTTGCCCGCAAGGTCTGTCTGGCCGTGCTCGAGGGAAAGAAAGAAGTCTCGGCGGCAAGGGCAGCGTTCATCAACGCGGCGATCGAGGCGGACATCCTCGTCGAACCGCGTGAGGTGTCGATCCCGTAGCCTGCCCCGGTGAAATTGAATCAGGATCTGGCTCCATCCCCTTGGATGTGTGCCTCTTTTGGCGATGGCCGACCGGCTTTTCGGGGCTATTGACCTGCCTCTCGGCACGCCCTGCACGGTTATTCCGCCCATTCCGCTGCCTTTCGGTCAGTCTTCAGCATCCGTTGACAAGGCATCCGGGCCTCTGTATTGAACAGGATTATACAGGTTCATTGAACAGGTCCCTTATGAAACGGCGCGCGGTTCAACTGTCTCCCGGCACGGGCAAGCCCGAGCAGATCGCCACCGTCCTCGAACATGAGATCCGCTCCGGCGTTCTCGGCTTCGGCGACCGCCTTCAAAGCGAGAACGAACTCGTCCAGCGCTTTTCCGTGAGCCGCAATACGGTCCGCAAGGGCCTCGAGGAACTGTCGAGCCGCGGGCTGATCACGACCAGGGTCGGTATCGGCTCGTTCGTCACCTTCGACGGCAAGCCGGTCGACGACGCGATCGGCTGGTCGCGGGCGCTGGCCGATGCCGGCGCCAATGCCGAGACGCGGACGCTGCGGCTGGAGGTCATCGAAGACCCCGATCTGGCTGCGCTGCTTGGTATCGAAAGCCCGTTCTTCATTGCCGTTGACCGGGTGCGCACCAACGCCAGCGACGGCCATGCGATCTCCATCGAGCGCAGCCGGCTGCCATTGTCCTCCGAGCTTGAGGACGTACCGTTGCGCGGACTGCGCGAGGGCTCGCTGCACCAGACGCTGCGCGCCGCCGGCCTCATTCCCGACCATGGCGAGGAATGGGTCGAGATCGAGATGCTCAATGCCGAGGATGCGGCCATCCTCGGTTGCCCACAAGGCACGCCCTTCCTGCGCGGGCGCCGGTTGACGCGTGCGGCTGACGATCGGCCGATCGAGTATGTCACCAGCCTGCTCAATCCGGCACATTTTGCGCTGCATATGAGGTTCTGAGCGATGTCGGATGCAACCAGCAAGACCATCGATCGCGCCATGGGCGCGCTTGTCGGCGGAGCGCTGGGAGACGCGCTCGGCATGCCGACGCAGCTTTTGTCGCCGGCTCGCATTGCCGAACTCTACGGCCATGTAGAGGATTTCATCGAGCCTTTCGCCGATCATCCGGTGTCGAAGGGCCTGGCCGCCGGAACCATCACCGACGATACCGAACAGGCGCTGCTGCTCGGCCGCATCCTGGTCGAATCCGGCGACCGTTTCGACCACGCGCGCTGGGTCAATGCGCTGCTCGACTGGGAGCGCGAGGTCAAGGCGCGCGGCAGCTATGATCTTTTGGGGCCGTCGACCAAGCGTGCCATCGATGCCATCAACAATGGCGTACCGGCCGAGGAAGCGGGACGCAGCGGCGACACCAATGGCGCGGCCATGCGTATCGCGCCTGTCGGAATCATGATGCCGCTTGAACCGTTGGAGACGTTCGTCGGCAAGGTGGCGGAGACTTGCCGGGCGACGCACAACACCTCGATCGCCATAGCCTCGGCCGCAGCCGTCGCAGCCGCCGTCAGCCGCGGCGTCGCCGGCGGCGGTTGGCGCGATGCTTCGGCCAGCGCGGTCGCGGCGGCGAGGCGAGGGGCGACGCTCGGACATTGGGTCACCGGCGGCGACATCGCCGCGCGTATCGTCTGGGCGCAGGACATCGTGCGTGGCAAGGCGATGCGGGATGCGCTCCGGCTGATCACCGATCTGGTCGGCACCGGCGTCGCCAGCCAGGAATCCGTTCCGGCTGCCTTCGCCGTGCTGGAAGTCGCCCGTGGCGACCCCTGGCAAGCAGCCATCATCAGCGCCAATCTCGGCGGCGACACCGATACGATCGGCGCCATCGCTGCCGGCATGGCCGGCGCCTGCACCGGCTTTTCCCGATTGCCGCAAGAGTACATCCTCCGGCTTGTCGGCATCGACTTGTCAGAGGTTGGCGCGCTCGCCGCCGACCTTGTCGCGGCAAGGGCGGCGAAAGCCGGTTCCAGCAAGGACGCGGCGGCGTGAGCGGCCGTCTCGTCCATATCGGCAGTGCCGTGGTCGATTATGTCTACCGCATCGACGCTTTGCCGGCGCCCGGCATGGAAAAGACGGCATCGAGCTTCGCCCAGGTCGCCGGCGGCGGCTTCAACATGATGGTGGCGGCCAGCCGCACCGGCATGCAGGTGGTGTTCGGCGGCCAGCTCGGCAGTGGGCCGAATGGCGACTTCCTGCGCGCCGCCTTCATGGCCGAGAACATCGCGACACTGACGCCGCCATCGCCCTTGATGGACAGTGGCAATTGCGTCGCCATGATCTCCAGCGACGCCGAACGCACCTTCGTGTCATGGCCAGGTGCGGAGAGCGTACTCAGCCTCGATATGATGGCGCCCGTCGCGGTGGCGCCGGGAGACTGGGTGTTCACCTCCGGCTATACGCTGAGCTACCCCAAGAGCCGCGATGCGCTCACCGACTGGATCGAGGCGCTGCCGGCGAATATTCCCTTCGTCTTCGATCCGACGCCGGTCATCTCGGACATTCCACGCTCCATCCTGTCGCGGGTGCTTGCCCGCACCACATGGCTGAGCTGCAACACGAGGGAGGCGGCCGAGATTGCCGGCCCGGGCGATGTCGAGGGTCTCGCGGCGCGACTTCTGGGCGACCATTGCCCGCAGGCTGCTGGCGTGATCATCCGCTCCGGAGCAAAGGGTTGCCACGTACGGTTG
>NZ_RZTT01000466.1 GCF_003996995.1 Mesorhizobium sp. M7A.T.Ca.US.000.02.2.1 | reverse complement strand
CCGTCACCAAATTCGCGCTTTTCGCCATACCGGTGATCGTCATCGCGGCCTTCTGGCTGGCGGGCCAGAAACGCCAGGCCTGATGCCGCACGCGAAGCCCAACCGGGCAGGGGGCACTTGATGAACCAGACCACGATCTTCTGGCCCGTTCTCGCGCATGTGCTGCTGATCTACATCGTCTACTGCGTCCTGGGTCGTCGCAGATACGGCGCAATCAGGTCAGGCGAGGCGAAGGCCGGTCAGTTCAAGGTGCGTTCGGCCGAACCGGCCTCCAGCGTCACCGTTGCCGCCAATCTCACCAACCAGTTCGAACTGCCGGTGCTGTTTTACGTGCTGTGCCTGACGCTGCACCTGACCAACGGCGTCAACTATCTGACCTTGTCGCTGATGTGGGTTTTCGTCGCGTCCCGCTATTTCCATGCCTGGATTCACCTGACCAGCAACAATCTGCTGCTGCGCAGCCGGTCATTCTTCGTCAGTGCGGTGATTCTCCTGCTGGGATGGATCTGGTTCGCGCTGCACCTGCTCGGCGCGGTCTGAGCAGAGCGCTTCTGCCTTCTCCCATAGGGGAGAAGGGAAGTCCGTTCGCCTAAAGGTCGAACACCGCGATCTTGCGCTTGTCGAACTTGATGCCGATCTCGCCGCGCACCAGCTTGAGCGCGGCCTCGCCGAACACCGCGCGCCGCCAGCCTTGCAGCGCCGGTACGTCGGCTTCCTCGCCCTCGGCGGCGATACGGTCGATGTCGTCGCTGGAGGCCAGCACCTTGGAAGCGACGCCTTCCTTTTCGGCAACGATCCGCAGCAGCACCTTCAACAGTTCCGCCGCGGCGCTCGAGCCCTCGGGCGGCTGGAAACTCTTTGGCAGTTTCGGCATCTCTTCCTTGGGCAAGGCAAGCGCGGTGTTGACCGCGCCAAGCAGCGCCGTTGCCGTCGAGGAGCGCTCCCAGCCCTTCGGCGTCGTGCGCAGCTTGCCAAGGGCTGCCGCGTCGCGCGGCGCCTGCTGCGCCACCTCGTAGATCGCGTCGTCCTTGAGTACGCGGCCGCGCGGCACGTCGCGTTCGCGCGCTTCGCGCTCGCGCCATGCCGCCACGCCCTGCACGATCGCCAGTTCCTGCGGTTTGCGCAGCCGCATCTTCAGCCGCTTCCAGGCGTCCTCGGGATGCGGATCATAGGTTTCGCGTGAGGTCAGCACCTCCATCTCCTCGTTGAGCCAATGGGCGCGGTTTTCCCGCTCCAATTCGGCGCTGAGGTGCTGATAGACCTCGATGAGATGCGTGACGTCGGCCAGCGCGTAGTCGAGCTGCTTGTCGGAAAGCGGCCGGTGGCGCCAGTCGGTGAAGCGCGACGACTTGTCGAGCCGCGCCCCGGTGATGCGCTGCACGAGCTGATCGTAGGAAACACTGTCGCCGAAGCCGCAGACCATCGCCGCCACTTGCGTGTCGAACACTGGATGCGGAACCAGATCGCCGAGGTGGACGATGATTTCGATGTCCTGCCGCGCGGCGTGAAAGACTTTGACCACCGCTTCATTGGCCATCAGCCTGAAGAACGGCTTCAGGTCGATACCGGGCGACAGGGGATCGATGAGTGCCGTCACGCCAGGAGCGGCCATCTGGATCAGGCACAAGATCGGCCAAAACGTCGTTTCTCGTATGAATTCGGTGTCGACGGTAACGAAATCCGACTTTTCGAAAGCGGCGAGAACGGTCTCGAG
The DNA here is from genome assembly GCF_003996995.1 of Mesorhizobium sp. M7A.T.Ca.US.000.02.2.1. Lineage (GTDB taxonomy): Bacteria > Pseudomonadota > Alphaproteobacteria > Rhizobiales > Rhizobiaceae > Mesorhizobium. The sequence goes on along the minus strand of NZ_RZTT01000466.1, from coordinate 2,675 downwards.
TTCTTTCTGGGTGGTGATGACGTGCATCAAATCGCTTTTGACAGGAGTAAGGTCTTCCTAGATTTCAGCCGCCGGGGCTTTCGTCAAGCTTTGGCACCGCCATCATCAGGTTCCCGGACCATCGGAATCGTCGTTTCTCCTGGCCAGCCGCGCGAAAACCGTCGAAGTGCGCAGGAGCGCGGTGAAGCGGCCGCGCCTGCCTGCCGGCACACCGGACCGGGCCTGCATGCGGTAAAGGATGACGGCGATGAAGATCGCATAGACCACCGCGCTGAATACAAACAGGGCGCCCGGTCCGAAATATTGCATCGCCGTCGAGGCGGCGAACGGGCCGCCAATGGCGCCGAAGGAATAGAACAGCATCAGCGCCGCATTGATCAGCACGAACTCGCCCGTGTCGGCCCGATCGTTGGAATGCGCCGCCGACAGCGAATAGAGCGGCATGGCGAAACAGCCGAAGATGAAGATGAGGATGAAGTTGAGCGCCGGATTGCTGCCGGCGATGAACACCAGCGCCAGTGCCGAAAGCATCGCGCAGCAGGTCGTGATCAAGAGCACGCGGCGCCGATCCCAGCGGTCGGAAAGATAACCCAGCGGATACTGGATGATGGCGCCCCCAAAGATGCCGACGCTGACGAAGGTGACGACATCGGCGACCGACATGCCGATCTGCTCGGCATAGACCGGCGACAAGGTGCGAAAGGCGCTGTTGGTGACGCCGACGGCGATGCAGCCGAAGCAGCCCAGCGGCGAAATCCGCCAGACGCGCGCCAGGTCGAGCTTGACCTCTTCGGGTGGTGCCGGGTTGGAGCGGTCGCCGAGCGACACCGGCACCAGCGACAAGGTGATCATCATCGACATGATGGCGAAGATGGCGAAACCGCCGGCGCCGAAGACCGGGATCAGGAACTGGGCTGATGTCACCGAACCGATGTCGACCATCCGGTAGATCGCCAGCACGCGTGCCCGGTCGTGATTGCCGACGCCGGAATTCAGCCAGCTTTCGACGATGGTGAACAGCCCGGCGAAGCAGAAGCCGCCGGCAAGGCGCACCGCGCACCACATCACCGGATCGATGACCAGCACCAGGAGCAAGGTGCCGACCGAGGCGATTGCCGCCAGCGCCGAAAATGCCCTGATATGGCCGACCGCCTTCATGATGCGGGTGATGGCCAGGCAGCCGAGCAGGAAGCCGGCGAAGTAGAAGGTGCCCATCAGGCCGATGTCGGAAGCCGAAAACCCTTCCTGCGCGCCGCGCAGCGCGATCAGCGTGCTCTGCAGCCCATTGCCGCCGAGCAAGATGCCGGCGGCGAGAAGAAGCGGGATCATCGGGCGGATGGAGGACATGAAGAGGCGATCACGTGTCGGTGATCCCTTCTTGGACCATCGCCCTGGCCAACGCCAGCAGCAATTCCCTGCGCCAACAGGGATGATCGCTGTATTCGCCTGGATTCGTTTCCCCCGTTTTGCTTGGTCAGCGCTCAGCGCTGCCTTCGACGTGACTGCCGATCGTCGGGCCACAGGCCAAGCCGCTCGGCTGCTCCCGTTGCGACGCCTATTCCTGCGAGGACTGCCATCAGCCCGACAATCAGGTTCGCGCTCACTTGTTCGCCCAGGAAGACAACACCGAAGATCGATGCCGTCACCGGATTCACCGCAACGGAGACGGCAACCAGTGTCGGCGGCGCGCGCTCGAGCGCGAATGCCCAAAGGAAGAAAATGAAGGCGCCGCAAATTATGGCCAGATAAGCGCTCGCGATCCACTGAGGTGCACCGAGAGTGGCAAGTCGCGCGAAGCCTCCGCTCGAAACCACCAGGACCGATAGGCAGACCGCGCCCACGCCCATGCCAAACGCCACGAACGGGATTGGCGCGGTGCGGGATAGAAATGGTCTCGACCAGACGTTGTAGAGCGCCATGCAGAAAGCGGCCGCGACCATGAGAAGATCTCCGCGCCAGGCATCTGGGGGAGCAGTCGTCAGGCTCGTGCCGAGCGCTACGGCCACTCCTGCCATTGCGATCAGGACACCGACGATCTTGCGGATGGTCGGCGGCTCGATCTTCAAAACTGCCGCGGCAAGCATCGTGAGCAGAGGCAGTGTCGAAAGCGCAAGCGCACCTCGCGCGGCCGTCGTGTAGACAAGGGCTCCATTGAAGAGCACCGGAAACAGCCCGAAGAACAGAAGACCCAATGCGCCAGTGCCGAGCCAGTCGCTCTTCGGCGGCCACTTGTCTCGCCGCCAGAGAGCGACGGCGGCCAAAACCAGAAAGCCGCCGCCGAACCGGACGGCACCGATAGCCAGAGGATCGAGCGTGCCCGCGAGATATCGCGTTGCGCCAACGGCGGTGCCCCCGAAAGCGCTGGAGAGAATCGCGGCGAGCACTCCTGTGACTTCCATGGTTCCTGACCTTGCCAACTCTGAACCAGCGATATCGGGCAGGCGGGCCATAAGGAATCGAATAAGCTCAATGAGTTTGATAACATTCCGCTATGAGCATCCCGAATCTCGATCCGGACCTTCTGCGGGCCTTTGTCGTCGTTGCCGAGCGCCTCTCGTTCACGCGAGCCGCCGAGCAGCTCAATAGAACGCAGGCGGCCGTCAGCTTGCAGGTGAAACGTCTTGAGGAGCGCATCGAGACCATCTTGTTCCGGCGCTCGACAGCCCGCGTTGAAC
>NZ_RZTT01000465.1 GCF_003996995.1 Mesorhizobium sp. M7A.T.Ca.US.000.02.2.1 | reverse complement strand
TGAGGTCACCGTGTCAAGAAAAAATTCCTATCGTGAAAAATGGCGGCACAAAAGCCGCCAAAACCGGCTGCCTCGAGGCCTGTTGTTAATCTGAGTTCGGAACCCTGCCCTGTGGCGCACGCCGCGTCCTTCGGCCCTCGACGGGCGGGTCAGGGTTTGTGCCGCGCCGAGACGAGTTCCGCCTTGCGCCTTGCCGTCTCTATTCCCAGACCGATGAAAGCACGCGCGTGCTTGGCCAGCGCCATGTTGTCCGTCCACAGATTGCGCCAGATCGCGGTCTTCTTCGACAGGTTCTCATCGACGATTTCCGAAGAGAAGGATTCGAAGCTGAGGTCGTCGCTGTAGCCGATAGCGGTCAGCGCATCGAAGATCGCGGCGAAATCGATATTGCCGGTGCCGAGGAAGCCGCGATGGCTTTCGCCGATATGGACATAGCCGATCTTATCGGCGGCATGACGGATGGCCAGGCCGACATCGGCCTCCTCGATGTTCATGTGGAAGGTGTCGAGATGCAGGAAGATGTTGTCCGAGCCGGTGTCCTCGATGAAGGCCAGCCCTTGCGCGGCGGTGTTGAGCAGATTGCTTTCGAAGCGGTTGACGATCTCGAGGTTGAGCGTGACGCCGGCCGCCTTGGCTGTCTCGGCAACCTTGGCCAGCGTGCCGGCACTGCGCTGCCATTGATCGCGCGTCGGCGCCTCGACCTGCAATCCGTGGCTGGTCGAGAGAATGCCGGCGACCTTGCGGCCGCCGAGATCGCGCGTCAGCGCGATGGTGTCGTTGAGGATTTCGACCCCGCGCGCGGCAATCGCCTTGTCGGCGCTCGAAATGTCGCCATCAACAGGCAATCCGATGCTGATCGCCACGCCGAGGCCAAGATCGGCAATGCGCCTGGCAAGCCCGCCGATGTCGACATTGGCGGGGTCGAGATAGGAGAATTCGATGAGGTCGAAGCCGGCCTCCCTGGTGTTGGCCAGCGTGCGCTCGAGATCGGCCTTGGCCGAGCCCGCCGACCAGACGAAAGAATGGATTCCAATACGCGACATCATCGTCTCCGGTGCTGACAAGAGGTGCGGCCGGGTGATCCCGGCCGCACGCTGTAGATGGAGTTAGAGACTGTTTCGAAATTCGCTCTGGCGAGTCATATGGTGGTGGTTTCGAGAACCGTAGCGCAGCGGACATTTGGTCCGTGAGCAACGGAAGCGCAGAAAACGCCATCAGATGGCCGACAGAGTAGAATTTCCAAACAGGCTCTTAGCGGGCCGCGGTCCAGCCCTTATAGTCCTTCAGGTTCTCGGCCGTGATCAGCTTCGGGTCGAGCAGCACGGTCGGCTCCGCCGGCTTCTTGCCGGCCAGCAGTTCGGCCGCCATCGTCAGCGACTGGCCGGCCATCACGTAAGGGTCCTGCGAGGCCGAAGCCTTGATCATCGAGGTGCCGGAGGAGAGCTCCTTCTCGATATCGGGCGCGCCGTCGACGGCGGTGAAGATGAATTCCGAACGGTTGAGCTGCTTGGCCGCAAGCTGGGCGCCGATCGCCGTCGGGTCATTGATGGCGAACACCGCATCGATCTTGTCGAAGCGGGTGAGCAGCGACTGGAACACCTTCAGGCCGCCGTCGCGTGAGCCTTCGGCATTCTGGTCGTCGGAGAGGATCTTGATGTCGGGATGCTGCGCCAGCACGTTCTTGCAGCCCTTCACCCGCTCCAGGATCGAGGACGATGCCGGTCCGTTGAGGATGACGTAGTCTCCCTTGCCGCCGGTGTGGTCGACCAGGTACTTGCAGGCCTCTTCGCCGGCCTTGACGTTGTTGGTCATCACGGTGACGTCGGCGCCCGGCGCCGAAACGTCGAAGGCGGCAACGACGATACCCGCGGCTTGCGCCTTCTTCACCGCCGGCGCGATCGCCTTGGCGTCGACGGCATTGAGCATGATCACGTCGACGCCGGCGGCGATGAACGAATCGACCTGCGAGACCTGCTTGTTGAGGTCATAGTCGGCCGATACCGAGGTCACCTCGACCTTCGGGTTGATCTTCTTGGCCGCGTCCTCGATGCCCTTGATGGTGGCGACGAAGAAGGGATTGCCGAGCAGGCCGACCGAGATACCGACCTTGTTGAGGTCCTTGGCCGAAGCAGGCGCGATGGCGAGCGACGCGAGTGCGACGCCGCAGAGCAGTTTGGCGATGGTCTTCATTGCTTTCCTCCGATTGCCCCGCGCCTCTCACGGTGCGTTACATAAACCGGTCGTTGACGCCGGCGACTACGGTCAATCACGTTCTTGCTCCTGCCTGGAGCCTGTAGCGGTCGAGGGCGACCGCCACGATGATGACCAATCCCTTGATGATGTACTGCCAGATGTCCGAGACACCGGCCAAGATGAGCCCGTTGGAGAGCACCGCGATGATCAGGCCGCCGATCAGCGTGCCCCAGATCGAGCCGACGCCGCCGACGAAGCTGGTGCCGCCGAGGATGACAGCGGCAATGGCGTCGAGTTCGTAGGACTGGCCCAGTTGCAAGCCATTGGCGGCGTAGAGCCGGGCCGCCGACATGGCACCGCCAAGACCGGCCAGCAGGCCGGAAACGCCATAGACGAAGAGCAGCACCAGCGGCACCTTGATACCGGTCAGCCGCGCCGCTTCGGCATTGCCGCCGACGGCATAGATCCAGGTGCCGAGCACGGTGCGCTTGAGCACCAGCCAGGACAGCACAACCACCGACAGCGCGATGATGACCAGCCACGGAATGCCGAACAGCGAACCGTTGCCGATGAAATCGAACGGCAGGTCCGAGTTGAACACCGTGGTGTCCTGGCCGAGCAGGCGGGCGACACCGCGCACCGCGGTCAGCGAACCCAGCGTGACGATGAAGGGCGGCAGCTTGATGTAGGCGATGAGCAGCCCGTTGATGAGGCCGAAGCCGAGGCCAACCAGAATGGCCGCCGGCACGCCGAGCAAACCCCAGTCCGGCACCAGCGACACCATCACCGCCACCATCGCCGATGCGGCGAGGATGGCGCCGACGGACAGGTCGATACCGCCGGTCAAGATGACGAAGGTCATGCCGGCCGCCAGCACGATGTTGATCGACGACTGCTGGGTGACGATCAGAAGATTGGTCTCGGTCAGGAAGCGCGGGTTCAGGAACTGGAAGCCGGCCGCCAGCAGGATCAGCACCGGCAGCATGCCGAGGGCAGCGAAAGCCGTGCGCAACCGTCGGCTTGTGCCGGTGGCCTGGCCGCCTGCGCTGATCTCGGTCGCCTTGTCGGTCATTGCTGAGCCGCTCCCGTTGCAAGTTCCATGATTTTTTCCTGGCTTAGCGGTTCGCCTTGCGACGCCGTCACCTCGCCCGATATCGTGCCGTCGCGCATCACCAGCACGCGGTCGGCGACGCCGATCACCTCGGGCAGTTCGCTGGAGATCATCAGGATGGCGATGCCCCGCTTGGCGAGATTGTCGATCAGCCGGTAGATTTCCGATTTCGCCCCGACATCGACGCCGCGGGTCGGCTCGTCGAGGATGACGACCTTCGGCTCGGTCTCGAGCAGGCGGGCGAGCAGCACCTTCTGCTGGTTGCCGCCCGACAGCGAGCCGGCATTGGCCTGCACCGAACTGGTGCGGATGGAGAGATCGGCAACGGCCCTAGAAGCGCGCCTTTCGGCGGCCGCGAAGTCGCGCAAGCCGCCGGCGCGCGAATCCCGCGCCAGCACGCCCATGCTGATGTTGTCGGAAATCGACATGTCGAGGAACAGGCCAAGTTCCTTGCGGTCCTCGGTCAGATAGGCGATGCCGGCATCGAGCGCCTCGCGCGGCGAGCCGATGGAGATCGTTTTGCCGTCGAGTTCCAGCGTGCCTGACACGCGCCTGTCGGCGCCGAAGATCAGCCGCGCAAGCTCGGTACGGCCGGAGCCGACCAGACCCGCCAGCGCCAGCACCTCGCCCTTGTGCAGGTCGAACGAACAGTCTTTCAGGAGACGGCCGTCGGACATGCCACGCACCGAGAGCGCCACCGCGCGCTTTTCGTCCGGCGGCCGATGATCCTTCTTGTAGAAAGCCGACAGATCGCGGCCGACCATCATCGACACCAGGCGCGAGGCGCTGAGGTCGGCACGCTCGAGCGTACCGACATAACCGCTGTCGCGCAGCACGCTGACGCGATCGGCAAGCTGGTAGACCTCTTCCATGCGGTGACTGATGTAGATGATGGCGATGCCTTGCGATTTCAGCGTCGCGATGACCTCGAACAGCCGGTCGGTCTCGCGCGAGGTCAGCGACGTGGTCGGCTCGTCCATGACGATGATGCGCGCATTGGTCGACAGCGCGCGGGCGATCTCGACCAATTGGCGCTCGCCGAGCGACAGGCTGGAGACCATGTCGCGGGCCGAAAAGGAGACGCCCAGACGCGCGATGATC
>NZ_RZTT01000464.1 GCF_003996995.1 Mesorhizobium sp. M7A.T.Ca.US.000.02.2.1 | reverse complement strand
GAGATTGACCGAATACCAATCCTCGCCGTCGAGTTCCGAACGCTGGATCTCGATCTTGCCGAAGGCGGCAAGCTGAGCGGCAATACGCTTGGCTTCTCCGGCATCCTCGAACGAACCGGCAGCGACGTAGTCGGTGGACGGCCCGGCCGGTGGCGGCTGCCGCTTCCACGATTGAAGCACGTCGGCCGGCGACATCCCGTCGCCACCCATCGCGGCGAAGGCATTTGAGGCGCGTTCGACCCGCTCGTCGGCATAGGACAGCGAGGCCACGGCAAACGGTGATTGCGGCGGCAGATTGATCTGCGGGCGTTCCGGCACGATCGGGCCGACATCGGGAAGCGCCAGATCGCCATACGCCGACGGCTGCGCCGACATGGCCGGCTGGACAGAACCGGAATCGGTCAACTGGCCCGGAAACGGCACGGCCGCGCTGCCCGCAGGCAGGCTTGGCGACGGCCCGTTCATGGCGACCATGACGCCGGTCGGCAGTCCGTCCGACGGGTCGGGCACTCTGTTACCGGGATGGTAGGAAGCCATCAGATATTGGTCGTCATCGCCGTCAAGCGGCGCGCGGCCGACATATTCGACCTTCACCTGAGCGGTGCCGGTGTTGGCATAGTCAAGCATCTGGGCAGCGCGCTCCGACACATCGATGATGCGGCCTTCGTGATATGGGCCGCGATCGTTGACGCGAACGATGACCGAGCTGCCGGTCTTGAGATTGGTGACACGGGCATAGCTTGGCAGCGGCATGGTCGGGTGCGCTGCGGTCAGGTGGGTCATGTCATAGACTTCGCCATTGGCGGTAAGCCGGCCATGGAAGGCGTCGCCATACCAGGAGGCCAGGCCGACCTTGGCGTAGCGCTTGTCTTCCTTCGGGTAATACCACTTGCCGCGGACCTGATAGGGTTTGCCGAGCTGATCCCTGCCGCCGCCACGTTGGATGCGCCCATTCTGGGAGATCACACGCGGGCTTGCCTTCACGCCATATTCGGATTCGGCGAAATATTCCTTGGAGCGGGTCTTCTTGTAGACCATCGCTTTCGGCTCGGGCTGCGACGCACAAGCCGCCAGCAAGGCGGCCGAAATGGCGAACAACGCGACTGTAGCAGCGCGACGAAGACGCGGTTCCGTCACAGCCTGCATTTTCCTGATGTCCCCTTCAGTCTTGACCTGGACGTCGTATCCAACCGTCGAAGAAGCCGAAACACTCACCCGACCAATACCAGCGACGCCTTTGAACCCCGATCCTTTGTGCGCAGGAATTGCTTATCACGGTATTAACCGATTGTGGCTGCAACCGGGCAAGATTGTGGCGTCTCCACCACGAGAGCCCTCTGAAAAGTAACGATTTTCGCGCTTCCACGCGAGAGATGTGATGCCCTCTGCCACAGAGAGCCTGGCTTCGCTCCTGCCGGCGATACCTGCCCGTTGACAGGCTTTGTCGGGCAGCGGAGCGACTGTCCGGAACAAAGAAATGCGCCGCTAGTTTCATCCGCAGGGCACTCGAACAGAAGGATGAGCATGATGAAAATGGCTTCATTGACAATCGCGATCGCAATGTCACTTTCTGCCGGGTCTGCGATCGCCGCATGCCCGGACAAGTCGGCTTCCAATGCCGGGACGGATGCCGAGCAGACCGCCGGCATTTCGAAAGATGGAACTCACGCGCCCTTAGAGGCCCCGAAAGCCACGGACAGCGCGGGCAAGCCAGCCGCCAAGGATGGCGCCACAATGCCATTGGCGGGCGCTGAAGGCGGCGGCGACAAGAATCTCGCAACCTCGCAGCAGGACATTGAGGCGCAGCAGCATGGTGATAAGGCCGCGGCGGCAAAGGCCGATGAAAGCTGCAAAGACTGAGAACTGTGCAGGCCGGAGCTGTTTTGAGCTTCGGCCTTCCTCACGAGTAGCTGGTCGGTAGCCGGTTCGCGCCCTTGCTTGGGTTCCTGCACGGAAGCACTGCAGCGCGTCAGGCTTCTCCCGTTCGCGTGCAAACCCTGTGCATCCAGCCGGCGGGCTCCTTCTTCATGCACCAATGGGATCGCGATAGTTCCGGTGTTCGATTCCGACACGCTCAGGCCTGCCAGGACAGCAGGAAGCCACACAGCGGTGGTTGACGCAGCCCTCAATGCCGCTCTACAGGAATGAATCGCGAGCCAGCCGGGAACGCCTTCGGTACCAAATCCGGTGCCAACAGGCCAAACGAGTTGGCCCCGCGCTGCCCAAGTGGTTGAAAAACCACGTTGGAGGAATGGCCGAGCGGTTTAAGGCACCGGTCTTGAAAACCGGCGTGGGTGCAAGCTCACCGTGGGTTCGAATCCCACTTCCTCCGCCAGACGTCGAATTGTCCAGCCCGGAGACATGGGTAGCAGTTTGTACCTAAGACACGATGACATCGTGCTTGGTTGCAAGGTCCTCTGTTCCAAGTCGATATATCCGAACTGCGAGTCATCGTCTCGATCAGAGCGCCCGGTTGCGTCAGGCTCACTTTGAAGTTCGGATTTCGGATTGATGACTGTTATTTCCTCTCGGGAGCGCTCCGCCGAACATCTCCATGGTCCTTTCAATGAGGTGATAGATAGTCAGGCTGCGCCGGCTGCAGTCGCGTCAATGGCTGGAGGAAGTGATCGTTGATGACACCGGCCGCCCCTGCATTCAGGCATGGGCGGCCGTCTTGTGGGGCGGGATGACGCGGCTCGATAAGCAGCCAGCCTGTTGGCGCTGGATCGCTCCAGCTTTCGCCACCTCCCCCAGTTCAGCCCGCGGTGCTTGGCACAGGCGTGTTGAGCAGCTGCTGTTCCCAGAGGTACGCGATGCCGCTGCCAGCGACGTGCTGCTTGAGCACTTCCGTCAGCTCCCCGACGTGCTCAGTCCGCGCCCAGTCGCGCTGCCATTCCGAGGCCAGCGCCAGCCAGGTCATCATGTTCGCACCGGCCGCGATCATGCGCTGGATGGCGACCTCGTGCGCTTCGACCGACGTGCCGCCCGAGGCGTCGGCGATGACCGTGACGTCCCAGCCTTCGCCCAACGCCTGGATAACCGGCATGGCGACGCAGATCTCGGTCCACAGGCCGGCGATGATGAGCTGCTTGCGGCCGGTCGCCGTGACCGCGTCCACGACCTTCCTGTCTTCCCAGGTATTGATGAACGTCCGGTCGATGACCTCCTGGCCGGGAAATACGTCGGTGATGTGGGGGAAGATCAGGCCGCCCCGATCGGCAACGACGCTCGTCAGGATGGTGGGAACGCCGAAGGCCTTCGCGGCCTTTGCCAAGGCCGTTGAGTTGTTGACCACTGCATGCGGGTCGTGGCTGTTCAGGTTCGAGAGCTGGTAGGGCTGGTGGTCGATAAGAACGAGTACCGAATCTTCGGGACGAAGAAGCGAAGCAAGGCCGTTACGAGGGATCATCAAGACTTCCTTTCTCTGCCGTCTGGACGGCATGGGTTTCGGGAGACATGCGCCAGCCGGCGACGTTGCCGAAACGCAATTTGCTGTTCCTTTTGGTGATGCGATAGTGCCATAATCAGGCAAGCTGTGTCGCGAAATGAGGAACGCCGATTGGACATCGAAGATCTGCAGACATTCGTCGTAGTGGCCGATGCCGGGGGCGTATCGGCCGCCGCCCGCCGGCTCGGCGTCTCCAAGTCGATCGTCAGTCGGCGGCTCTTTCGGGTTGAGGCGGAGCTTGGCGTCCAGCTTCTTGCACGAACGACCCGCGGCGCCGCGCTCACGGAGGCGGGAATCACTTTCAGAGATCATGCGGCCCGAGCCAGCGCCGAGATTGATACGGCCAGGGAAGCGATCTTCCCCACCGGTGAGCTACGCGGCCGCCTGAGGGTTGCCATGCCGCTTACTTTCGGCGCGACCCATTTTGCCCCCGTGCTCGCGGAAATGGCGCGTCTGCACCCGAATCTTCACATCCATACTTCATACAGCGATCGCTTCGTCGATCTCATCGCAGAGGGTTTCGATTGCGCGATCCGGGGCGCCTACCTTCAGGACTCCAACCTGATCGCGAAGCGCGTCGGGCCTATCCATGGAAAGCTTGTCGCGAGCCCGGACTACATCAAAGCGCACGCGTCACCCGAGACTCCGGACGAACTCGTTACCCATCAGGCCCTCATGCAGGGAACGGAAGCCTGGCAGTTCATGGATGGCGGCAAGATTGTTACGGTCCAGCCGCAGGGAAGATTCAAGGCCGACAGCGCCACGGCGCTTGCCGCGGCGGCGGCGGCAGGTCTCGGCATCGCCTGGCTCCCCGATTGCATTACACATGAACATGTGGCCTCCGGCGCGCTGGTCCCGATCATGACACGATATCCGGCACCTCCGGGGGCCGCGTATGTCGTACGCCCGCCGGGGCAGCATCCTACGCGGAAAGTGCGCGTGCTCACCGAGATGCTGATTGAGTA
>NZ_RZTT01000463.1 GCF_003996995.1 Mesorhizobium sp. M7A.T.Ca.US.000.02.2.1 | reverse complement strand
CCTCGGGGTTCTGGTGGTCGCCGCCGACGAGATTCAGTTGGTAGTAGCGGCCGCCTGCCAGCCAGCGCGCGATGACCGCGGTGGTCAGCCAGGAACGCCAGCGGCGCTGGATCGTCATGCGCAGGTAGACCTGCGCGACGACAAGGCTGCCGCTGCAGATTACCAGCGGCACGAAGACGGCGCTGAGGAAATAGACGCTGCGGGCGTTGCGCTGCTCGAGGGCATCGAACATCGAACGGTTCCAGACATTGATGCCATACTGGAAGCCGATATTGATGCAGATCAGCAGCAGCACCCCGATCGTCAATGGCCAGGCGAGCCGGTCGCCGCGCCGGCTCCAGTAACCGCGCGCGCTGATCCAGAAACGCCGCAGCAGATATTTCTTGCGCTCCTGCTCGGCCCCTTCGGGCGTCAGTTGCGGATCGGGCTCGACAGCATCCGGTGGTGGCCCCGGCTGGCCGTCGACCTCCGGGGCAGCTTCGGCACTCGACAGCTTTTTTTCGCGCAGCTCCTCGTGGCGTGGCCTTTGGTCACGCGGCGCTTTCTGTGGCGGCTTCAAGGCACCGCGCGGTTTGATGCCGTCGGCCTGTTTCAATTTGGGTTTCGCCTCGGACATACGCTCCGACAACGACCTCAAAATCAAAAGGTTTCATGACGTCAGCCGACTTGAACCTGAAATCAACGCGCAGTGTCGGAACCGGCCGCAAAAACCTTTTCGCCGCCGATCCAGACGCCCTTCGTGTCGAGATCGTCCGACAGCGCGACCATGTCCGCAGCCGTGCCGTTGGCGAATCGGCCAAGCCGGTGCGACTGGCCGATTGCTTGCGCCGGATAGAGTGAGGCCATGCGCAAGGCCTCGGAAAGCTCGACCCCGGCGACGCGGTGGATGAAACGAACGGCCGAGATCATATCGAGATCGGCGCCCGCCAGTGTTCCGTCGGCGAGCCTCAGGCTGCCGTCCCTTCGATAGATGGTGCGGCCGTTGAGCGTGAACGACGTCATGTCGGTGCCGATTGTCGCCATGGCGTCGGTGACCAGCACGATCCTGGCCGGCCCCTGCTTGGCGCGCAGCGCGATCTTGATGGTGGCCGGATCGACATGGATGCCGTCGGCGATGAGGCCGGCCGACAAGGTGCCGATGTCGATGGCGGCGCCGACCAATCCGGGCTCGCGATTGCCGATCTGGCTCATCGCATTGAACAGATGGGTGACCATTGAGGCGCCGGCCGCGGCAAAGGCGCTGGCGGTGGCATAGCCGGTATCGGAGTGGCCAAGGCTGACGATGATGCCGGCCCTGGCGAGTGCCGCGACGCGCGCCGGCTCGACGGATTCAGGGGCAATGGTGGTGAGCAGCACCGGTAGTTTTTGCCGCGCGGCGATCAGCATCGCCTGATCGGCATCCGTCATCGGCCGGATCAGCGCCGGATCATGCGCGCCCTTGCGGGCGACCGACAGATGCGGGCCTTCGAGATGCAGTCCGAGAAACCCAGGCACCTTCTGGCGCGCCGCTGCCTCGCCGGCGGCGACAGCGGCGGCCGTGATTGCAGGCGTGTCGGTGATCAGCGTCGGCAGCAGCGCCGTCGTGCCGAAGGGCGCGTGCGCGCGGCAGATGGTCTCGATTGAAGCGACATCGGGGTGGTCGTTGAGCATGACGCCGCCGCCGCCGTTGACCTGCAGGTCGACGAACCCCGGCGCCAGAAGGCCGCCACCGGTGTCGACGACGCGGATATCCGAGGGGATGGCACCGGTGGGCAGAATGGCCTCGACGAGACCGTCGCGCACGACAAGTGCGTGGCCTTCATGCCAGTCGTCGCCGTCGAAAATCCGGGCGCCAGTCAGGGCAAAGCGATCGCTCATACTGTCTCCGTCACCTTGCGAAGATTGCGCGGCGTGTCCGGATCGAGACCGCGATGGCGGGCAAAGGCCTCGACGAACATGTAGAAGGAGACGATCAGCGTCAGCGGATCGGTCAGCGGATGGCCGGTGGCAACATGCGGCAGGCGCACGGCGCGTTTGGCAAGCGCGGAGGTGACGAACACCGGCGCGCCCTTGGCCGCCAGGCTGTCGGCGGCCTCGGCGATAGACGGTTCGGAGGCGTCGCGCGCGGCCAGCGCCAGCACCGGAAAGTCGGGGCCGATCAGCGCCAGCGGGCCGTGCATGACTTCGGCGGCGCTGTAGGCCTCGGCATGCATGCCGCAGGTCTCCTTGAATTTCAGCGCCGCTTCATTGGCCATCGCCGCCGACGGTCCGCGGCCGAGGATGAACAGCGACTTCTGCTTCTCGATCGTCTCAGACAGCACGCTCATCCAGTCGCAGGCGATCGCCTTGCCGAAATGCTCCGGCAGGCGGGCAAGTGCGGCCAACAGCGCATCGTCGCCGGTGGCATGCGCCATCAGAGCGAGGCCGGCGACGGCCGAATTGATGAAGGTCTTGGTGGCCGCCACGCTGCGCTCGGGGCCGGCCAGGATATCGATCGCATAGTCCGAAGCACGCGCCAGCGGCGAATCGGCGGTGTTGGTGATGGCGACGGTCAGCGCGCCCCCCGCCCGTGCGGTTTCGGCCATGGCGACGATATCGGGGCTCTTGCCCGACTGCGAGATCGCCAGGCAGGCCGAGCCGGCGAGCCTGAGCTTGCGGCCATAGATCGAGGCGATCGACGGTCCGACAGACGCCACGGCCAGGCCCGCGGTCAGCTCGACGGCGTATTTCATGAAGGTGGCGGCATGGTCGGACGAGCCGCGCGCCACGGTGACGACGAACTGCGGGTCGCGTTCGCGGATGCCGCGCCCGGCCTCGGTCAGCACGGCGCCGGAGCCGTCGAGCAGGCGGGCGACCGCTTGCGGGACCTCCTCGATCTCGCGCCGCATATGGGTCATTTCTGCCGACATGGTCGGCTCTGTCGTGCTCATGGTCGGCCCTCTTCGCTCGGCCCTGTCAGCCGCAGTTCGGCGACGAAATCATAGGCGTCGCCCCGGTAGATGGAGCGGGTGAATTCGATCACCTTGCCGCTCGCCAGATAGGAAATGCGTTCGATGTGCAGGCCGGCAATGCCTGGCGGCACTTCGAGCAGGCGCGCGTCGCTGTCGCCGAGATTGGCGGCGGAAATGCGCTGCACCGCCCGCACCGGCCGGTTGCCGGTCAATTCCAGCGCCGCGTAGAGCGAGGAACCTATATCGGCCGGATCGGGCAACACGCTGGCCGACAGCGAGGCGCGTTCGATCGCCAGCGGCGTGTCGTTGGCGATGCGCAGGCGCGCCACCCGCGCCACCAGTTCGCTCGAGGACAGGCCGAGCACCATCATCTCGTCGGGCGATGGTGCGTAGAGGCCGCGGTCGAGCCATGCCGAACGCACCGCCATGCCGCGCCGCGCCATGTCCTCGGTAAACGAGGTCAGCCGCGACAGCGACTGTTCGACACGCTCCATGCGCGGCGCCACGAAAGTGCCGGAGCCGTGGCGCTGCACCAGGATGCCGCCCTTGACGAGATCCTGCACCGCCTTGCGCACGGTGACCCGCGAAATATCGGCCTTGGTGGCGATGTCGCGCTCGGAAGGCAGCGCGTCGCCCGGCCCGATCAGGCCGCGATTGACCGCGTCCTCGATGCTCTTGCGAAGCTGCAGATAAAGCGGCGCGCCGCTTTGCGCCTGATGTTTGAGCGTGGCGAAGATCTGGTCGGCGGCCTCGCTCATCGAGTTGCCTCCGCGTGTCCGGCGAAAAGGCGAACCGCCATCTGCACCGCGCCGCCCAGTGCGTCGTCGAGCGGCGGCTTCAGCAGCGCCCGGTAGCGGGCAGACAGGCGCGGCGCGTAGAGCGGCGCCAGCCCGCCGAGCAGGCACAGCGGCGCGTCGTCAGCAAGGTCGAGCGCGCCGAGCGAGGCTTCGACATCGGCGACCACCCTGTCGAGGATCCAGTTGGCGACGCTGTCGCCCTTCTCGGCATGCTCGAACACCTTGGGTGCGAAGCCGCCGAAATCGCCCGGCTTGGCATTGGTGGTGAATTCGACGACGTCTTCCGGGTTGTTGCGGAAGACGGCCAGCATGCTGTGCGTCAGCGGCGAACCGGCGCGAACGCCGTCATAGGCAAGCAGTGTCTGTTCGAGCAGGTCGCGGCCGATGCGGGCGCCGCTGCCCTGGTCGCCGACCTGGAAACCCCAGCCGCCGATGGCCCGCGATTTGCCTTGTCTGCGCGCCATATAGGCGGTGCCGGTGCCGAGGATCGCCATGGCGCCGTCACCCGAGCCGACAGCGCCCTCCAGTGCGATCTCGGCGTCGGTCTCGACGCGACTGATGCTGAACGGCAGGATCGCTTCGAGCTGCTGCCGATAGGTACCGACATTGGCGCCGGCCAGCCCGAGAATGGCCGGCGTCCGCGGGATCAGTTCCGCATCCTGCCCGGCGGCGAGAAACGCCTGCCGCGCGGCCTCGACGATGTTCGAG
>NZ_RZTT01000462.1 GCF_003996995.1 Mesorhizobium sp. M7A.T.Ca.US.000.02.2.1 | reverse complement strand
GCCCGTTGGTGTCGACCCCACCCAGCGTCACTTCGGCGGTCCGGTAGCCCTCTGAGCCGGCAGGCTTGATGCGCCAGTCATTGACTGCGGCAGCTATGGTTTTCATCTGGGCGTCGGAAAGATCAGCAAGGTTGCCGTCGATCCCGGTGCGCTCGGCGATCGACTGCGCAAGCCGCTTCGGCAGATGATTTGCCAGCACCGTCTGTGCCGCTTGCCGCCCATTGCTTCGCTTGGCCACCCGAATGAGGTCCGCCACGTCAACTCCCGGCAGCATGGCGATGCGGATTTCATCGCCCTCGCGCCAATAGGACGAGATCTGCAGGATGGATGGCCCGCTGACGCCGCGATGCGTGAACAGCATCGCTTCGGAGAACCGCGTCTTGCCGCAGGCGACTTCCGCGTCGACCGCATTGCCTGCCAGCGGCGCTAGCCGCTCAAGCGTGTTTGCGTCGAACGTCAGCGGCACCAGCGCCGGTCGCGTTTCGACGATGGCAAGGCCGAACCGTTCGGCAAGCTCATAGCCGAAGCCGGTCGCACCCATCTTGGGGATCGACTTGCCGCCGCAGGCCACGACCAGCGACTGGCAAGTAACCAAGCCTGTGGAGAGGGTGAGCGCAAACCCCTCCACGGTTTTGCGGACATCCTCAACGCTGGCCGAGAGCGCCAGCTCCACGCCCCTGCCCTGCATTTCCGAGACCAGCATGTCGATGATCTGGCGTGCGGAGCCATCGCAGAACAGCTGCCCAAGCGTCTTTTCGTGATAGGCAATGCGGTGGCGTTCGACGAGGGCGATGAAATCGCGCTGCGTGTAGCGACTGAGCGCCGAAATGCAGAAATGCGGATTGCCCGACAGAAAATTCTTCGGGCTGGCATGGATGTTGGTGAAATTGCACCGGCCGCCGCCGGAGATGCGGATCTTCTCGCCAGGCGCCGCCGCATGATCGAGGATCAGCACCGAACGGCCGCGCTTGGCCGCCTCCACGGCGCACATCATTCCGGCGGCACCCGCGCCGATGATCACGACATCATAAGATTGCATCAGGCTATTCGTTCCCGCTCGACCCACTCATTTGGGGCGCGCCACTTGCGCTGCCTGGTATCACTTTGGCCCGATAGTTTTCTAGCTATCCCGTCCCAGCAGCCTGGTGATCTGGGGGGTGACGATTATGGTGAACAGCCCGGGATCGTTGAAAGCCCTCGCGGACAGCATTGCCCCGTGAACCGATGCCATCAGCATCTGGGCCTCCTCCTCCGGCCGGTTGTTCAAGCGGAACAAGTCCTGTTCCATTCCAGCCCGCAGCACCGACGTAAGCCATCCCGCGAGATTTTGGAAATGGGCACGAACGCGTGACGCTACCTCTTCCGGCAGCATCTGCATCTCGCCGGCGAGCATCGCGCAGACGCAGAAGGACGGCGAGGCATCGCGAATGCATGTCCGCCAATAGTTCAGATAGGACTGCAGTTGTTCAGCAGGGCTTGAGAGTTCTCCGCGGAGAGATTCCAAACCCACTTCGGCCTGCCGCCTGTAACGATCCACCAGCACCGAAACCAGCTCGGCCTTCGTCGGAAAGTGATGGTGGATGCTCGCCTTCCTGATGCCGATGGCAGCCGAGATATCGGCATAACTGAACCCGTTGTAGCCTCCCGCGACGATGAGAGACTGCGCGACATCGAGAATCTTTTCTGAAGTCGAAGCCATTGATTTCATATCGCTGCCTACCTTCTGGTAGGCGACCTGTCAAGGTTATGCATCGTTCCCGATTCTCACAGGGAGTTCCGGACATCGGGTTGACTTAAGGGTTTTGTCTACCTACTAATAGGTAGACATCAATAAGGAATCTGCCGATGCAAAACCAATCTTTCACCCGGTCCGGATGGCTACGATCCTATTATTTCGCACGCGCCATATTTTCTATCGCCTGGGTTGCTGCCGCCATCCTGTTTAGCGGGCAACCCGGTCCCACCGCGCTTCTGCTCGTGATCTACCCGGCATGGGACGCCCTCGCCAATCTGGTTGACGCCAGGGTAAATGGCGGCCTGAAGGCCAACTCGTCCCAGGCTTTGAATGTCGTGGTCAGCACGACAACGGCGCTCGCCGTCATCGTGGCGGTTAACAACGGCATGTATGCCGTTCTGGCCGTGTTTGGGGTTTGGGCGATCCTCTCGGGCCTGCTGCAGCTGAATACGGGACTAAAGCGTTGGCGCTACCAAGGCGCACAATGGCCGATGATCCTCAGTGGTGCGCAGTCGGCCCTCGCCGGCGGCTTCATGATCAGCCGATCCCTCGGCACGGCTGCGCCGACGATTCTGGACATCGCCCCTTATGCCGGGTTCGGCGCGTTTTACTTTCTGCTTTCCGCAATTTGGCTTGTCGTAGCAGCCTATCGCAAGGCAAACGCCTAGGCGCAGCCTGATCCGGCGGCGGCAAGGTGAACAGTCATCTGCCGCCGTCGAAAGGGCAAGCATCGCTCACTCTTCGCCGCATCGGCTGCCGTTCTGGTTCAAAGACGCGTAGCGTCCTGCTCAGAGTCGACCTGTGTGCGATCAGTGCGCAGTGACTCCTGCCTTAAATCAGCGTCTCTGCGAACAGCGTCGTCAATCGCTTCCAGTGGCGTTCGGCGCCCGCGGCGTTGAAAACGCTATGATCGGGCACGCACCAGCCATGCGCCATCCCAGCATAGTTCTCGATGACATGGTCGACTTCCGCAACCCGCCACGCTTCCTCCAATCGCATCGATTGTTCCGGCGGGAAACTTCTGTCGACACCCGACATGCCGACATAGACGCGCGCCTTGATGGAGGCTGCCTTGCGACGCGGGCTGTCGGCGGCGTCGCTGGCCAGATTGCCGCCATGGAAGCTTGCGGCCGCCCTTATCCTGTCGGGATAGTTAGCGGCGGCGTTCAACGCCCGGCCGCCACCCATGCAATATCCCACCGTGCCGATCGGCCCGGTGATGCCCTCGGCAGCAAGTGCGTCGAGGAACGCACCGCTGTCGCTGATGGTCATCTCCTGTGTCGTGCCCGTGACCAGCGCCATCAGCGGGATTTTGGTCTTCTCCTCGGCGAAGGCGGTCTTGGCGTCGAACGGCCCGTAGGGCGCATTGCGGTAGAACAGGTCGGGCACCAGCACCGCATAGCCTTCATTCGCCAGCCGCTCGGCCATACCGTCGAGCGCCGGCCGCGGACCGAAGGCGTCCTGATAGAGGATGACGCCGGCCTTGGCAGGAGATGCGTTTGCCGAGCGGAAAAGCCCGGCATTGGCAACACCATCCCTGGTCTTGATCTGAAGGTCGTGTTTCGTCATCGCCCGCTCCGTTCGACTGATGCGCGATACATATCCGCGCAAGGCCATACGGCAAGGCATTCCCGGGGCGTGGCAGTCAACATTTCGTGCAGGATTGCGGACGCTATTGCTCGCCCTCGCGCACGGTCCGCGCGCCGACATGCAGCGCACGGCCGGCACCGAGCCCCATGATGGCTACGCCAAGCCCGAGCGCGACGAACAGGAACGCCGTCCCCGAAAAACTGCCGGTCCAATCGCGGATCAGGCCCACCAGCAACGGGCCGAAGGCCGCCAGCACATAGCCGACGCCTTGCGCCATGCCTGAAAGATGCGCGGCGATATGCGAATCCGGTGAACGCAGCACGATCAAGCTCATGGCAGCCGCGATAAGGCCACCCTGCCCGATGCCTTGCAGGACCGCCCAGAACAGCATCGTCGAGGTCGGCGCAAAGAGAATGCCGAGCAGCGCGACCACCGCCGTGGCGACGAGCGCCACATTGATGCCGCGCTGGTCCTTCAGCCGCATCGCAAAGGATGGCACGGCGAGGCAGGTGATGACCTGCGCCATCACTGACACCGAAACCATGGCGCCAGCGGTGGCCGCATCGAAGCCACGCTCGCGCAGGATCGGCGCCAGCCAGCCGAAGATGCAATAGGCGAGCGCCGACTGCAGCCCCATGAACAGCGTCACCTGCCAGGCAAGGCGATCGCGCCAAAGCCCGACGACGCGAAAGCCTTGATGGCTCACTTGCCGCCGGCTGCCCAGCGCCTGCGGAATCCAGATCAGCAACACAATCAGGGTCGGCACCGCCCAGGCAGCAAGTGCTCCGGACCATGAACCGGTGACAAAATGCTCCATCGGCAGCGTGAAGCCCGCGGCGGCAGCCGAACCGGCGCAGAGCGCCATGGTGTAGAGCCCGGTCATGACGGCGGCCCTGTCGGCGAAATCGCGCTTCACCAGGCCTGGCAGCAGCACATTGCCGATGGCAATGGCGCCGCCGGCCAGGAAGGTCGCGACAAACAGCAGGGGAACCGTACCGAACCAGCGCAGGCCGGTTCCCAGCACCAGCAAGGCGAGCGCCCCGAGCAAGGTGCGCTCGGCTCCATAGCGCTGCGCAAGCCTTGGCGCGAAGGGCGCGAACAGGCCGAGGCACAGGAC
>NZ_RZTT01000461.1 GCF_003996995.1 Mesorhizobium sp. M7A.T.Ca.US.000.02.2.1 | reverse complement strand
GCGATACGGTCTACATCTCCATCGTCGACCGCGACCGCAACGCGGTCTCCTTCATCAACTCGACCTATTATTCGTTCGGCAGCGGCGTCGTCGGCCCGAAGACCGGTGTCGTGTTGCAGAACCGTGGTTCCAGCTTCCGCCTCGACCCGGCGCATCCGAACGCGATCGCACCGGGCAAGCGGCCGATGCACACGATCATGCCGGGCATGGCGACGAAGAACGGCCGCGTGGTGATGCCGTTCGGGGTCATGGGCGGCGGCTATCAGCCGTTCGGCCATGTCCATCTGCTGACCAACATGATCGACTTCGGCATGGACCCGCAGCAGGCGCTGGATGCGCCGAGGGTGTTTTACAATGATGACACCGTGGAGGCCGAGCGTGGCGTTCCCACTGATGCAATCGAGGGCCTGCGCCGGCGCGGCCACCGCATCGCCGAACCGCATCACCCGCTGGGCGGCGGGCAGGTGGTGCTGATCGACTGGGAGAAGGGGACGCTGACCGGCGCTTCCGATCCGCGCAAGGATGGTTTGGCGCTTGGCTACTGAGGCGATCCGTTGTCCAATGGCGTATCCGTATCGAGGCAAGCCCGTCAGAAGGGCTCCCGCCAATAGTCGTTCGAAATCCAGCCGGTGATCATGACCCAAACCGAAACCCACGCAGATCTCTCCCGCCGTCTCGCCGCCGGCGCCGACGATGCGCCCGCCATCCTGGCACCCGACAGGGCGACGCTTAGCCATGGCGAATTGCGCAGCCTGATCGCCGATACGGCAAAACAGCTGCATGCGCGCGGCATCGGCCGCGGCGACAGGGTGGCGATCGTGCTGCCGAACGGGCCCGAGATGGCCACCGCCTTCGTCGCCGTGGCGGCCGTCGCCTCGACGGCTCCGCTCAACCCCGCCTACCGGGCCGACGAGCTCGATTTCTACCTGACCGACATCGGCGCCAAGGCGATCCTTGTCGCGGAGGGCGAGACCGGACCGGCGGTGACGGGGGCCGAACGCCTCGGCATCGGCGTGCTGCGGCTTGTCGTGCAGCCCGGCACACCCGCCGGCAGCTTCACGATCAAGGGCGCAGCGATCGGACCGCAGGCCGCGCCCGACATGGCGCAAGACAGCGACATTGCGCTGCTGCTGCATACCTCCGGAACGACATCGCGTCCAAAACTGGTGCCGCTCAGCCATGCCAACATCGCGGCCTCGGCTGCCCATATCGGCGGCACGCTTGGCCTGACGCCAGATGACCGTTGCCTCAACATCATGCCGCTGTTCCACATCCACGGCCTGATCGCGGCCGTGCTGTCGTCGCTGGCTGCCGGTGGCAGCATCTATTGCACGCCCGGCTTCAACGCGCTGCGCTTCTTCCAGTGGCTGAGCGAGGCGCAGCCCAGTTGGTACACGGCGGTGCCGACCATGCATCAGGCGATCCTGCCCCGGGCGGCGCGCAACACCGAGGCGCTGGCGGCGGCGCGTCTTCGCTTCATCCGCTCGTCCTCGGCGTCGCTGCCGGCACAGGTGATGACTGAGCTGGAGGCGACCTTCGGCTGCCCGGTGATCGAATCCTACGGGATGACCGAGGCCGCCCACCAGATGGCATCGAACCGGCTGCCGCCGGGCCAGCGCAAGCCCGGCAGCGTCGGTGCCTCCGCCGGTCCGGACGTGGGTGTCATGGCGCCCGACGGGCGGCTGCTCGCAGCCGGCGAGACCGGCGAGATCGTCATTCGCGGACCCAATGTCACGACGGGTTACGAGAAGAACCCGGATGCCAATGCCACGGCTTTCGCGCATGGCTGGTTCCACACTGGCGACCAGGGCGTGCTCGACGAGGACGGCTATTTGCGCGTCACCGGTCGGCTCAAGGAGATCATCAACCGCGGTGGCGAAAAGATCTCGCCGCTCGAGGTCGACGACGTGCTGATGGATCATCCGGCGGTGGCGCAGGTCGTCACCTTCGCCATGCCGCATGACAAGCTTGGCGAGGAGGTGGCCGCGGCGGTTGTGCTGCGCGAAGGCATCAGCGCCACCGAGGGCGACATCCGCACCTATGCGGCGACGCGGCTTGCCGATTTCAAGGTGCCGCGCAAGATCCTGATCCTGGACGAAATCCCCAAG
Organism: Mesorhizobium sp. M7A.T.Ca.US.000.02.2.1; assembly: GCF_003996995.1. GTDB lineage: Bacteria > Pseudomonadota > Alphaproteobacteria > Rhizobiales > Rhizobiaceae > Mesorhizobium. The sequence goes on along the minus strand of NZ_RZTT01000461.1, from coordinate 2,334 downwards.
GGCGCGACCGGCAAATTGCAGCGCATCGGCCTTGCCGCCAAACTCGGGCTTTGACGATGAAGATCACCATCTTCGGCGCCGGTGCGATCGGCGGCTATCTCGCGGCCAAGCTCGCCATCACTGGGCGGACCGATCTTTCGATCGTCGCGCGCGGCGCCCACCTGGACGCGATCAAGGCAGATGGCCTGCGCCTGATCGAGGATGGCCAGGAAATTTCGGTTCCCGTCCGGGCCGCCGCCAAAGCCGACGAGCTTGGCGTGCAGGATTACGTCGTGCTGGCGCTGAAGGCCCATTCCCTCTCCCCAGCCCTCGACCAGATCGCACCGCTGCTTGGGGACCACACATCAGTCGTCACCATGCAGAACGGCGTGCCCTGGTGGTATTTCCACGGCGCCGGCGGGCCGCTGGAAGGCACCAGGCTGAACGCGGTCGACCCCGGCGGCGCGATCTGGCAGCGGATCGGACCGGACCGCGTCATCGGCTCGGTCGTCTATCCCGCCATCGAGGTCGATGCGCCGGGCCTCATCCGCCATGTCGAGGGCAAACGTTTCTCGCTCGGCGAACCCTCCGGCGAGCGCAGCGAACGGGTCACGCTTCTGGCCGAGGAAATGGTCAAGGCCGGCTTGCAAGCGCCGGTGCGCGAGGATATCCGTAGCGAAATCTGGGTAAAACTGTGGGGCAATCTCTCCTTCAACCCGATCTCGGCGCTGACCGGCAGCACGCTGGCCGCGATCGTCGCCGACGATGGCACCCGCGCGCTCGCCCGCACCATGATGCTGGAGGCGCAGGCGATCGGCGAAAGCCTCGGCGTGCGTTTTCCCATAGCGGTCGACCGGCGCATCAAGGGCGCCGGCGATGTCGGCGAACACAAGACCTCGATGCTGCAGGACCTGGAGCGCGGCCGGCCGATGGAGATCGACGCGCTGGTGAGCGCGGTGCAGGAACTTGGCCGGCTCACGGACAAGCCGACCCCGACCATCGATGCCGTGCTGGCGCTGGTGCGGCGGTTGGCGGTGGAACGCGGGTGTTATGGGTGAGGTGGAAGGACAGGGCAAATCAGAGCCGTGGCGCGCGACGATCCAGGCCTTGAAGCACCTTGGCCTCATATCCCAGCTTGACCCGGGTTAGCAGCATGCTGAACGCTATTCACCACGTCGCGCTCATCTGCACCGACTACGACCGGTCGCGACGGTTCTACGTCGAACTCCTCGGCCTCGATCTGATCCGGGAGGTTTATCGGGAGGAGCGGCAATCATGGAAGGCGGATCTGCGGATCGGGTCGGCCCAACTGGAATTGTTCTCCTTCCCTGCACCGGCGATGCGGCCGTCCCACCCAGAGGCTACAGGCCTGAGACATCTGGCATTCGCTGTGGCTAATCTTGAGCCCGTAATTATCCGCCTGGAAGCCGCAGGCGTTGCCGTCGAGCCTATCCGGATCGACCCATATACGGACCAGCGGTTTACCTTTTTCAGGGACCCGGATGGATTGCCGCTGGAACTCTACGAAGCCCCATAAGGAACGGTTCGCTTTCGCGACGGGCGCTGTGTACTGACGGTCTCGGTATCGGCGGACCGCGAATCTGTGCTAAGCGCCGCCCAACCAACCAAAGGACGACACCAATGAGCGAACTGACCGTGGCCGAGGCGACCGAGAGCATCTATGCCTCGCTCCGGGCGGACAATGCCGACATCGACACACATATCGCGGCGCTTAAGGCGGCGCTGACGCGAGAGGGGATGAAACAGGCGGTGTTCGATCCGGCCAAGCTGGCGCAGAACAACCGCTCGGGCCGCAAGTTGATGCAGGCTTATTTTAGGCAGCGTGGCGTGAGCGTGAAGTTCTCGGACCAGTAGAACCGCGCGGGCGATTTCAATCGCGCGATTTGGTTGGTTTCGGACGCAAGTTCCCCGACGCTTCGGGCCATCCCTTTTGACCGGCTCAATAACAGCGATCTGCCGCCGCAAGGGCTTCGGCACGGTGAGCTTGGTCCAGTGCGCCAATCCGTCGGACTGACGCATAGAACCTGACATAGTCGCCCGAACACAAGTCGAACAGGCGCAGAAACGCGGTCACCCGATCGCTATAAACGGACGTCGCGGCGAGCTTTGCGTTGTTGATCGGGGAAGCGAACCAGGCGTCGTATCCCCGGTATCGGCCCCAGCGCCTGTCGCGCATGTGTCGGTAGCGCATCCGCAGCCGTTCAATCGCGGCCGTCTTCGCGGCCAGTTTTTGCTCCGAGGTGCCGGAGTTGGAATAGACTTGCGCCAACTCGTCGCGGGTCCGCGACACCAGCGCAAGAAATTCAGCCTTGCGCTTCCGGGCGGCTTCGTAAC
>NZ_RZTT01000460.1 GCF_003996995.1 Mesorhizobium sp. M7A.T.Ca.US.000.02.2.1 | reverse complement strand
TTGCTGGCCCATAACGGAATGAGTCTAGGCCTTGGCTGTCAGCGCCCTCTGCAGGAAGACATATTTCATCGCCGTCTGCGCCGCCTGCGGCCGGCGGTCGCCACGCCCGCCATGACCACCCTCGGTCTCCTCGAAGAACAGCGTCCTGGCATGGCCGGCTTCCTGCAGGCGGGCGGCCATCTTGCGCGCATGGCCGGGATGGACCCGATCGTCAGCGGTCGATGTGGTCAGAAGCACAGGCGGATAGGCGGCAGCGGCGTCGACATGCTGGTAGGGCGAGTAGGCTGAAAGCCACTTCGCGTCTTCGGGTTTCGACGGATCGCCATATTCGGCCATCCACGAGGCGCCAGGCGGCAATTCGGCGTAACGCAGCATGTCGAGCAGCGGCACCTCGATGATGACGGCGCCGAATAGCTCGGGATGCTGCGTCAAGGAAACGCCGGTCAGCAAGCCGCCATTCGAACCACCCTGGATGCCGAGTGAGCTTGCTGTCGCGATGCCGCGCTTGACGACGTCCTGCGCGACCGCTGCGAAATCGTCGAATCCGTTTTGGCGATTGCCCTTGAGCGCCGCTTGATGCCAGGCCGGGCCGAACTCGCCGCCGCCGCGGATGCAAGCCTGCACATAGGCATTGCCCTTTTCCAGCCATAGCCTCCCGCGCACGCCGGCATAGCCGGGCAGCAGCGGCACTTCGAAACCGCCATAGCCGTAAAGCAGCGTCGGCACCGGCCCCTTCTGATCGCGCCGCCTGACGACAAAATAAGGGATCATCGTGCCGTCCTTGGAGCGCGCCTCGAACTGTTCCGAGATGAGCGGCGAGGCATCGAAACGCGCCGGCTGCGACTTCACGGTAGCGAGCGTCTCGCCATTGTCATCAGACCAGATGATCGAACTCGGGGTCAGGAAATCGGTGAAGGAAAAGGACACGCTCGAGCCGAACTGCTCGGCATGGCTGATGCCGACATTGCCATTTTCGGGCAGCGCCACCGGTTTCAGCGACCAGTTGCCATCCTTGCGCTCGCAGACGACGACCTTGCCGCGCACTTTGTCCATAAGGCTGATGAACAGCCGGTCCTGCGTGCGGGCCATGCCGGCGATGGAAACGCGATATGCCGGCTCGAACAAGGTTTCGACAGATCCGAGCGCGCCGGTCTCGACCCAGAGCGCCAGATCCAGCGAATAGAGGCCGTCGGGCTTGCAAACCGTGCCGTCGGGCGCCGTCCATGGACTGCGCACGCCGAACACGAGCTGATCCCTGAAAATTGCCGTATCGGTCATGTCGTCCGGTAGCGGCAGCTGTTTGTTTTCGCCGGAAGGCAGCCGAAGGAAGATGTGCGAAGCGAAGAAATTCAGCGTTCGAGCCAGGACCAGATAGCGTCTGTCACCGTCGTACTCGACAGCGGCACCAACGGCGAGATCCTCTTTCTGCGCCTCGAAGATCGGCGTCGCGTCTTCCAGCTTGGTATCGCGCTTCCACAGCTTTATGACTCGCGGATAGCCGGACTCGGTCTTGTCGGCCTCGTCGAAAGCGGCGGAAACAATCACGGTGTCCTTATCCAGCCAGCTGAAGCCCGACTTGGAAGCGGGTGCACGAAACCCACCCTCGACAAAAGACTTGGTCGCGATGTCGAATTCGCACATCTCGCTGGCGTCGCCGCCATCCGGCGACATACTCACCAGGCAACGGTTGAAGTCCGGATAGAGCCGGCTGGCGCCGCTGAACACCCATTTTATCCCCTCCTTCGCCGCAAGCTGGTCGAAGTCGATAATCGTTTCCCAGTCGGGCTTCTCGGTCTTGTAGGAAGCGACGGTCGTGCGGCGCCAGAGGCCGAGCACATTGGTCTTGTCCTGCCAGAAATTGTAGACATGGCCGGCTTTTGCCGCGCCGACAGCGATGTTGTCCTCGGCCGTCATCAGGTCGAGCGCGGTCTGGAACGACGCCTCATAGGACGGATCCCCCTGCAGCTCGCCAACCGTGACCTCGTTCTGGCGATGCACCCAGTCGAGCGACTGCTTGGCTGTCCTGTCCTCCAGCCAGAGGAAGGGATCGTCGGTCGTGGGGGCCGAATTCGGCGTCTGGGTGGCAGGCTTGGTCATCAGGTCTCCGATAAACGCGTTGCTTTGAAAAAGCCAACGCGGATAGGCCGTATCGATATTCACTATGCTCAGCGCACAATTGAGGCTTTCCGCCCACCAGCGAGGCTAGCAATAGCCAGCGCCAGGCACAGCAGCCCAAGCGTGATCGGCAGCCCGCCGGCACCCAGAATATCCATGGCGCCGCCCGCCAGCGGCGGCACGGCGATACCGCCGACGCCCCACATCAAGGAAAAGGCCGCATTGCCGGCAACCAGTGCGGAGCCGGTGAAGCGTTCGCCGAGCTCGATGATCGACATCGTGTAGATGCCGTAGGAAACCGCACCCCAGATAAAGATCATTGGCCAGATCAGCGGCGACTCGATGAGAAGCGGAAGCAGGACGCAGCCGAGCACCGTGATCGCGACGCAGGCAAGCCGCACCAGGCGCGCGGAAAGCCTTTCCGCCAGCAGGCCTAGCGGCACCTGCATGGCGATATTGCCGGCAATCATCACCGACAGCAGCGCCGACATGCGGGTTTCGGTAATGCCGTGATGGGTGCCATAGACAGGCAGCAGCGCCAGCGCGCCCTGTTCGAAACCGGCGGCGACTATGACGGCAAACAAAAGCAGCCACGCCAGCGGCACGAAACCCAGGACGGAAACTTGATGCCCGGCCTCGTCGACCTTGGGCAAGCGCGGCAGCACCAAGCCCAGGCAGATGCCGCACAGCACGAAGGCGGAGATGCCGACGAGGAAGGGCGGCCAGCCCTCGGTGCCGACTGCAAGCAGGCATAGCGGCCCGGCCGCGAAACCGGCCGAGATGATCGTCGAATAGACACCCATGACGCGCCCTCGCCGGGCCGGCGGCGCCAGCGCGATGACCCAGATCTCGCTCAGCACATAGAGCGGGTTGGTCACCACACCGATCAGGAAGCGCAGGGGAAACCACAAATAGACATTTTGCGTCCAGCCGATCAGCGCCAGCACGACAGCCGAAAGGGCCGCACAGGTAAGCGCCGTGCGCCCTGCCCCGAACCGGCGGGCCAGCGCCGGGATCAATGGCGACGACAGGATGAAACCAATCGGCGTCATGGCCGCCGACAGGCCGATCATCGCCGGCGAAACGCCCTGGCGCTGCAGGATGAAGCTCAGCAGCGGATAGGACAACCCTTGCGCGATGGCGAACACCGAGACGGTCGCAATCACACCGGTGATCGCCGCCCATTGCATCGTCTCGTCCTCGTTCGATTCAACCAAATTCATTGTGCGCACCGCTATCGAGGCTGCAGGATTAGCGATTGAGCAACGTGGTGGTAAGCCCCTGGCAGGCGAAAACCGCTTGCTCCAGACAATGCCTGTCAGGAGGCCGGGCCTGTCAGGAGGTTGGGCCTGTCAGGAGGTTGGGCCGGTCAGGAGGTTGGGCTCGTCAGGAAGCTCGGCGCACGGACGACCGATACAGCGCGAACATCACCAGCACCGCATCGAGGCCGGCGATCACGACCGGCAGCCCGAGCGGGCCGATGCCTTGCATGAGCACGCCGGCACCGGGTGGGCCGACGATGCCACCGACGCCCCACATCAGTGCAAAGGCAGCGTTGCCGGCGACCAGCACAGAGCCCTTGAACCGGCTGCCGAGTTCGACCAATGCCATGGTGTAGACGCCGTAACCGACCGCGCCCATCACCAGCAGCACGACCCAGATCAACGGCGTTGTGATCAGCAAAGGCAGCAAAAGCGCGCAAACGGTTGTTGCCAGCGCGCAGACGATGATCATGGCGCGGCCGCCAAAACGCTCCGCCAGAAGGCCGAGTGGTATCTGCAGCAGGATGTTGCCGAGTGAAAGCGCCATCACCAGCGAGGCCAGAACGGCTTCCGCCAGGCCGTAGCTGGCGCCGAAGACCGGGACCAGCGCATAGGTGCTCTGCTGGACCGCCGCCGAGACAAGCACGGCAAGCAGCAGCGCAGGCGCCACCTTGGCAAAGCCGACAAGGCCGCTGGCAGGCTGGTCGTCATCCTCGAAACCGGTGAGCTTAGACGAGACCGCGTGCAGGATCACCGCGCAGAGCGCGAAACCGGCGACGCCGACCATGAAGGGCGCCCAGCCCGACGTACCGAGCAGGGTCAGCGCGAATGGTCCGGCGGCGTAGCCGGCGCCCATCAGCGTGTTGAACACGCCCATCACCCGGCCGCGCCGCGACGGTGGCGCCAGCGACAGCGCCCACACCTCGCCGAGAATGTAGAGCGGGTTGATGACGACGCCGATGATGAAGCGGATGACGAACCAGGCCACCCAGTCCTGCAGATAGCCGATACCCAGGAAGCAGAGCGCGCCGATCAAGGAACTGCCGACCGCCAGATTTCGTGCACCGACAAGCCGCACAGCCGCGGGCACGAAAGA
>NZ_RZTT01000045.1 GCF_003996995.1 Mesorhizobium sp. M7A.T.Ca.US.000.02.2.1 | reverse complement strand
AGTGGAATACCGCCGCCGTCGGTCCCACCAAGCGCGAAAAGGCGGACGAACTGATCCGTAAACTGCGCGAGCGCTTCGCGCCCGGCGGCTTTCTCCACTACGGGCAGGGCAAATGGTATCCGGGCGAAAGCCTGCCGCGCTGGACCTTTTCGCTCTACTGGCGTGCCGACGGCCAGCCGGTATGGAGCGATCCGTCCCTGATCGCACTCGAAAAGAGCGAGGCCGATATAGGCCCGAAGCAGGCCGAAAGCCTGCTCACCGCGATTGCCGGCGAACTCGGCATCGACAAGGCCATGGTCAGCGAAGCCTATGAGGATCCGGCCGAATGGCTGCTCAAGGAAGGCAAGCTGCCCGACAATGTCGATCCGTCCAACTCCAGGCTGGAGGACCCGGAAGAACGCAGCCGCATGGCGAAAGTGTTCGAACGCGGGCTGACCAAGCCGTCCGGCTATGTGCTGCCGGTGCAGCGCTGGAATAGCCAGGCATCGGATCCGCGCTGGCGCTCGGAAAAATGGAAGACGCGGCGCGGCCGGCTGTTCCTGGTACCCGGCGATTCACCCGTCGGCTACCGCCTGCCACTCGGCACGTTGCCCTATGTGCCGCCGGAGCAATTCCCCTACATCGTGCCGGTCGATCCGTCGCTGCCACGCGGACCGCTGCCCGCGCGTGAAGCCATCCTGCCCTCGGCGGCTCCGGCTGAACTGGAAGGTGCCGACGAGATGGCGCGCCGCCAGCAAGCGGCATCGTTCACCGCTGCGACCGGCCAGCAGGACCGGGTCGAGCAGGAGATCACCGAGATCGGCGGCGCGGTGCGCACCGCGCTTTCGGTCGAGCCGCGCGATGGGCGGCTTTGCGTATTCATGCCGCCGGTCGAGGCGCTGGAAGACTATCTCGAACTGGTCGCTGCGGCCGAGAACGCGGCGAAGGCGATCGGCCTTCCCGTGCATATCGAGGGCTACGGCCCGCCTCACGATCCGCGCCTCAACGTCATCCGCGTCGCGCCTGATCCCGGCGTCATCGAAGTCAACATCCATCCTGCTTCCAACTGGCAGGATTGCGTGGCGACGACGACGGCGATCTATGAGGAAGCGCGGCAGACACGGCTTGGCGCCGACAAGTTCATGATTGACGGCCGCCACACCGGCACCGGCGGCGGCAACCATGTCGTGGTCGGTGGTGCGACACCCAATGACAGCCCGTTCCTGCGAAGGCCGGACCTGCTGAAGAGCCTGGTGCTGCAATGGCAGCGCCATCCGTCGCTGTCCTATCTGTTCTCCGGCCTGTTCATCGGGCCGACCAGCCAGGCGCCACGCTTCGACGAGGCGCGTCACGACTCGCTCTACGAGCTTGAGATCGCGATGGCGCAGGTACCGCATCCGGACCGGGGCAACGCACCCTTGCCATGGCTGGTCGACCGGCTGTTCCGCAATTTGTTGACCGACGTCACCGGCAATACGCATCGTTCGGAAATCTGCATCGACAAACTGTTTTCGCCGGACGGACCGACCGGTCGGCTGGGACTGGTTGAATTCCGCGGTTTTGAGATGCCGCCCAATGCGCGCATGAGCCTCGCGCAGCAACTGCTTGTCAGGGCGATCATTGCCCGTGCCTGGAAGAGCCCGCTCGATGGCCGCTTCGTGCGCTGGGGCACGTCGCTGCATGATCGCTTCATGCTGCCGCATTATGTCTGGGCCGATTTCCTCGACGTGCTCGACGACCTCAAGCTCAACGGCTTCGAATTCAGGCCCGAATGGTTCGACGCCCAGCTCGAATTCCGCTTCCCGTTCTGCGGTCAGGTTCAGCATGCCGGCATCAAGCTGGAACTGCGGCAGGCGCTCGAACCCTGGCATGTCATGGGCGAGCAAGGCGCGATCGGCGGCACCGTGCGTTTCGTCGATTCCTCGGTCGAACGGCTGCAGGTCAAGACCGAAGGGTTGAATCCGGAGCGCCACGCGATCGTCTGCAACGGCCGCATCGTGCCGATGAAGGTCACTGACAATCGCGAAGTGGCGGTGGCGGGTGTCCGCTTTAAGGCCTGGCAGCCGGCATCGGGCCTGCATCCGGCGCTGCCGGTCAACACGCCGCTGGTCTTCGACATCTATGACCGCTGGTCGGGACGTGCGGTCGGCGGCTGCGTCTACCACGTCGCCCATCCCGGCGGGCGCAATTACGACACCTTTCCGGTCAATGGCAACGAGGCGGAAGCTCGGCGGCTCGCCCGCTTCGAACCGCGCGGCCATACGCCATCCGCCTATGTGATCCGTGAAGAACAACCGGCGGAAGATTTCCCGATGACCCTTGACCTTCGGCGGCCGGCAAGACTCTGATCAGCGATGGCAAAGGGGAATCACAAGAGGGGACGCGGCAAGCCGCAGACCCACAGCCTGCTGGAGCACTACCAGCCGATCGACGGCGTCGTCGACGAGATGGTCGATGCGTCAGGCAATCCTCGCCCGGCCTGGAAGCATTTTGTCGAGGCGCTCGAGGAACTTGGCGCTGAAAAGCTCGGCCAGCGCTTTGCCCGCGCCGACCAGTATCTGCGCGATGCCGGCGTTTATTACCGCGTCTATGACAAGGCCGGTGCCAATGAGCGCGAATGGCCGCTGGCGCATGTCCCGGTTCTCATCGAGGAGAGCGAGTGGGCCGCGATCAGCGCCGGCCTCGTGCAGCGCGCCGACCTGTTCGAGGAAACCATCGCCGATATCTACGGGCCGAACCGGCTGGTCGAGAAAGGCATCCTGCCGGCGGGATTGATCGCCGCCAGCCCCGAATATTTGCGGCCTGTCGTCGGCACCAGGCCGGCCGGCGGCCACTTCCTGCATTTCTGCGCCTTCGAGCTCGGCCGTGGGCCTGACGGCCAGTGGTGGGTGCTGGGCGATCGCACGCAGGCGCCGTCCGGCGCCGGTTTCGCACTGGAAAACCGCGTCGCCACCACACGCGCGCTGTCCGACATCTATGGCGAGATGCATGTGCACCGCCTTGCCGGCTTTTTCCGCCGTTTTCGCGATGCGTTGATCGGCATGGCCAAGGAGACCGACGGCCGCGTCGCCATCCTGACGCCGGGGCCGCTCAACGAAACCTATTATGAACACGCCTACATCGCCCGTTACCTCGGCATCATGCTGCTCGAAGGCGAGGATTTGACCGTCTCCGGCAGCCGGCTGATGGTGCGCACGGTTTCCGGCCTGATGCCGATCAGCGTGTTGTGGCGGCGGCTCGACGCCGCCTTCGCCGATCCGCTCGAACTGCGCGCGGATTCGCAGATCGGCACGCCGGGCCTGGTCGAGGCGATCCGCCAGGGCGCGGTTGCTACCGTCAACGCGCTGGGCTCCGGCCTGATGGAGACGCGCGCGCTGCTTGCCTTCCTGCCCAAGATTTCACGGGCCTTGCGGGGCGAGGAATTGCTGCTGCCAAGTGTCGCGACATGGTGGTGCGGGCAAGCAACCGAACGCGCGCATGTGCTGGCCAACATCGATCGCATGGTGATCGGGCCGGCGCTGTCGACGAGGCTTGCCTTCGAGGACGACGATTCAACGAAGCTAGGCTCGGCTCTGTCGGCCGGGGAGCGGGCGGAACTGGTGGCGCGCATTGAACGTGATGGCGGCGATTTCGTCGGCCAGGAAGCGGTGACGCTTTCGACGACGCCCGTCTATGTCGGCGGCTGGCTGGAGCCGCGGCCAGCGAGCCTGCGCGTCTACCTGGCGCGAACGCCGGAGGGCTGGACGGTGATGCCGGGCGGTTTTGCCCGTATCGGCCTGTCGCTCGACCCGACGGCGATCGCCATGCAGCGTGGCGGCCAGGCGGCGGATGTCTGGGTTGTCAGCGACAAACCGGTGGAGCGCGAGACGCTGCTGCCGCAAGAAGGCGACAGTTTCAGCCGCACCAGGCCCGGCAGCCTGCCCAGTCGCGCGGCGGAGAACCTGACCTGGCTCGGCCGCTATATCGAGCGCTCGGAAGACACGGTGCGTATCCTGCGCGCCTACCATGTGCGGCTGGCCGAAACCTCCGACCCGGATATGCCGCTGCTCGCCGACATCAGGGATTATCTCGAACCTTTCGGCATCGATGTGGAGACGGCGATCCCGTCAGGGCTGATTGGCACGCTGGATAGTGCGGTCTACAGCGCCGGGCAGATCCGCGACCGCTTCTCGCCCGATGGCTGGCTGGCGCTGAAGGACCTGTCGAAAACCATCCATCAGTTCGCAACGACGGTCGCGCCCGGCGACGACGCGACCCGGGCGATGACAGTCATCCTGCGTAAGCTCGCCGGCTTTTCCGGCCTGCTGCACGAGAACATGTACCGCTTCGCCGGTTGGCGCTTCCTCGAGATCGGCCGCCGGCTGGAGCGCGGTATCCAGATCTCCCGCACGCTGGCGCGGCTGACCAGCGCCAAGGCGCCGGACGGCGCGCTGGACATGATGCTGGAGATCGGCGACAGCGTGATGACCCATCGCCGCCAATATCCGGTGCAGGCCGGTCGGCGCACGGTGATCGACCTGCTGGCGCTCGATCCGCTTAACCCGCGCTCCATCCTGTTCCAACTCGAAAGGTTGAAGGCCGAAATCGGCCTGTTGCCGTCGCTCGGCGGGGAGGGGCAAATGTCGCCGGCGGCGAAGGAAATCCTGCAGCTCAACACCCAGATCGCCATCAAGGAGCCTTCGGATATGACGGCAAAGGCGCTGGACGACCTCGCCTATGAAATCGGCGGCCTCTACAACAGCCTCGCCAAAGCCTATTTCGGCTAAGCAGGTTCCGCAAAAGTGTCGCACGGGTTTTGCGACAAGAACCTGCGCAAAGGCAGAAAAATAGAACATGCTCTACGACATCAGGCTTCATCTGCATTACGATTACGCTGCGGCGGCCGGCGGCGGTCGTCATCAGGTGCGCGTACTGCCGTCGACGATATCAGGCGTGCAGCGTGTCATCGCCGCATCCCTGTCCTTTGCGCCGGCACCCAACGAGCGTTCTGACTTTTCCGATTTCTTCGGCAACAACGTGACCTCGATCGCCTTTCGCGACGCGCATGACGCGCTCGACATCAGGATGAGCGCCCGCGTGTCGGTGTCTCGGCCCGAGCCCGGGCTCGACGTGTCGCCCGATATCGCCCGGCTGAGGCAAGAGCTCGCCGCGATGCGGTCTCTGGCACCTGATGCACCGCACCACTTCCTGACGGCCAGCACCCATGCCGGCATCGACGATGCGATCACCGCTTACGCACGCGACAGCATCGCCGGCTCTGCCGCCGGCACGGCCGTGAGCCTGTGCAATCGCATCCATCGCGATTTCACCTATGACGGCGAAGCGACAACGGTGCGGACCCGGGCCAGTGATGCCTTCAAGTTGAAGCGCGGCGTCTGCCAGGACTTTTCACACATCATGATCGCCGGCCTGCGCGGGCTCGGTATTCCGGCCGGCTATGTCAGCGGCTTCTTGCGCACCATCCCGCCGAAGGGCAAGCCCCGGCTGGATGGCGCCGATGCCATGCATGCCTGGGTCAAGGTCTGGTGCGGGCGCGATGCGGGCTGGCAGGAATTCGATCCGACCAACGGCATGCGGGCCAGCAACGACCATATCACCGTCGGCCACGGCCGCGACTATTCGGACGTGGCGCCGATCGTCGGCGTGCTCAAGACCACGGGGGGACAGGTTGGCGAGCAAGCTGTCGACGTCATTCCGGTCGTGCTCGAAAGAGCCTGAAGCAGGTCGTACACGCAGCGGTATTTGCGCCGCAATTCGGGATGGACAAGACTGCTTCTCAAATACCGATGCGGCCGCTAGTCTGTATTCGTTTCGGGGTGACGGTAGTTGTATCCTCAAGCGCATGGCGCGAGGTTTTGTAATTGAGAGCAATCAGCGTCGTCATTCCTGCCTGTAACGCGGCGGCGACCATTGCTGCAACGCTGGCGTCGCTACGCAGCGAGGCCGAGATCATAGGCGAGATCTTGCTGGTCGACGATGCGTCGACCGATAGTACGGCAACCATCGCGCGGGAGGCCGCGGCACAACTGTCGTTGCCGCTGCGTGTGCTGCCGGCCAATTGCCACGATGCCGGCGGTGCCCGCAACGTGGCGTTGACCGAAGCGGTCCATCCCTGGGTCTACCTGATCGACGCCGACGACCTACATCTGCGGGGCGGATTGCGCGCACTGCTCCGCAAGGCCCGGGAGCAGCCGGAGGCCGACATGATCGTGGGTGCATACCGGCGACGGGTGAACGGCCAGGATCGGCAGATCAAGGTGCCGAACGGCTACCGGGCCGCGTGCCTGGCAAATGCTTCGGCCTATGTGAAAGGCGACATACGGTCGGTCGCCGTGGGCAGCGTCCTGGCATCTCGAACCCTGATCGGCGAGACGAGGTTCCCGGTCGGATTGGCCTATGATGAGGACACGCTGTTCTGGGCGCGGCTGATGAGCAAAGCATCGCTCGCCATGGTTTCGCAACCCGTCATGGTCTATGAGGTTTCGCCGATGCGTTCCGATGACCGCTTTGCCCTCAACCCGGTACGGCGCTTCCTGGATTGGCGCCGACAATTGCGCACGCTTACCGACTGCAACATCCCGATGTCGGCGCTCAAGGCCAGGGAAGGGCTTGTCGCCCTCAAGATCGCCCGGGTCCACTATGCGCGCGGCGATCTGGACACCGCGGCACGCTTCCTGTGGCCGCGGCCGCGGCCGAAGCGGCGCTCAGAAGCTTGGCGCTGCCTGCGCTACAGGTTCAAGCTCGCGGCGCGGCGGCGTTTGTCGGCGCCGCCGATCCAGCTGCAGGGCGCTCTGTAGGCGCCAGCCAACACGATATCGGCGCGAGGCGCTTTTCGGACGGCGCGTGGAACCAGCGGTCGGCCAGTGGCTTATCTACGGAATTCGCGTGGAGCCGACATGTTGCAAAAATCCGGATTGTCGCCCAGCCGACCGGCTGGCGAGGACGCTGTATCGCCAGATGGTGCGCCCAAAAACGGGGCACAAAGCTCGGCCGACCATGCGTCGCTTAGCTATGTCAGCGATGCCGAGCCCGGTATCCGGCGGCTAAAGACGGGCAAGGGGTTTTCCTACAAGGGTCCGGACGGACGGACAGTTTCAGACGCCACCAAAGCGCGCATCGAGGCGATCGTCATTCCGCCGGCCTGGACGGATGTGTGGATTTCGCCGGACGCGGACGGCCATATACAGGCAACCGGCAGGGACCAGCGCGGACGCAAGCAATATCGCTATCATCCGCAATGGGCCGAAGAGCGCGATGGTGCCAAATATTCGAGCCTGGTTGCTTTCGCCGAGAGCCTGCCGGACCTGCGGCACAGGATCGACAGCGATCTGCGCCGTCGTGGTCTGCCGTTCGAGCGTGTCGTCGCCGCGGTCGTCTGGCTGCTCGACAACACGATGATCCGCGTCGGCAATGCCGCCTACGCCCGCGACAACAAGAGTTTCGGGCTGACCACGTTGCGCGACCGGCATGTGGATATTGTCGGTTCAAGCCTGCGCTTTGCCTTCAAGGGCAAGTCGGGCAAGGAGTGGAAGCTGAAGCTGGTCGACCGCCGCATCGCCAGGATTGTGCGCGGCGCGCAGGACCTGCCAGGCCAGAAGCTGTTCCAGTATCTCGATGAGGACGGCAACAGGCGGCCGGTCCGCTCCGAGGACGTCAACCGCTATATCCGTGGGGCGGTCGGTGACGCCTTCAGTTCGAAGCATTTCCGCACCTGGGGCGGCACCATTCACGCCGCGTCGCTGTTTGCCCAAACGGAACTGCCACAAAGCCAGGCGCAGCGAAACAGGGCGATGAACAGCGTCATTGACAAGGTTGCCGAGCGGCTGGGCAATACGCGTGCCGTCTGCCGCAAATGCTATATCCATCCGCGGGTCTTCGAAGCGTGGTCCGAGGGGCGGTTGCTGAATGAAATGGCGCAAGCCAACAAACGCAAACGCTCCATCGATGGTCTCGATGACGAGGAAGCTCTCGTGCTGCGATGGCTGAAACTGGGAGAAAGCTGACCGGCGCGGCTGGCCGTGGCCAAATCCGTCCACATCTGGATTTTTTTATCGACGTCGTGTCGGGATCGGTCTTACTGTTTCGTCCTTTGACAGAGAAAAGGACCCGCCATGCTCTACGCAATCCTCTGCTATGCCTCCGAAGATGTCGTCTGCTCCTGGAGCAAGGCACAGGACGACGAGGTCATGGCCAATCTCCTCGACGTTCAGGACAAGTACGCCAAGGCTGGTCGGCTCGGCCCGGTGGCACGGCTTCTGCCGACGACCGCCGCGACGACCCTGAGAAAGGTCAAGGGCGAATCGGTCGTCATCGACGGGCCGTTCGCCGAGACCAAGGAACAGTTCCTCGGCTTCTACACGCTCGAATGCGCCGATCTCGACGAGGCGGTGGAGTTCGCCCGCGAGCTTTCCGAAGTCAACCCGAGCGGCGGCTCCTATGAGATCCGGCCGGTCTCGATCTTCAATCCCGCCAAGGTTTCCGCATGACCGAGATGGCCTGGATAAGCTCCGCGATCAGCGCCGCCCGCCCGCAGGCGATGGGTGCGCTGCTGCGTTATTTCCGCGATCTCGATACGGCGGAGGAAGCTTTCCAGGACGCGTGCCTCAGGGCGCTGAAGAACTGGCCGCAGAACGGGCCGCCGCGCGACCCGGCGGCGTGGCTGATCTTCGTCGGCCGCAACAGCGGCATCGATGCGGTGCGCAAGCGCGCCAAGCAGGCGCCGATGCCGGAGGAAGACCAGGTTTCGGATCTGGAGGACGCCGAGAGCGATATCGCAGAGCGGCTGGACGGGGCGCACTACCGCGACGACATATTGCGGCTGCTGTTCATCTGCTGCCATCCTGATCTGCCGGCAACGCAGCAGATCGCGGTGGCGCTGCGCATCGTCTCCGGTCTTACGGTCAAGCAGATCGCGCGCGCCTTCCTGGTTGGCGAAAGCGCCATGGAGCAGCGCATCACTCGCGCCAAGGCGCGCATTGCGGACGCCGGCGTGCCGTTCGAGACGCCGGGCGCGGTCGAGCGGTCGGAACGCCTCGCCGCCGTCGCCGCCATGGTCTACTTGGTCTTCAACGAGGGCTATTCGACCAACAGCGGCGAGGCGCCGGCCCGCGCACCGCTGTGCGAGGAGGCGATCCGGCTGGCACGGCTCCTGCTGCGGTTGTTCCAGACCGAGCCGGAGATCATGGGGCTGACGGCGCTGTTGCTTCTGCAGCATGCGCGCGCACCGGCCCGTTTCGACGAGAGCGGCGAGATCGTGCTGCTCGAAGACCAGGATCGCAGCCTGTGGAGCCGCAAGATGATCGATGAGGGGCTGGCGCTGGTCGACAAGGCGCTACGCCATCGCAAGCCCGGCCCCTACCAGGTGCAAGCGGCGATTGCCGCATTGCACGCGCGGGCCGAAAGGGCCGAGGATACCGACTGGAACGAGATCGACCTGCTCTATCGCTTGCTGGAGCAGATGCAGCCGTCGCCGGTGGTCACGCTCAACCGGGCTGTCGCGGTCTCGAAGGTGCGTGGACCGGCGGAGGCGCTGGCCATGATCGAGCCGCTGGAAGAACGGCTTTCCGGCTATTTCCATTTTTTCGGCCTCAAGGGGGGCCTCTTGATGCAACTCGACCGGGGGGACGAGGCGCGCGTCGCCTTCGACCGCGCCATAGCGCTTGCTAACACGGCGGCGGAAGCAGCTCATATCCGCATGCATATCGACCGGCTGATCAGGGACGGTGCGGTACGCCCACCGGCCAAGAAGGCAAACTGAGCGCCATCTGCCCCATCTGGCTCAATCGTGCAGTTTGGGCTTAGACCATGCCGGGGTGGTGATTTTCCCTTGAAACGAGTAATGCCACGCGATGGTCGTGCCTGAGGTGCCTTTGTGCACGCGGGCAGCATGGCGCCAGGCTTTGACCGGCATGCCTTTTGTGCATGTCGTTGTTCCAAAACCGGGGCACTTTTGGCGACATGCATTATGAGCGACGAGATCTGAAAGGGACAAGAATGACGATAGGCAAGGAAACGACCGAACTGCTGGCAAAACTGGGTGTGGCCGAGGAGACGCTTGTCGGCGGCGACCTGATCGTGCGCAGCCCGGTGACGGGCGAGCAGATCGCGGCGCTGAAGACAATCTCACCGGCTGACGCGGCCAAGGTGATCGATGCCGCGCACAAGGCCTTCCAGGCCTGGCGCATGGTGCCCGGCCCGCGGCGTGGCGAACTGGTGCGGCTGCTGGGCGAGGAACTGCGTACGCACAAGGCCGAGCTTGGCCGGCTGGTCTCGATCGAGGTCGGCAAGATCCCGTCCGAGGGCCTCGGCGAAGTGCAGGAGATGATCGACATCTGCGATTTCGCCGTAGGCCTCTCCCGGCAATTGTACGGCCTGACCATCGCCACCGAGCGCCCGGGCCATCGGATGATGGAAACCTGGCATCCGCTCGGCGTCGTCGGCGTCATTTCCGCCTTCAACTTCCCGGTGGCCGTGTGGTCGTGGAATGCAGCCCTGGCACTGGTCTGCGGCGACGCAGTGGTGTGGAAGCCGTCGGAAAAGACGCCGCTGACCGCACTTGCCTGCGAGGCTATCTTCAAGCGTGCGGTCGAGCGCTTCGGCGCGGACGCACCTGATGGCCTGGCGCCGGTGCTGATCGGCGACCGCGCCGTCGGCGAGATCCTGGTCGATCACCCCAAAGTGCCGCTGGTTTCGGCAACCGGCTCGACCCGCATGGGCCGCGACGTCGGCCCGCGGCTGGCCAAGCGCTTTGCGCGCGCGGTGCTGGAACTCGGCGGCAACAATGCCGGCATCGTCTGCCCGACCGCCGATCTCGACATGGCGCTGCGCGCGATTGCGTTTGGAGCGATGGGCACAGCCGGCCAGCGCTGCACGACGTTGCGGCGCCTGTTCGTGCATGACAGCGTCTACGACGCCTTGGTTCCGCGCCTCAAGAAGGCTTACGAGAGTGTGTCTGTCGGCAATCCGCTGGAGACCTCCTCGCTGGTCGGGCCGCTGATCGACAAGGCGGCCTTCGACGCCATGCAGAAGGCGCTGAAGGAAGCCGCTGCCCATGGCGGCAAGGTGACCGGCGGCACGCGGGTCGAGAACGGCCATCCGGATGCGTACTACGTGCACCCGGCGCTGGTCGAAATGCCAAGCCAGGTGTCACCGGTGACGGAAGAGACCTTCGCGCCGATCCTCTACGTGATGAAATATTCGGACTTCGACGCGGTGCTCGACGAGCACAATGCCGTGGGGGCAGGCCTGTCCTCGTCGATCTTCACCCGAGACCTGCAGGAATCCGAGCGTTTCCTGGGTGTCGACGGATCGGATTGCGGCATTGCCAATGTCAACATCGGTACCTCGGGCGCCGAGATCGGCGGTGCCTTTGGCGGCGAAAAGGAAACCGGGGGCGGCCGCGAGAGCGGCTCCGACGCATGGAAGGCCTATATGCGGCGCGCTACAAACACGGTGAACTATTCCAAGGCGCTGCCGCTCGCCCAGGGCGTGTCATTCGATATCGACTGAAAGGCTCGCCGGCTTGGGCATCCCCGCACGGGGGATGCCGCACCGGTCAGCTGCCTGCCGGCGAGTCGAAGGCCTTGACGAACGCGACATCGATGATAGCCAGCTTGACGGCCTGGGCGGTCATGTATTCCCGGTAGAAATCGCCCGACACCCACATCACCGAATTGCCGCGCTGGCCAAGCCAGCCAACGCTGCCGAGGTCTTCGGCATCCCGCAGTTTGCGTGCCAGGTGGGTTCGCGACGCTTGAGCCATTTGGCGAAATCGCCGATCGAGACGACGCCGGTCGGTATTTCAGCGAGGCCGGCATGGTCGGGATCGACGCCCGATATCAGCCAGTCCATGACGACGCCGCCATTGTTGAGCCAGGTGAACAGCGAAAAGGTCTGCCTGGGCTCGCGCACGGGGCTGGAGGAGATCAGGCCGTCGGCCACCAGCGGCTGCACCCTGGCGAGAGCATCGGGCCGCTCCAGAAACGTCGCCAGACGGTTCGCACCGTCGAGACTGTCCAGCGTGTGCAGGTGCGCCATCATCCAGCCGGCAACCGTCTCCAGCGTGTTCACCGTTGGCTGAATGGGGCGAATGCGGCCGTCCTGTGTTGCCGGCAGGTGCTCGATGAAATTGTAATGCAGCATCTCCTTGAGGAAGGCGTCGGCGGTGTTGCGGCTGGCGACGGAATTCTCCCGGATGACGTCGATGAAACGCGCCGCCGTCAACTGCTTGCGGTAATCATCGGCCTCCCGTCTGAAATGCAGGGCGAGGCCGATATGCGCCATCAACCAGCGCTGCTGGGGGCAAATATCGAGGCAGGCCTGGGGTTCATCCCATAGGCCTGGATCATCGCCTGCGCCTGGGCACGGACACAGCGATGCAATGCCGGGTGACCGGCAATATGGTCAAAGGTCTGCGTCATTCCCCCCATGTTCCGATCCAGCCTTACGGCCACGAAGACGCAGATCACATTTTCAGCCTTCACGGCCCGTGTCCAGACGCGCCCTGTCTATAACAGGTTATGATCGCCAGGAGACAATGTTCTCGGTCCGGGCAGATGTCGATCGCGCCGACCCTCAGCGGTCTTCCGGGACTGGAAAACAGGCGGCGAATGCCGCATCGACAATGGCCAGCTTGGCGGCCTGGACGGTCATGTACTCCTGGTAGAAGGTGTTCGACACCCACATCACCGAATGGCCGCGCTGGCCGAGCCAGCCGATGCTGCCGAGTTCCTCGGCAGCGCGCAGCTTGCGGGCGAGGTGAGTCCGCGACAGCTTGAGCCACTTGGCGAAATCTCCGATCGAAACCACGCTGGTCGGAATCCGGTCCAGGCCGGCATGATCGGGGTCGATGCCCGACATCAGCCAATCCATGACGATGCCGCCATTGTTGAGCCAGATGAACAGGGAAAAGGTCTGGTTGGGCTCGCGCACCGGCTTGGAGGCAAGCAGGCCGTCCGCCACCAGAGGCTGCAGCCCGGCAACCATGTCAGGCCGCTCCAGGAACCTGGCCAGCCGGTCGGCACCATCGAGATGATCCAGCGTCTGCAGATGAGCAAGGACCCAGCCGGTGAAAGTCTGCACGGTTGCCGCCGTTGGCTGCAAGGGGTGCGTGCGCCCGTCGCCACCCGAAACATACTCGGCGACATGATAATGCAGCATCTCCTTGATGAAAGCGTCCGCCGTGTTGCGGCTGGCCACCGCGTGCTGGTGTACGAACTCGATGAAACGCGATACCGTCAGTTCCTTGCGTCGGTCGTTCGGATCGCGCCTGAAATGCATGGCAAGGCCGACATGACCCATCAGCCAACGCTGCTGCGTGGCGAAAATGGAAGCCAGCCGCGGGCTCGTTTCATAGATGTTGATCAGCGCCAACGACTGTGCCTGAACACAGCGATGCAGGGCCGGATGGCCGGCAATGTCTTCCAGATTCAGCGCCATCCTCCTCATGTTCCGAGTTAACTCCAACAGCGGAGTCGCGTCTACATTTTCCAGCCTTCGATAGCTGTGTCCAGAGGCACCAAATGCGAAGAGCAAGCCCAACCCGAACATGGCGCCGGCCACGACCGGTTCATGGGATCCGCTAACCGGTTGTCATGCCCTGGGAAGCGGGCCGGTGATCTGCGGCTTGACGGGGATGGTGGAGAGTGAGTTACCGTGCCAAGTGCAATCGCGACAAAATCAGCCAGGTAATCCAGCTGCGCGAACCGCGCCGCGCGTCAGTCTGCAGGGGCGTTTTCAACTGATCCATGGCGGCATCATCTCTCGCCCCCAATACGCGACCAAACCGGCCAGCTTTGGCCGGCCGCTTGGTACGACCGGCATCAGCCGCAGACGCGGACCTCTTCGATCACCCTGTGGTGGTGGCGCCAGTGCCTGACCAGTTCGACGTGGCAGCGGTGATGCCGGTGGTGGCGGCGATATTCGCCGTACCGGTATCCGCCATTGTCATACTGAACATCCTGGTCGCCATCATACTGATTGTCGTAATAGCGATCGCGGTGGTGACGGCGAATAACGATCCCACTATCGGCCGGCAAATATCGGTCGTCATCGTCGGACTGGATGGTCACGCTTGCCGCTTGCGTCGGCGCAGTGATCGCCGCTGTCGCGGCCAATGCCAACAGGCAAGCCAGAATCAGCTTTTTCATCTCGTCCTCCTGCGCGTTCGAGACATGTTAACTCGGGGAAGAACTGGGCGTTCCGTCTAATTTTACACGCTTTGCGACGCGGAAGACATTAAGGCGTTATCGTCTACCCGCTCCAGGCGCACGAAGGCCGTCAGCGGCAGGTGGTCGGAGGCAACGCGCGAAAGCGGCGTGTCATGCGCGTTGATGGCGGCAATCATGCCGTGCCTGTTGGCCATGATCCGGTCGAGCGCCAGCAGCGGCAGGTTCGACGGGAAGGTGGGGACCGCCGGCGGCTGCGGGCCGAACGTTGCATGCAGCGTGTTGAGAGCGGAGCGGTTGCCAAGCCGCCATTCGTTGAGGTCGCCGAGCAGCAAGGTCGGTCTTTCGTCCGGGCTGTTCATCAGGTCGAGCACGACGCGCGCCTGCTGGGAGCGCGAGCGGCGCAGCAGGCCAAGATGGGCGGCGATGATGCGCAGCGTCTGGCTTCCATCGAGGTCGATCTCCGCCACCACCGCGCCGCGCGGCTCCAGTCCCGGAAGCTTGATCTGGTGCACGTCGCGAACGACACCCTTCTTGAACAGCAAGACGTTGCCATGCCAGCCATGGCCCTTGCCTGTGGCCGAAATCGGCACCGGAACCAGGCCGGTTTCCCGTTCGAGCCGGGGCAGGTCGAGAAGCCCATTACGGTCGCCGAAGCGATTGTCGGCTTCCTGCAGCGCGATGAGATCCGGATCGATTTCGCGGATGACGCGGATGGTCCGTTCCGGGTCGAATTTCCTGTCGACGCCGATGCATTTGTGGACATTGTAGGAGGCAACCAGCGTGCCGGTGGTGGCTGTCGTCTTGAGTGCGGCGGCATTAGCTTTCTGCATCCGGCGGTCACGAAGGGACAGAAGCATGCTTGCCGGGAGGCTGCGTCCAATTCTGTGCATCTCTGTGCTGCTCGTCCTCGCTGGCATCAATTCAGAAGCCGGATACAGTGAAAATAGGCAATTTCCGCGTATGTTCCATGACAGACGAGTTCCTCAAGCGCACCTCCGCCTTAGAGATAGGGTGAACCGAGCCACAATACCCGGTCGAATAGCCTGATAAGAAACGGCCGGGCTCGCAAAGCTTCCAGCGTCACCGGCACGGCGGAGGCGATCGCCGACCCGATCCGCGCCTCGATCTCGCTGGCAAAGCCGGCATCGAGCACCTCCAGGTCGATCTCGAAATTCAGCCGCAGCGATCGGGCGTCTAGATTGGAAGAGCCGACATAGGCCCACACGCCGTCGATCGAAAGCAGCTTCGAATGGTCGAACGGTCCCTCGGTGCGCCAGACACGGCAATAGTGTTTGAGCACCTGATCGAACTGCGCCATCATCGCGCGGTCAACGAGGAAAAGATTGTTCACCGCCGGCACCACGATGTCGATTTCGACCCCGCGCCTGCCGGCGGTGATCAGCGCGCTGATCAGTTCCCGATCCGGCAGGAAATAGGGCGACATCACGCGTATAGACTTGCGGGCGACCGAGAATGCACCGATCAGCAGCTTGTGGTTGGTCTCGTTGCTGGCATCCGGGCCGGAAGCAACCGCCCGCACCATCATCGGTGCGCCTGGCGACGGCGACAGCGGGGCGATGCGCCAGGCGTCGCCTTTCAGCGCCTCGTTGGTGGCGAAGCGCCAGTCCTCGGCGGCGACCGAAAAGAGGTCGGCGACGATCGGACCGGTCACCCGGAAATGTGTGTCCCTGGCGCTGTTGGAGCCGGCGAATTCGGCGGAGAAGCCTTTTCGGATGTTCATGCCCCCGGTGAAGGCCGCGATGCCGTCGACCACCAGGATCTTCCGGTGGGTCCTCAGATTGGCATAGGGCAGGCGCAGGCCCATGACGATGTTGCCGTTGAAGACATCGGCGGGGATGTTGGCCTCGCGCAAATGCCCCAGGATGCTCGGCACCGAGTAGCGGGCGCCGACGGCATCGATCAGCACGCGGACGGTGACGCCGCGGTGGACGGCGCCGGCAAGCGCCTGGACGAAGAGCAGGCCGACGGCGTCATTGTCGAAAATATAGGTCTCGAGCAGGACGCTGCGCTCGGCACCATCGATGGCCGCGCACATGGCGGCATAGGTCTCGTCGCCGGTCTCCAGCACATCGATTGCATTTCCAGTAATGAGCGCGCGCCGCGCCACCCTGTCGCCCAATGTCCGCAAGCCCGTGAACCGTTGCCCGTAGCGCTCGACGATCAGGGCCTCTTCGACAGCGACGTCGCGCTCGTGCTTGGCGGACACCGCGCCATCGGCAAACGGGCGCTGGGCGGTGATCGTGGCGCGGCGAATGCGGTTGATGCCGGCGACGGCATAGATCAGCACGCCGAGGATCGGGGACAGCACCATCACGCCGACCCAGCCGGTGGCGGCACGGACATCTTCCTTTGTCATGACGGCATGGACGATGCCGACCGTCGCCATCACCACGGAGATGATCGCCAGAATTTGCGGCCAGTGAGTCGCCAGGGTCGCCAACATGCCGAGACTATCCAGCGAGCGGTTGCAGAAGGCAATGCAGCCGCTCGTGCCGTGCATTCGGTGGATGGTGGCATGCGGCCTTGGCTGAAGAGTTCGACCGGCCGCAGAGATCGATGGGTTGAAGCACCCCGATAGATCCTGTTCAGAAGGACAAACCTGACCCAGGGGAAGCATAAAGCCTGGCATCGTCCTGTTCTGCTCGGGCTCTTATGCTTTGGTACCACCTCTATTGACGCGCAGCGCCGGCCGCCGCGATGAAGTATTTTTTGGACCCGGCACCCAAGGGGCATGCCTGAAAAAGCGTTCAACCTCCGGTTGGATTATCGACAACCGCTATCCGAACCGGCCATGATTCTGGGCATATCGGCCCACTGGCCTGCGATTTTCTGTGCTTTCCCACTGAATGGGGCGTCCGGATACAACCGCAGCGAGCCGAAGTTATGTGCTATTTTTGCTACATCTCGCAGCCTTGTTGCGCAAAAAGGCTATTTAGTGCCCTCTAAATCAATAATCGCTCACACATTCCGTGAATTTGTGGATAATCCACCGACGGGCAGGCCTTGGCTTGGTTAGCGCTCTGAAAAAGGACGCTGGGGAAACGTTAGGGTGGGATTATGAATACGACAGGTATGTCGACCATAGGCAGGCGCCTTGGTCTGTTGATGGCGGCCACCATGCTGACCTGCGGGGGCGCTCATGCGCTTACGCTCAAGGAGGCGATGGCTGTTGCGGTGGAATCCAATCCCGAGATTGGGCAGGCGATCGAAAACCGCGAAGCAATCGAGTTCGAGTTGCGGCAGGCCAAGGGCCTTTACCTTCCCAGTGTCGATGTCGAAGCATCGGCTGGCGTTCGCCGGCTCGACAATTCGTCCCGGCGCGCGCTGTCTATAGAGGATGATTCGCTCTATCCGGCGGAAGCGAATCTGGTGGTCACCCAGAAATTATTCGACAGCGGAGCCCGTCGCGCGGAATTGAACCGCCAGGCGTCGCGTGTCGACGGAGCGTCGTTCCGGGTGCTGGAACGGTCCGAATTCATCGGGCTGTCCGTTGTCCAGGATTACCTTGAATACATGCTGCAGGCGTCGATCGTTGCCGAAGCCAAGAAGAATCTGGGTTTCCATCAGGCGATTCTCGGCGACATCCGGCAAGGCATCTCAGGCGGGGCGCTGAACGAGGCCGACCGCCAACAGGCCGAGGAGCGTCTGTTCGCGGCCAAGGCCCGCATGCAGGAGGCGACCGAAGAGCTGGAAGCCTCCAAGATCCGGTTCTTCAAGACCGTCGGCAAGCCGCTGGTCAATGCTTCGCGGCCGGGTGATGTCGCCGCCGCGCTTCCGCGGTCACTGGATGACGCGATCGGCCTGGCACGACAGAGCAATCCGCGCGTTCACATGGCTACCAGCGATATCGACGCCGCCGCTTCCCTGGTGGATGCGGCCCGAGCGAAATATGGCCCTGAAGTCGTTGCTGAAGGTCGCGCCAGGGCGGGCACCGACGTTGACGGTGACGACGGGGACACCAATGACCTGCAGGCGCGTCTGGTGCTGCGTTGGAACCTGTACCGCGGCGGCATAGACAAGGCCAATGAACAGGAGCAGATCCGCCGCGCCAGCGAGCAGCGGCTCGCCTATCATCAGGTCTTGCGCGAAATCGAGGAAGCCGTTCGCACCTCATGGGATCGCCGTTTCCGGCAAGCCGATCTGGCAAAGACCCTGAGGCAACAGGCGGCCGCCAATGAAAAGCTGGTCGCTTCCTATCGCGAGCAGTTCAAGGTTGGGCAGCGCTCGTTGCTCGACGTGCTCGACGCGCAGAATACGCGGTTCAACACGGCAACGCTGGCCGATACCGCGTCCTACGCATCGCTGTTTGCCCAGTACCGGCTCCTGGCCGCGACCGGACAGTTGCTGAAAACGATGAATCTCGAGCCGGCAAAGCAAGCGACAGCCTATGCTCGCACCGAGTTTGCAACACCGGAAACCGCGGACACCGAGACCTATGCGCGGACGCCATCGGAGCAGAAGAACGACCTGCCATTCGATATCCTCGCCCCGGTGAGGAAGAAATAAGACGACGCAAGGTCCAGCGAGCGTCCTGACGGGCAGATCGTGAACCAGCAACCCAATATCCTCTCCCCCAAGGAGGCGTTCAAGGCCTGCTTCTCGGCCGTTGCCGGATATCTCGGCAGGCCGAGCGCGGAGACCGTTCTGTTTGCCGGCGTGCCGCTCTCGGACACGCGAATTGCGGCCGACGACATCAGGCACCTTGCCGAACGCATCGGCCTGGAAGTCACCGAGTTCAACCACCGCGATTTTCTCAGGGGGCGTATCGACCTGCCGGCAATCGTCTTTCGCGTCAGCCAATTGCCGGTTGCCCTGCTCGCTCTGGGCGAAGACGATGCGTATATCACCGCGCCCCAGGAAGACGGCCGCACCACGATCGGCCGATCGGAACTGGCCGCCAGCTACATCAGCGGCGGCGCTTCCTTCTCGATCACCTATGCCAATGCCGCCGAAACCATGTCGGTCGGCTCGGCGGCCAGGATCGAGCGGAGACATTGGCTTACGGGGACGATGGGCGCTTTCTGGCGCACCTACTCAAAAGTCGTCCTGGCGGCGGTGTTCATCAATCTGCTGGCCATAGCCTCGCCGATCTTCACCATGAACGTCTACGACAGGATCCTGCCGAACAAGGCAATATCGACACTATGGGTGCTGGCTCTCGGCATCGGCGCGGTCATCCTGTTCGACCTGCTCTTGAAGACGGCCAGGGCCTCCCTCATCGACTATGCCGGGCGCAAGGCGGATCTCCGGATATCCTATCTGCTGTTCGAGAAAGTGCTGAACTCGTCGCTGTCGGCGCGCCCCGGCTCGACCGGTGAATACGCAAACAGGGTCACGCAATATGAATTCGTCAGGGAGTTCTTCACCTCCAACACCATAAGCGTGTTCATCGACACGGCATTCGTCTTCGTCTTCCTCCTTGTGATCTATGCAATAGGCGGATGGCTGGTGATCATACCGGCGCTGGCCTTCGTGATGTCCGTCATCGTCGGCCTGATCACCCAGCGCCGCATCGGCAAGCGCGTCGCCGCCTCGATGAACGAAGCGTCGCAGCGCCAGGCCCTGCTGGTCGAATCCATCTCGACGCTGGAGACCATCAAGTCGCTGCGCGCCGAGGCGTATCTGCTGCGAAAATGGGGAGAGCACTCCAAGAACGCCGCCAACACGTCCGAGAAGATCAAGCAGCTTTCGGCGGCGGCGGGCAACATCACCCAATCCATACAACAGCTGGTGACCGTCGCCCTGGTCGTGGCCGGCGCCTATGCCTTCTCGGAAGGGCATGTTTCGACAGGAGCAATCATAGGAACGGTGATGCTGGCGAGCAGGGCCGTGGCGCCGCTCGGCCAGATCGCCATAACGCTGTCCCGGTTTCGCCAGGCCATGCTCTCGCTGAGAATGGTGAACTCGATCATGGCTCAGCCGGAAGATCGACCCGACACGGTGGGCTTCGTCAACCGCCCCATCCGCAAGGGGGCGATGGTGTTCAGGAATGTCGGGTTTGTCTATCCAGGCTCGGAAAACGAGGTTCTGACCGGCCTGAATATCTCGGTCAAGCCGGGTGAGCGGATCGGCATCATCGGCCGCATAGGATCGGGAAAGACGACAATGGGGCGGCTGATCGGCCGGCTCTTCCTGCCGACGTCCGGTGAGCTGCTGCTGGATGGGATCGACATTCGCCAGTATCACCCGTCCGAGGTTCGCGCCGCGGTCGGCATCGTTGCGCAGGCCGGCGACCTGTTCTCGGGCACCATCAAGGAAAACCTCCTGATGGCATGCCCCGAGGCTACAGACGAACAGATCATCGAAGCGGCAAAGGCTGCCGGTGTCGACGATTTCGTTTCACGCCACCCGCGCGGCTACGACATGAATGTCGGCGAGCGCGGCACCAATCTTTCCGGCGGCCAGAGACAGACGGTGGCAATCGCACGCCTGCTGCTGACCAAACCGAAAATCGTCTTTCTGGACGAGCCGTCGGGCTCGATGGATCTTGCATCGGAACGCCAGTTGATCAAGCAGCTCAAAGTCGCCTTCGACCGCGACACCACGCTGATCGTCTCGACACATCGCTTCAGCATGCTTGAGCTGGCCGACCGCCTGATCGTTATCGAACAGGGCAGAATCGTTGCCGACGGACCGAAGGACCAAGTCATACAGGCGTTGCAGAAAACAAGCGCCTGACAAAACAAATATTGCTGCATCCAATGCGTTGGGGCGTGGGAAATGCTTGCCAGAGAAGATCGACCGCCGCTGTTTGCGTCGGCGTCCATATTCATCATCGGAGCGCTCTTCGTGGTCTTCGTCGCCTGGGCGTCCTTTGCCGAAGTCGATGAGATCGCACGCGGCGACGGCAAGGTCATACCCGCTTCCAAGACCCAGATCATTCAGGCGAGTGAAGCCGGTGTCGTTCAGGAAATCGCCGTGACGATTGGCCAGGTGGTCAAGAAGAACGATCTCATCATCCGCCTGGACAACACGCTCAACACGTCCAGTCTCGGCGAGCAGCAGGCCAAGGCGCGCGCGCTGGAAGTGCGCATAGCAAGGCTGAAATACGAACAGGCCGGCAATCTCTCGGGCCCATTTCCGTGCCCGCAGGACATCCAGTCGGTCGCTCCGCAAATCTGCGACAATGAGCAGAAGCTGCTCATCGCCCGGCGAGGGAACTTCGACAACAAGCTGTCCGTGCTCAAGTCACGCCTTGACCAGCGCGAGAGGGAACTGGCCGAGGCGCAGGCCAATTCCGATCGTCTTACAAAGAACCTGGTCGTCAGCGACCAGGAGGCAAAACTGGTCGATGCGATGGTCAAGAAAGGCCTGATGGCAAGGACCGAGCAGCTCCGGGTGGAGCGCGAACAGACCGAGCTCAACGGCCAGCTGAACCTTGCGGGCGAAACGATAAAGAAGATCAAATCGTCGATCACGGAAGCCCAGCTTCAGGTCGAGGAACTCGGCCTGCAATTGCAGCAGGAGGCGTTGGACGACCTGACCCAGGCGCTGGCGGAGCTGTCGGTGGTGGATGAGACCATAAGGGGAGCCACCGACAAGGTCGCGCGCACTGATATCCGTTCTCCCGTGGATGGCATCGTCAACACGCTGGAGCTTAACACGGTCGGGGCCTTCGTTCAGCCTGGCGCCGTGGTGGCCGGCATCGTGCCGACCTCCGAGACGTTGCTGGTGGAGGCACGGGTCTCGCCACGGGATGTCGCATTCATCCGTCCCGACCAGGAGGCCCTTATCAAGGTCACTGCCTATGATTTCTCGATCTTCGGCGGCATCGAGGGCAAGGTCTCGAACATCACAGCCGACAGCCTGGTCGATCAGAAAACGGGGGAACCCTACTATCAGGTGCGTGTGGCGACGGACAAATCCACCCTGCAAAGAGACGGCAAGGCCTATTCGATCATCCCCGGAATGATCTGCTCGGTCGACATCAAGACCGGGCGCAAGACGATCCTGCACTACCTCCTGAAGCCGATCAACAAGGCGCGCGAGGAGGCGATGAGTGAGCGGTAGCGCCAGCCCTCATCATTCCGGTCGCGAGCGGCTGCTGCCTCCAGTCGCCGCCGAGGATTTTGGACTGGAATTTCGGGTTGTGGCGCGCGGCGGCATCCGGCGCGGCATCCGTCTGGAGCGGGCATTCTGGATGTCGCTGAAGCAGATGGCCGAAAGCAGGAAGTGCACGATCGGCATGCTCATCGACGAGATCGCCGAAAGCCAGGCACAGACAGGCAATTTGACATCCGCGATCCGGGTGGCCTGCATGCGTGGGTTGGGAGACGAAAACCTGACCCTGCGAAAGCTTGCATCGATCAACACCATCAACGCCATACTGGTCGCTTGCCCGTCTCCGGCCTTTGCCCTGGCTTCGTCGAAGAAGATCCTGTCGTTCAACGCGCCGTTCCAGCAATTGGTCAAACGTCAATTGCCGATCGCCCCAAGCGATGACGCACGGCACGACCTCAAGCTGGCGCTGGACCTCAATGTGGCCGACATATTCGCGCGGCTCGATGCCAACGGCGAATCGCCGGTGGCCACCGGTTTTGTCATCGGCGCGGGCGACCGTCGATACCGGGGACAATTGAATGCGGTGCGGGCTCCGGTGCTCGAGCCGGAGCTGCTGATGGCGTTCGTCTTCGGCGGCTAGAGCAGTTCACCGTTACACTTACCGGAGTTGCTCTGGATGCATCGCCAATGCTGGCGAACCTATGGCTGAAAGCCTTCGCCGGGTGCGACGGTTGCGAAGCCGCCCTTGATGTCGGCCATCTGGGCTCCGCCCGGCTTTGAACCGTGGATCCAGGCCCGGTTCGTGCTGAACGAATAGAGCGGAACGTAATCCGGGAGATCGCTGTCACGCACGACAGTGTTGCTGAGGCTGTCGAGAATGAAGGTGCCGCTGCCTGTGCTCACCGACAGCACTGCGTGAAAGAAGCCTCTCTTGCGATCCTGGAGGACGACAAGCGCCATGCTTTGCGTGGGAATGCCGGCCCTCAGCAGGGCTGTCATCTTGAGGATGGCAAAATCCTCGCAATCGCCGGCTCGCCGCTCGAGAATCTCCGAAGGCTTCGCCCAATAGTCGAGCTTGCCGTAGACGACGCTGTCTTTCCTGTAGGCGATCAGGCGATTTACGCTGCTGTTGACGAAGGACAGCTTCTCGCTGAATCCCTTGCCTTGTGCGGCGGTGATCATGCCGGCAAAAGCCGCGCTCTTGTGCTCGCAGGGGCTGCCTGCCGAACAGGCGGCGATTGCCCGGTAGACGGGCGCCCAGCGAGCCGCGACGGGAAAATTGCGCATGGACAAGGCAACCGATCCGAACACCCCCGGAATGATCGACGCGGTCTGCAGCGGATCTATCCCGGCGTCATCTCGCGCCGTTGACGAGCCATCCCCGCGGCCAACATCTGGGCCATAGCTGCCGGTGACCAGACCGATCCGGTAAGCGCCCGCAGGCTGCCAGGGCTGGGGCCTCGCCAGCGAAACACCGCCGAGGCTGGGTGGCGTCTGGACCTTTTCCTGAGGCCAGCCGGGTGCGGCGATATCGCTCGCGAAGGACGGCCCCGCCAGGCCGACAAGCCCGATTGCCAGCAGGAGCATCTGGAGCCGGGTTTTTCCCGGAACTGATTTTTGCTTTTTCATAACGCCCACCTTTGACTGTGGACGCTACCAATCTTGTCTCAAATTATTGGAAAGGAAGGTGGATAAATATCCAGCAAC
>NZ_RZTT01000459.1 GCF_003996995.1 Mesorhizobium sp. M7A.T.Ca.US.000.02.2.1 | reverse complement strand
GCTTCTCGCTGAGCGAGATCTCGGCGCAGAGCGGCCTTGCCGCCTCCACCGCCTATCGCATGCTGACGACGCTGCAAAACCACGGCATGGTCGAATTCGACACATCAGACCAACTGTGGTCGATCGGCGTCGAGACCTACCGCATGGGCGCGGCCTTCCTGCGCCGCCGCAAGCTGGTCGACCGCGCGCGTGTGGTCATGCAGGAGCTGATGGAAAGAACCGGCGAGACCGCCAATCTCGGCGTCGCCGAGGACGATTGCGTGGTCTTCGTCAGCCAGGTCGAGACGCACCAGGCGATCCGCGCCTTCTTCCGTCCGGGCACGCGCAGCCCCTTCCATGCGTCCGGCATCGGCAAGGCGGTGCTGGCGCATCTCGAGCCGGAGCGCGTCGGAACCATCCTGCGCAAGGCAGGCCTGCAGCGCTTCACCGACAGGACGCTGTCCGACATTTCGGCGCTTGCCCACGATCTGGCGCGGATCAAGCTGCGCGGCTGGTCGGTCGACGACGAGGAGCGGCACCCCGGCATGCGCTGCGTGGCAGCGGCCATCTTCAACGAATTCGGCGAGCCGATCGGCGGCGTTTCGGTGTCGGGACCAACGGTGCGGGTGACGCCGGAGCGGCTGGCCGAGATCGGCCCGCTGGTGCGCGATGCCGCCGCCGAGGTGACCAGGATGATCGGCGGCGTGCGAGCCTTCTGATCAGCCCGTCCCGGGCAGTGCGCTCCTGGTCGCGATATCAAAGAATCGAGAAGAATGGCCATGCCGACGCCGCAGGCGGTGAATATCAGGCCGGCCATGAAGATGCGGTTGGCACGTTCATAGATGCGCCGCTGCAGGCATTTCGTATCGAGCAGCAGCGAGAGCGCCCGCATCTGCAAGGCAATGCCGCCAGGATCGGCAGGACGGCGACAAGATGGTAGGTCTGCCACGGGATCTCTGTACACCGCCCGGTCTGCCGCGCGGCCCAATCCTTTCTGCGCTGAATCGGCCGATGGAGCACGCACCGCTACCATCCAGACAACAGAAGAGGGGCTCGCATGGGCCCCTCTGTTGCTGAAACGGTCCTCCCCTCTAAAGACGGCAATAGTGGCGATATCCGTCGCGGCCGAGATAGGTATCGGAGTCCGCGTCGTAGCTGGCGTAACGATCGTAGCAGCGGCGGACATGCCACGAGCCGCCGCCTTCGTCGACATAGACGGTGCGCGGCTGGGCGAGCAGGCTGCCGAGGACAAAGCCGCCGACGCCGGCAGCAATGCCGATGCCGAGGCCGTGATTGTGGTGATGGCTGTGAGCGGCCGAAGGCTGCACGGTTCCGGCCAGCGTGGCGGCGGCGACGGCGGTGGCGATAAGTCCGGAAACGAGTGTGTTCTTGAACATGACGATCTCCTTGCTTCGTTGACCGAGGCGATCCATCCGCCTCTTGATCATCTGTCGTCGCAGCCAGGAAAAAGGTTCGAATCTTTTGTCGATTTTCTGGGATCCGGGAAATCGGATGGATCGAGGCCATGCTGACGGCGACCTTGCGAGAGCTTGGCGAAGACGTTGATGCGGCTGATCTCCCCCCGCTCTGGCGCTACGCTATGCACATATCTTCTGTGACTGGCGTGACTGATCGGCCCGAGGCCTGATTGCCACGTGGTTCCCCCAATCCGTCGCTGCTTCGCAGCGCCACCTTTCCCCCCTCCGGAGGGAAAGGAAAGGAGCGTTGCTGGACGAGCGTTGACGGCAAAAGCTTGGCGCCTTTCCTCTACCCCGTCGATCGGAGGAGAGGTGGCTCGGCGAAGCCGAGACGGAGTGGGGGGTCGACCTGCGCCGCATAAGACAATGCATGCGCCAAGCTGCCATGCACCCTATCGCCAAAGACCAGTTGCCTGGAAATGTGTGCATGCCGTAGCTTGCGGGCGAGATCGCTAGCCTGCCCGCCTACATCGCAACGCCGAACGCAAAAAGGGCGGCCGAAGCCGCCCTTTTGGGGAATTGGGTCCCTCCATCAAAGGAAAATGATCACCCTGCCGTGCCTGTGGTGATGGTTGTGGTGGTGGTTGTAGTGCTTCCACCAGAACTTCTTGAAGTGCTTCTTGTGATGTTTGTGGTTGTGATGGTGATGATGGCCGTGCATGCCGTGGGCTGACGACGTGCCGACAGTGCCGGCGAGCGCGCCGGTGGCGACGAAGATGGCGACGAGGCCTGAGGTAAGAGTGCGCTTGAACATGATGATCTCCTGGATCTTTTGATCGAGGCGACCCATTCGCCTCTAACCATCAGTCGGCGCGGCGCGGCAAAAGGTTCGATAGGTCGAAGAGATTTTAGTGAATAGCGAATAGCGAGTAGCGAGTAGGAAAAGGCAGGAACGCCACTTACCAATCGCTACGTTGCCGTTCCCTATTCGCTATTCGCTATTCGCTATTCGCTATTCGCTACATTCGCTCTCTCTCACCCCATCCCCGTGACATGGCGCAGCCAGAACGCCAGCGCGATGAAGCCGATTATGGTGGTGACGCCGGTCCAGTCGACATTGGCCTTCTTCACATCGCTGATGATCTTCACCAGCAGCATCCAGGCCACGAAGATGATCGGGAGAATGATGACTAATCTGATCATGCCACACCCCTGCGCAAAGCGATTGCACCTCCCCTAGATGTAGGAAGCAATCTAGCGCTTTTCAGGATGCCCTAGTCGACGGGCCATGTGGCATGCCGGGGAAAAACGGAGTTTTGTCTTTACTGGCGCAACAAATATGCTAACCGGAGCGCCGTGCCCTTGTAGCTCAGCTGGTAGAGCAGCGGTTTTGTAAACCGAAGGTCGGCGGTTCGATTCCGTCCGGGGGCACCAGCAAAAGTGCGGCAATTGAGTAAATTCAGACAGTTAATCTATTGTCATCGAGTTCGATCCGCCGCCTGATCCACGTTGGAAATCATGCACTTACCCGCGAGAATATCCGCCCCGGAGCATCACCATGTGGAAAGCCCGCCACCGTGCGGCGGCGGGATTTATTGAAGATTAGAACGGCACCTTCCACGCTCCGCTCTCGAATTTCTGGATAATGCCCGCGTCGAAACCTGACTGCCATTCCTCGCCGGCGTTGAGTTTCATTCCAGAGGTTGTGGCGGCGCCGGTGTTCGGCCGCGGAAGTCCGGAGCTCCTCGCGGGATGCCTGTTTGCACCGGCCTTCCTGATACCTAGTCGCCGAATTCAGGCGCAGCAACTTAGTCTACAGGTGTGACTTCCTAGCTACATACAAAGTTGCAGGCTCATCGATATAAAGCGCTTGGCGATTTGATGGGGATTTCATGAAAGCTTTTTTGCTCGCTTCATTCGTTGCGCTTTCGGCGGCTCCGGCCATCGCTGCCGATATGATGACCGCTCCTGTCGACACCCCTGAATGGACTTGGCAAGGGCCATACGCCGGCGTGTTCGGCGCCGGAACGTTGGAACATTACAAGATCTATGAGCCGGGCGCCCAGGCTGGCGCAACGCACAACGTCGGCTCGGCCGCGGTCGGCGGCTTTGCAGGCTATAACTTCCAATCCGGCAAGATTGTCTATGGCGTTGAAGGCGAGCTTGGCTACCGCTTTAAGAAGAACACCTTCGACGATATTCCAGGCCCAGGCGTTCTCGACGCCTCCACAGGTTTGTTCGGATCCGTAAAGGGTCGCGTTGGCATGGACATCGGAGCCTACATGCCGTTTGTCACGGCTGGTGTAACCGCCGCAAAGCTGAAGACGTTCTATCCAGGTGGAAACGCCGAGCGGGATGCAACTTTGGTCGGTGGTATTGTTGGAGCAGGCATCGACGTCGCTCTCACACACAACGTGTTCTTGCGAGGCGAATACGACTTCTCCTTCTTCGGCAAGAAGTCGCTTGAATATTGCGGCGGCGGATGCACGCTGGAACACACGCTTCAGACGCACGATTTCCGCGTCGGCATCGCGATGAAGTTCTAACTGTTCAGCGCGTCACCGACGTTGACGCCCTCCGCAGGAAGGGCAAGACCAAGGTCCAGCTTGTGAATGGCATTCCGCGGGCGCAATGTCGCCACGAACCCGACGGCTAGGGGCCTGGATCGCAAATAGTTCGCGGCTCAGGCCCTTCGTCCGTTCCGGACCATGCTATGGGCTCTTCTGCCGGGCGCTCCGGCCCTTGTTGTGCCGGCCCGGTCAAATTCCACCGGATGAACGTAGCATCCTTCCCGGTGACTTCCCGCACCGCCCTTAACAGCACCTCATGCAAGACGCGCGTCTGTCTGTAGTGGTCGCAATGCGGCGATATGAACGGCTTGATGATGCTCAGGTGCAGCGCTTCCGCCGCCACGAGAAAGCGCTCGATTTCAGCCTGCGATAATCGCTTTGAAGGTTTTGACCGAGCCATTGCGACACCTTTTAAGAGTCGCCCCACCCAAGGACAATAATCCTACCGAAGCGTTTCGCTGTAAAGGCTCCACCTCGAAAAGGTCGCTTGGCCCCGCGCCTTTTTTGC
>NZ_RZTT01000458.1 GCF_003996995.1 Mesorhizobium sp. M7A.T.Ca.US.000.02.2.1 | reverse complement strand
GGTGATGTTGGCGCCCTTGCGCGCCTTGCGCAGCAGTTTCTGCACGACGTCATTGTGGCTTTGCGGCCAGTGCCAGCTCCGCCGCAGCCGCCAGCCGTCGACGATGTCGCCCACCAGATAGATGATATCGGCATCGTGATATCGAAGGAAATCGATCAGGAACTCGGCCTTGGCCGCCTTCGAGCCCAGATGGACATCGGAAATGAACATGCTGCGGAAAGTGCGGGGCTCTTGGCCGGACATCGCGATTTCACCGTTGCTTTCGCGAGCCTATGCCCCGATTCATGCAACAACCGTATGACGGTTGCGATTGGTCCAGCCGAAGGACTAGCTTGCCGGCCAAATCACAGGAGAAATCGTCATGGATCTCGGTATCCGCGGAAAGAAGGCCATCGTCTGCGCTTCGAGCAAGGGACTTGGGCGCGGTTGCGCCATGGCGCTGGCCGAGGCCGGCTGCGATGTCGTGGTCAACGGGCGCAACGCCGAACTGGTGGCGAAAACCGCCGCGGAGTTGCGCGAGCGATATGGCGTCACGGTGACGGAAGTCGTCGGCGACGTTTCGAAGCCGGAGGTGCAGAAGGCGCTGCTCGCGGCTTGCCCCGAGCCGGACATCCTGGTCAACAACAATGGCGGCCCGCCGCTTCGCGATTTCCGCACGCTCGATCGCGAAAAGATCCTCGAAGGCGTCACCCAGAACATGGTGACGCCGATCGAGCTCGTGCAGGCCGTGCTGGACGGCATGGCGGCACGCGGCTTCGGCCGCATCGTCAACATCACCTCGCTGTCGGTCTATGTGCCCATTCCCGGCCTCGACCTGTCGTCCGGCGCGCGTGCCGGCCTGACCTCGTTCCTTGCCGGCGTGGCCAGAACGGTGATCGACCGCAACGTGACCATCAACAGTCTTTTGCCGGGCAAGCTCGACACCGATCGGCTGCGCGGCCCGCACGAGGCCGGCACCATCGAGGATCCTGCCGCAGCCGCCGCACGCAAGACCCGCATCAGCGCTGATGTTCCGGCCAAGCGGCTCGGCACGCCGGAAGAATTCGGCCAGATCTGCGCCTTCCTGTGCTCGGTCCATGCGGGCTATCTGACCGGGCAGAACATACCGGTCGATGGTGGTCTCTACGTCAGCGCCTTTTGATCAACTTGTCCGTGAAACTGCAGGAACTATCCATCAGAAAATCGGCATAAGCATTTGATCGTTAAAGGCTTTCTACGCACTGGTCGGTAAAGCTGCCTGCGCGTCAATTAGCGTCGCGAAAAACCACGGCTGCATGCTAAAAGGGAATCTCCAGCCAGATTTCGAGGGAGCGGCCGCATGGAAGGCGAGAGCAAAAAGACGGCACGTTCGGACCTCGACGAAGCCGCCCTCTACTTCCACAAGCACCCAAGGCCGGGAAAACTCGAGATACAGGCGACCAAGCCGCTCGGCAATCAGCGCGACCTCGCGCTCGCCTATTCGCCTGGCGTCGCCGCCCCTTGCCTGGAAATCCGCGACGATCCGGCGACCGCCGCCGACTACACCGCGCGCGCCAATCTGGTCGGTGTCGTCACCAACGGGTCGGCGGTGCTCGGCCTCGGCAATATCGGCCCGCTGGCCTCCAAGCCGGTGATGGAAGGCAAGGCCGTCCTGTTCAAGAAGTTCGCCGGCATCGATGTCTTCGACATAGAGATCGACGCGCCCGGTATCGAGCGCATGGTCGAGACGATCTCGGCGCTCGAGCCGACTTTCGGCGGCATCAATCTCGAGGACATCAAGGCGCCAGAATGCTTCGAGGTCGAGGAACAGTTGAAGGCGCGCATGAAGATACCGGTGTTCCACGACGACCAGCATGGCACCGCCATCATCGTCGCTGCCGCCGTGCTCAACGGGCTGGAATTTGCCGGCAAGACCATATCGGAAATCAAGATCGTCACCTCCGGCGCCGGGGCTGCCGCCCTTGCCTGTCTCAACCTGCTGGTCTCGCTCGGCGCCAAGGTCGAAAACATCTGGGTCACCGACCGTTTCGGCGTTGCCTACAAGGGGCGCACCGACGAGATGGACCGCTGGAAAGACCCTTATGTGAAGGACACCGAGGCGCGCACGCTGGCCGACGTCATATCGGGTGCCGACGTCTTCCTCGGCTTGTCGGCGGCAGGCGTGCTGAAGCCGGAACTGCTTGAGCACATGGCGCCAAAACCGCTGATCCTGGCGCTGGCCAACCCCAATCCGGAGATCATGCCGGAAACGGCGCGTGCGGCGCGTCCCGATGCGATGATCTGCACAGGCAGGTCCGATTTTCCCAATCAGGTCAACAACGTACTGTGCTTTCCTTACATCTTTCGCGGCGCGCTGGACTGCGGCGCCAGCGCCATCAATGAGGAGATGAAGATGGCGGCGGTGCGGGCAATCGCAGCGCTGGCACGCGAGGAACCTTCAGATGTCGCGGCCCGCGCCTATTCCGGCGAGACGCCGATCTTCGGCCCTGAATTCCTGATCCCTTCGCCCTTCGATCCACGCCTGATCCTGCGCATAGCGCCCGCGGTCGCCAAGGCCGCCTGCGACACCGGTGTCGCGACAAGGCCGATCACCGACTTCGCCGCCTATATCGACAAGCTGAACCGCTTCGTCTTCCGCTCCGGCCTGGTGATGAAGCCGGTGTTCTCGTCCGCCAAGGCATCGAGCGCCAAGCGCGTCATCTATGCCGACGGCGAGGATGAGCGCGTGCTGCGCGCCGCCCAGGTGGTGCTCGAAGAAGGCATCGCCGAGCCGATCCTGATCGGCCGGCCGCACGTCATCGAAGTGCGCCTGAAACGCTACGGCTTGCGCATCAAGCCCGGTGTCGATTTCGGCCTGATCAACCCGGAAGACGATCCGCGCTACCGCCACTATGTCGACCTTTTGATCGAACTCGCCGGCCGGCGTGGCGTCACGACGGAAGCCGCGCGCACCATGGTCCGCACCGACAACACGGTGATCGCAGCACTTGCGCTGAAACGCGGCGATGCCGACGCCATGGTCTGCGGCCTTGAAGGGCGCTTCGAGCGGCACCTGCGCAACGTCACCTTGATCATCGGCCCGCGCACCGGCGTCAAGGATCGCGACCTGTCGACGCTCTCGATGCTGATCTCGCAGCGCGGCATCATCTTCCTGACCGACACGCATGTCTCCGTCGACCCGACGGCGGAAGAAATCGCTGAGATGACGGTGCTGGCGGCGGAAGAAATCCAGCGCTTCGGCATCGAGCCGAAGGCAGCGCTGCTCTCGCATTCGGATTTCGGCTCGCGCGATTCGCCCAGTGCCCTGAAGATGCGGCAAGCGGCGGCGATCCTGGCGCGCATTGCCCCAGAGCTGGAATGCGATGGCGAGATGCACGCCGATTCCGCTCTGTCGGAGCATCTGCGCCAGCGCGTCTATCCGCATTCACGGCTGAAGGGCGAAGCCAATCTGCTGGTGTTCCCCAACCTCGATTCGGCCAACATCACGCTGACGGCGCTCAGGACCATGATGGATGCGCTGCACGTCGGGCCGATCCTGCTCGGCACGGACATGCCGGCGCATATATTGACGCCGTCGGTCACCTCGCGCGGCGTCGTCAACATGACGGCGCTTGCCGTCGTGGAAGCCGCCCACAAGGCACAGGCGGTCGTCAATCTGGGCTGAACACGGATTTCGCGGTAAACTGCAGTTAACCGCGAACACGGTAGCATTGCGGGCTAACAGTCGGATTTGGCAGGCGGAGTTTGGGCGGATGGCAAGCGGAGGGTGGAAGCAGGCGCATGCTGCCATGCTGCTTGGCCTCCTGTTGTCCGCAACCTGGGGGGTAGCCGAGCCACAGGCTGCTTCGCGGGTCTGCCGCCAGCTGGAAGCCGATCTTGCCGCGTCCTCGCGCGGCGGTGGTGGCGGTCCGGCGCTGATCCGGAAATACGATTCCGCAATTGCCAGGCAGCATGAGCAGATTTCGAAAGCCCGCGGCCAGGCGAGCCGGGCCGGATGCGGCTTTTCGCTGTTTGGCCGCAACCTCAATCAATGCGCCGGGCTAAACGCCACCATCGATCGCATGAATGCCAATCTCGACGCCTTGCAGAACAAGCGCGAGCGGCTGGCCGGCGGCGGCTCGCGCCGCGACCGCGGACGCATCCTGGCGGCGCTTGACGCCAATGGCTGCCGCGACGACGCCGTTGCGCCTCAGCGGGCGCCTTTGCAGGAAGCCAACCGCGAGGGCGGCAGCGCAAACCTGTTCGATCAGCTTTTTGGCGGCAACAGCCAGCAGCTCGATATGCTTGATGAGCCCAACCAGCCCGACGATCCCGGCGAGGAGCGCAATGTCCGCCGTGTGCTCAACCAGCCCGGCATACCCGATTTTCCGAGCGTCGGCGGTGAGTTCCACACTTCCTGTGTGCGCACCTGCGACGGCTACTTCTTCCCGATGTCGAACTCAGCCTCGGCAGGCGATTTCGAACGTGACCAGAAGAATTGCGAATCGAGCTGCCCCGGCACCGAGATGCAGGTTTTCTA
>NZ_RZTT01000457.1 GCF_003996995.1 Mesorhizobium sp. M7A.T.Ca.US.000.02.2.1 | reverse complement strand
ACATAGGCCGAGACAATATCGGCCGTCAGCTCGATAACGGTCTTATCATCGATATTTGACAATTCTTTCACCTTATTTGCGACAAAATCCTCCACCCCAGCGAAGACTTGTGTCGATGTACTCTTTAACCGCGTCCCCCAACGGACCGCCAAGTCTCATAAAAGAATGAAGAATCGGCAAAAATAGCATTCATGCGAAATCGACGCCGCGCAAATTAGAAAATCTAATACTTGGAACCAGCAGACTTAGCGGCAGGACTTTCGTCCAAAATCTCCAGAATACGCTTCCAGCGGGCGCAACGCGCGAAATCCTTTTGTTCTATCGCCTTTTCGGCCCTCATCGCGGCGTAGAGCTGTGCCTCGGCGCCGAATTCGTCGATCAGCCAATGCGCTTCCTGAATGGCCAGACGCTCATTCTCGTCAAACATGGTTTTCGACCTCCGAACGTTCCACACCGACCGCGACACAACTGCCGATGACGAGGATGGCTCCGACAATGGCTGTCACCGTCAGCCGTTCGCCGGACAAGGTCAAAAGCAGGGTCGAGGCGATCGGCGTGAGATAGGCGACCACCGCGACCCTGCCGCTGCCTTCAAGCTTCAAGGCGCGCGACCAGAAATAGTAGCCCAGGCCCATCGGACCGGCGCCGAGATAAAGGCCGAGGGCCAGATCCGCGCCGACGGGCCAGGTGAAACCGTCGCGAGCGCACCACAGAAACATCAAAGCGACGCCAATCAAAGACGATGGCAGCAACAGGCGATCCGCTGGAGTGGCCACCCGTCCCACCATGATCGAATAGAAGGCCATGCATAGCGCGGACCCGAATGCGGCGAGATAGCCGACCAGATCGCCCTCGAACCAGGATTGGTTGCGCCCTCCCGAAATCACCAGTGCAACGCCGATGAAGCCCACCACCGCGGCGAGACCCAACAGTGCCGGACGCCGCGGATTTTCCAAGGCAATGACTGCCGCCGCTACCATCAGCGGCCAGGTGTAGGCCATCAGATTGGCCTCGATCACCGGCATCGAAGCGAAGGCGATGTATTGCAGCACCATGGTGCCGACCAGGCCGATGAAGCCGATCGCGAGAGAGATGAGCGCCCCCCCGGCGGTGACCGGTGCTACTCTTTCGCGGCTCATCAATCGGATGGCGGCGAACACGAGTGCTGCGCCTGCAAATTGCAGGAACTGGACCTGCGACACCGGGTGGCTGGCCAGCAGGGATTTGCCGACCAGGGCATTGG
Organism: Mesorhizobium sp. M7A.T.Ca.US.000.02.2.1; assembly: GCF_003996995.1. GTDB lineage: Bacteria > Pseudomonadota > Alphaproteobacteria > Rhizobiales > Rhizobiaceae > Mesorhizobium. The sequence goes on along the minus strand of NZ_RZTT01000457.1, from coordinate 3,256 downwards.
TGGACCACAACGCCACCGCACCGGCAGCGAAGACCAAAGCGGATATCGAGCCGGATCGCTGCCGAAACAATCGGCATGGGACTCTATGTTGCTGTTCGACCATGATCCTGTCCGAAAACCGGTTCCGACTTTTCGGGGTCATGGTTCATTACCATGATTCCCTGGCGTCGCCCGGAACCGGTGCCTCGACGGCGGTGGGCACGGGATGCTCCGCCTCGAACCGACGATAGGCAGGCAGCTGATTGGTCCAGACATCTTCGGCCAGTTCGCTGACCCACTCACGGTCGTGGTCGTTGTCGGCGGCGAGATAGAACATACGGTTGTCGTCGACCTAGGGCTTGGCCACCGAACGCTGGTTGAGCACCAGCGTGACGCGCTCGCCGAACCGGATCGGCGCGGTGCGATGCAGGACGCCCAGGAATTGCCCGAGCGTCGCGTAGTTCATCTTGTGATCGATGCGCATGACACTGTTGCGCGGGATCTCGCGGCCGGCTTCGAGAATGGCGCGGCCGGTTTCGGAGTCGTCGCAGTAGATTTCGAGGTGGCCGCCGACCAGCGGATTGCTGATCGACAGCGGAATGAGCTCTGTGACCGGAACGCCATCGCAATGCCACTCCACGGCGCCGTCGTTGGGATTCATGAAGGTGACCGTCGAGCCGACGATCGACAGCGGATAGGGCTCCAGCTTGGTGCCCATCATGTCGGACAGCCGCTCCAGGCGCAGCTTGTCATGCAGCAATTCCTTGATCTCGGGGATGAAACGGTCGGCCCCGGTGATGAAGGTCAGATCGAGGTGCTTGTGCACGGCGTGGCTGGCCTTGAGCTTCAGGGCAGCCTCCTCGATCGCGGCAAGCAGTGCCGGGTCATAGCCGTGCAAATATTGCGCGACACCGAAACTCGACACTTTCCAGGCGGTTTCATGGCCGATAATGGCTTCGCGGCTCATCGCATAACGCAGTTCGGGAATGGTATGGGCGTTCATTGTACTTCTCCAGGATGGGGGCAACACTTGGTAAACAGTCGATTAATTCACCCACCCCTGTAAAATTAGGAATGCTGGTGCTAGTGTAAGCCAAGCTTAAGGTCGAAACCGTGCGTCTGCTCAGTCAGGTCAACCTCAATTCGCTTAAAATCGTGGAGAGTGCTGCGAGGCACGGTAATTTCACGCGTGCCGGCGAAGAACAGTTTATTACCGCTTCAGCGGTCAGCCAGCGCGTGAAAAGCCTTGAGGACCAGCTTCGTTTCAAGATTTTCCAGCGCGGCGGCAATGCGGTGTCGTTGACGCCGGAGGGCGAGACCTATGTCTCGCGCGTTCGCGAGGCGCTGGAGCGAATCGTCGCCGCCAGCATGGAAGCGACCGGGCAGTCGCAGGAGCATGTGCTAAAAATATCGGTGCTTCCGACCTTTGCGGCACGCTGGCTGTTTCCGCGCCTGCCGCTGTTCCAGCAGCAATATCCCGATATCGTGATGCGGGTCTCGACCTCCTACGCGACGCATGAGTTCACGGCCTCGGAATTCGATCTCGAAATCCGTTATGGCGACGGTCACTTTCACGGGCTGCAATCCGATCTGCTGTTTCGCGAAGACCTGACACCGGTGTGCAGCCGCAAGCTGTTCCACGAAGTTCTCGGCGATAAGCGGCTGTCGAAGGTGACACCGGACGACCTCAAGCACTTCACCCTGCTGCATTCCGACACCTGCACCCAGAATTGGCAATCCTGGCTTGGTTTCGCCGGCGCCAGCTTCGTGCTCAGCGAGACCAAGAGCATCTATTTCGACTCGTGCATGATGTCCTACGAGGCAGCCAACTCCGGGATGGGTTTTGCCGTGGCCAACCGTGCCTATATGGCCAGCGACATCCGCGCCGAAAGGCTGGTGGCTCCCTTCGCCGTCCACCACCCGAACACGGCTGGTTGGTATTTTGTTTCCCCGCTGAGAGGCCTTGCCGCACGCAAGGTCCAGTTGTTCAAGCAGTGGGTGATGGCGGAAGCGGCTCTGACGCAGTGCCAACTGGACAGCGAAATCAGGGGCGAGGCTTCGACGGCCGCCTGAATCTCGGGCAAGTATCCGGTGTGCCGGCTAATTTCTGATGCACAGACAATGCTGCAGCACAAAATGCAGCGATAGTAGGCGCAAGCTCTTCGACCTTCGGACGGCACCGAATCAGGCGAAAGCTCTGCCCTCCTCGGTCCGCTGAAAAAGCATCAGGTCCAACCCCAGGCTTGGCCGTCCCAGGATAGTCAGGATCGTATGCGCCTGGCCGCGATGGTGGGTCTGGTGGTTGAAGACATGATCCAGCGCCGGCGCCAGCCTTTGCGAGACGGTGCGCATGTCCGAAACGGTCATGTAGGTGAAGCGGCCCGTCAACGCCTTGTCATTGAGGCCGCCGACCCAATCGATGATCCTCCTGTCCTCGGCTTCACGCGCCGCCCGCAGGCCGGTCAACCCCCGATGCAGGATGGCATCCAGTGTCGTCGGCGCGTCGCCCTCGCCGGTGAAGCGCTTCATCCAGATCCGGTCGGCCGTCAAAAGGTGGTTGAGCGTGCCCATCATCGAGCCGAAGAAGGCGCCGACATCGCGGTTGAATTCCTCATCATCGAGTTCGGCGGCGGCATCATAGATGCGACCGTTGGCCCATTGATTATAGGCCGCAAACATCATGAAATGCTGTCTCATGGCTTCCCTCGGCTCACGTCGATGCGGGGCCTACCTAACCCGCAGGAACGCCGCCGCCAATGACCATTCTGCTCTATGATCTCGTCGGACGCGACACCACACGTCCGTTCAGCCCGCATTGCTGGAAGGTGGTGATGGCGCTTGCCCACAAGGGGCTCGACATATCGACCGTACCGACGCGCTTTCTCGAGGTGCCCGCTGTCGAGGGCGGCGTTTCGAAAACCGTTCCGGTGATCCGGGACGGCGAGACGGTCGTCGCGGATTCCTTCGATATCGCGCTCTATCTCGATGAGGCCTATCCGGACCGGCCGACGCTGTTTGGCGGTGAAGGCGGCAAGGCAATGGCGCGCTTCATCGAACGCTGGTCGCAAGTGACCATTCATCCCTACGTGACCACCGCGGCCATCATGGACCTCCATGCTATGCAGGACGCGGAAAACGCCGTCTATTTCCGCCAGAGCCGGGAGCAGCGTCTTGGCAAACGGCTGGAGGAGGTGATGGCCGCCAGGGAGGCCGGGCTCGGCAATTTCAGAGCCTCGCTGGAGCCATTGCGCTCGACGCTCTTCTATCAGCCATTCAT
>NZ_RZTT01000456.1 GCF_003996995.1 Mesorhizobium sp. M7A.T.Ca.US.000.02.2.1 | reverse complement strand
ACATAGTACATGAACAGCGTGCCGATCAGCGGTCCGAGCGTCGTCGCGGCACCCCCCAGCAGCACCCACAGCAGCGGCAGGATCGAATACTGCACCGACGCGAAGCTCGATCCGACATAGCCGAACAGCAGCGCATAGGCGGCCCCCGAGGCCGCGCAGATGATGCCGGAGATGACGACGGCGGCGAGCTTGTTCGAAAACGTATCGTAGCCGAGCATCTTCGTGCGCTCCTCATTCTCGCGGATGGCGACCAGCACGCGGCCATAGCGGGAGCGGACGATGGCCAATGTGACGAGCAGCACGATGGAAAACAGCGCCAGCGCTGTCATGTAGCGCACCGTCGGATTGGTGAGTTCGAGCGATGTAGCGCCAAAGCTGAGCACCCGCGCCGGCTGCGGCACGACCATGCCTTGGTCGCCGCTGGTCCAAGTCGCGAAGTAGAGGATGAGGAGGTAGAACACTTGAGCGAACATCATGGTGACGATCATGAAGGCGACGCCCGTGGTGCGCAACGCCAGCAGGCCGATCACGAGTGAAACAACAACACCACAGCCGAGGCCCGAGGCGAATGCCGCTGGTACGCTCCAGCCGAGCTGGATGACGGCAAGGCCGGCGCCATAGAGCCCGGCGGCGAAGAACATCGCATGGCCGAGGCTGAGCAGGCCGACATAGCCGAACAGCATGTTGTAGCCCATGGCAAAGACCGCCAGCACCATGATGCGGGCAAGCAGGCCGTGATAGTAGTCCGGCAGCAGGAAGCTCAGCACGAAGAGCAGGGCGATGACGCCGAGATGCAGGGCATAGGCTTTTGCCGGCGAAGCTTCGCTCATCGCGATGCCGTCCCGAACAGGCCTTGCGGGCGGAACACCAGCACCATGGCGACGAGCAGCGTGGCAATGATCTTGGCCAGCGTCGGCGAGAAGAACATCGAGATGATGCCGTCGGAGAGGCCGATCAGCACGGCGGCGACGACCGTGCCGCGCAGCGAGCCGAGGCCGCCGATGATGACGACGATGAAGGAGAGCAGCAGCGGATCCTGTCCCATCAGATAATGCGCCTGGCTGATCGGCACGATCAGCACCGCGGCAATGGCCGCCAGCATGGCACCGAGCGCGAAGACGCCGCCATAGACACGGCCGACAGGGATGCCGAAGGCCTGTGCAGTTTCGCTGTCATACTGCGTGGCGCGCATGACGAGGCCGATCCTGGTGCGCGTCAGCACCAGCCATGTCGCGGTGAGCAGCAGCGCGGAAGCGGCGATAACAGACAGTTTGTAGCCGGAATAGCCGAACCACGGCAAAAGGATGCGGTAGCTGAACGGCGGCTCGACCGGCCGAGCCTCCGGGCCATAGAAAGTCAGCGCCAGCTGCTGGATGATGTAGAGCATGCCGATGGTGGCGACGATGGTGGCTTCCGGATTGTAATTGAGCCGGCGCAGCACCAGCCGTTCGGCGACCAGCGCAATGGCGCCGACGATCAGCGGGGCAATCACCAGCGCCGCCAGGAAGCCGAGCGCAGGGTGACCGCCGATGGCCGTGGTGATCGCCCAGGCGAGCACCGCGCCCAGCATGAAGAACTCACCATGCGCGACATTGACCACGCGCATGACACCGAACACCAGGGACAGCCCAAGCGCCGTCAGCGCCAGCACGGCTGAGGTGACGAGGCCTTCGAGGGCAGCGAGGAGGAGGTGGGGACCAAAGTGCATCGGTTACACGCTGGCAGGCGCTTGCTGGAATGCCAAACTCACAGCGCCTGCGTGGTATAATCTCCCTCGGCCTCGTAAAGCCCGTCCTCGATCTTGGTCTTGTGCACGACCTTGAGCTTGCCGCCCTCGACCTTGGAGATGTTCTGGATACCAAAGCACTGGTGGATCTTGCCGTTGAAGGTTTTTGGCCCCTGCGGATGCTGCGGGCCTTCGGCGAACTCGGTCAGTGCCTCGGTCGCCTCGACCAGCTTGGCGCGGTCTTCCGGACCCTTGTAGCCGGCGTCTTCCATTGCCTTCTTGACGACATAGAGCGTCTCCCAGCAGCCGAACATGTGGGCTGCGGTGGAGACATCCTTGGGATCGCCGACGGCAGCGCCATTGTCATCGATGCCGACAGCGGTGCGGTAGGCCTTCTGCGCTTCGGAATCGTTGGCCTGCGCATAACGCGGCGAGCCTTCCCAGAAATGGCTGCCGTCGAGGAATTCGAGGCCGGGACTGTTGATGTCGGTGGCTTCGAGCGAATCGATGAAGCCGAACAGTTGCGGCCGGTTGGAGCCATAGAACTCGCCGAGCTCCTTGACGAAGGTCAGCACGGCCGGGCCGACCATGACGTGGTAGATCACCTCGGTCTCGGCCGGGATCTGCGGGAAGTATTTGGTGAAGGACGATTCCGTCGGCGGGATGGCGATCTGCGCGATGACCTCGCCGCCTTGCGCCTTCAGTGCCGGCGGCAGGTAGTCGCGATGGTCGTAGCCGAAAGCGAAATCGGGGAAGATCTGCGTCACCTTCTTGCCGGCATTGGCCGCGATCCACGGCGCCATCGACTGGATCTGGCTCTTCACGTCGGTGATGCCGGGCTGGAAGACATAGCGGTTCAGCTTTGTCGAGGCGACGTGATGGCCTTCGCTGACGACGAAATAGGGCATCTTGTTTTCGCCGGCGGCGGGCGCAGAGCCAATGACGACATGCGAGAACAGCGTGCCGAAGACGATGTCGGTCTTGTGCTGGGTGGCGAACTTGCCGACCACCTCGGCGCCACGGCCGGGATCGGTGCCGTCATCCTCGATGATCACCTCGACCTGACGGCCGTTGATGCCGCCGGCGGCATTGATCGCCTTGACCGCGGCAGCCGTGGTCTTCTCGTACCAGCGGCCATAGGCAGCGCCGATGCCGGTGCGGTGCGACTGGAAACCGATCTTGATCGGCGCCGAACTCTGCGCCTGGGAATAGCGGACGTAGCCGGGGGCCAGGCCCAGGCCGGCGCCGGCGACCAGACCCTTCAGCGCCGTGCGGCGGTTGAGCGTTGATCTGGAGAGATCGAAAAACCCATTCTTGTCAGTCACGGCAGTTCCCCTGTTTTTGAGTTTTGACTGGCTGTAACGAGGCAAAAAATCGCATGTGTACAAACTAAATCACCAAAGCCCCGACGTGGCAAGCGGGCTTTCCCCGAAGGCATGCTGGTCGCCTTTTCTCATCCGGCAGTCGGCGTGGCAAGCAACCAGAGGCCGAAGACGGTGTAGGCGATCATCAGCAGTGTGAGCGGGAACTGGCTGAGTGCCGCGCGGGAGGGCTGTGGGTGCAGGCGCCAGGCGAAGCCGTGAGCGACGAGGACGGCGAGCACATGGCCTAGGATGATGGCGCCGGCCTGGATATTCCACAGCCACCACGCGGAGTCCGCTCCCGCAACGATGCCGGCCTCGATCTGCACGTCGGCGGTGCCGAACAGGTTCCAGCCCCGCGCGAACGGGTCGGAAAGTGCCGCAAGCGCATATTGGCCGTCGACGAGCAGCGCCGTCAGATAATGCGCAACGTGATAGGCAAGCGCGATCGGCACGATCGACCACACCAGCAGGCCTGCGGCCTGGCCGAGCGTGTGATCGCTGCCGGCAAAACGCTGGCCGAGCCGGACGGCAAGCAGGAACACCGCCGCCAGCAGCGCGAATGTCAGGATCAGCCCGCAAGTGCCGCTGCCGATCAGCGCGGTGCGGCCGGGAAATTCGAGCGGGTTGATGCCGAACAGGCCGAGCCAGAAGAAGGTCTTCGACAGGCCGTCGAAGGACACCGACGACAGGGCCAGCAGCAGGAAGGCGATGCCGCTGGCCGGCAGGGGCTGCGCCGTCAGCAGCTTGGCGCCGGGCCAGCACAGGCCAAGCCGGCCGTCTTGGTTGCGTTCGGCCACGGCGAAGCGCGCCACCATCGAGAAGAAAACCGTCAGGAATTCACCGCTGCGGCTCCAGTCGCGATAGCCGAACGCCAGCATGGCGAGGAAAGAGAACAGCCAGTAGAGGCCGGCGGCCAAGGCCAGCCGCCCCGGATCGTCGGGCGCCGGATCGATGAGTTCGAACCAGGCGAAGGCGAAGAACAGGATGACAGCCGGCCAGCAGCCGACCCATCCGGGCAGGCGCCATGCTCCGTGATCCCTGGTCCCGAACAGGCGCGAGGCGAGACGCCATGCTCCATACCAGGGGTTGAGCCATGACCAGAGGTCGCCGAAGACACCCTGCAGCAGCGTGACGCCGGCCCACAACAGTGTCCAGATCACCAGTGGCAGAGGATTGGAAAGTGGGTCGCGGCTGCCGAAAAAGCCGGCGGCGATAAGAATTGCAAAGCCGGCGAAGGATAGCAGGCTGATGGCGGCGCGGGTGGCGTCGCTGAGGGCAAATAACGGCAGGCGCCGGCGCCAGAAACGATCGAGAAAATACGCTGGCAGCAGCGCCAGGACGAGGAAACTGACGGCAACGGCGAAGGCGCCGCCGATCAGATAGTAGCCGGTCGGCAGCAGCAGGACATGGCC
>NZ_RZTT01000455.1 GCF_003996995.1 Mesorhizobium sp. M7A.T.Ca.US.000.02.2.1 | reverse complement strand
GCTGTTCGCCGTGCCCGCCAGTCCGCTGGCACAGCCATGGTCGATCATCGGCGGCAACACGATATCGGCGCTGGTCGGCGTGATCGTGGCGCATTTCATCCACGAAACCGCCCTTGCCAGCGGCATCGCGGTGGCACTGGCCATTGCCGCCATGTCGTTCACGCGCTGCCTGCATCCGCCGGGCGGAGCGGCCGCGCTGACCGCGGTGCTGGGAGGGCCTGCCGTCATCAGCGCCGGCTTCCTGTTTCCATTCGTGCCGGTGGCGCTGAACTCGATCCTGCTGGTGGCGCTCGGCTACGGCTTCCACAGGCTGGCCCGGCGCAATTATCCGCATGTGCCGGTTGCAGTGCCGGCGAACAGCCACGGCACCGGCGATCCGCCGGCGCAACTGCGCGTCGGCTTCTGCTCCGAAGACATCGATGCCGCGCTTGGCGCACTCGACGAGACGTTCGATATCGATCGCAACGATCTCGACCGGCTGCTGCGGCAGGTCGAATTGCAGGCGATGGTGCGCGCGCACAAGACCCTTCTGTGCGAGGACATCATGTCGCGCGATGTCATCTCGGTCGATGCTCACACCTCGACCGAGGCGGCGCGCCAATTGCTGCTTGACCACAACATCCGGACCCTGCCGGTCGTCAATGCTGAAGCCAGGCTGGCAGGCACCGTGGGGTTGCGCGAACTCACCCAGGCCTCCGGGACGGTCGGATCCGTTATATCGCCCGCGGCAACAGCCGCCGCCGGCTTCGCCGCCATGGGTCTGCTGCCCATGCTCACCGACGGCCGCAGCCACGCGGTCATCATCGTCGACGACGACAAGCGAATTCTCGGGCTGATCACCCAGACCGATCTGTTGGCGGCCACAGCGCGCCTGCAGGCTGCCTGACAAGCCTTCACTCGCACTGTAGGGTAGCGGCCGCCGGGCCCGGCAGAAAATCTTCGGGAACCTTTTGCCGGCGACAGCGTCCAATCTCCCAGTCGAGATCTTGGTTCGGAGATTGGGTTGAGGAAAGTGGCCATGCCTGCTGTGTTGACGGCCGTGCCTTCCGCTGCGCCAGGTGAGATGCAGCTTGTGCACCGCGCGCTGGCGCGCGACGGCGATGCCTTCCGCACCATCATCAAGACACATAATCAGCGGCTCTACCGGATCGCGCGCGGCGTCGTGCGCAATGACAGCGAGGCCGAGGACATCGTCCAGGAGGCCTACGTCAAGGCTTTCGCCCATCTCGATGCGTTTCGCGGCGACTCCTCGCTCGCCACATGGCTGTCGCGCATCGTCATCAACGAGGCGCTCGGCCGCCTGCGCAAAAGGCGCAGAACGGTGGCAATGCCGGAAAATCCGCAAGCCGAGATCATCCGGTTCCCCCTCAACCCCAGCGACGATCCGGAACGGACGATGGCTCAAAGGCAGATCCTCCAACTGGTCGAACAGGCCACAGACAGCCTTCCCGACGTCTACCGGACGGTGTTCGTGGCGCGGGTGATCGAGGGGCTGAGCATCGAGGAGACCGCCGATCTCCTCGGCGTGCGGCCGCAAACCGTCAAGACAAGGCTGCACCGCGCCCGCGCCCTCGTGCGCAAGGCGCTGGACGATCAGATCGGGCCGGTGCTGCTCGATGCTTTCCCCTTCGCCGGCCGGCGTTGCGAACGACTGACCAGCGCGGTCATGCGGCGGCTCGGGCTGGAAAGCTGAGCCTCACCGGATTCAATTGATTTTGGCGGGAACGTTTGCCGCTGGCCAGCATCCAATGACCGTCAACCGAAAACATAGTCCGGCGCGATTTTCAGCGTCCGGCGAAGGAGATGCCATGTCCATCCGACACACTGCCGCGCTCGCCGCCATGCTGCTGCTCGGCACCGCCGCATTCGCGCAAGCCGCCGACAAGCCAACCGATCCGCAGATCGCTCACATCGCCTATACGGCCGGGGTCATCGACGTTGAAGCGGCCAAGCTGGCCATCGAAAAATCGAAGACCAAGGAGGTCGTGGATTTCGCCAACGACATGGTGCGCGACCACGAAGCCGTGAACGTGCAGGCGCTCGATCTGGTGAAGAAGCTCAAGGTCACGCCGGAAGACAACGCCACCAGCCAGGCGCTGACCAAAGCTGCGGCGGAGGAGCGGGCCAAGCTCGCCAAACTCGACGGCGCTGCCTTCGACAAGGCCTATGTCGATAACGAGGTCGCCTACCACAAGCAGGTCAACGGCGCGCTCGAAACCCTTTTGATCCCGTCGGCGCAGAATGCCGACCTGAAGAGCCTGTTGGAAACCGGCCTGAAGATTTTCCAGGGCCATGAGCAGCACGCCGAGCACGTCGCCGGCAGGCTCAAGTAAGGACCGGGAGCATGCCGAAACGCTATCTGTGGATTGCGTTGACGCTGGCCGTCGGTACCGTTCCGGCGCGAGCGGAAACCATCCAGGTCATCATCGACAGGCTGGTGTTCTCGCCAGCCACCGTCGAGGCCAAGGTCGGCGACACGATCGAGTGGGTGAACAAGGATGTGTTCGCCCACACGGCCACCGTGAAAGGCGGCTGGGAAGTGATGATCCCGCCGAAGAAATCCGCAAGCCTGATATTGAAGGCCGCGGGACCGGTCGACTATTTCTGCCGCTTTCACCCCAACATGAAAGGCCGTTTGGTGGTGGTGCCCTGATCCAACGCCAACGAGTGCATGTCGCCCAAAAGTGACCTCGGTTTTGGGAACGACATGCATAAAAACAAAGAGCTGAAGCGAGTCGCCTGGCCTTTCAGGCGACCCGCTTCAGGCTCGCCTGGCCTCGTCGGGACGCGCGATATGCGTCCACGAGCCGTCATAGCCCGGCTCGCGGCGTGCCATCCAGGCATTCAGCCCTTCGCGCAGATCAGCGGTCGGGGCCATGCGGGCGAACTGCTCGGCCTCGACCAGCAAACCTTCGGCGATGCTCTGGTTGAGGCCGCGCGCCACTGCCGTGAGGATGCCGGCAATCGCCAGATCGGAGTGCCGCAGGATACGCCTGGCCAGGCCGATCGCGGCCGGCATCAATTCGGCATGCGGCACAACCTCGTTGACGAGACCCAACTCAAGCGCCCGCGGCGGCGCAAACCAGTCACCGGTCAACAGCAACTCCAGCGCCCGCTTGCGCCCGGCGAGCCTCGGCAGGCGTTGGGTTCCACCGAAGGTCGGCGGCATTGCGAGGTTGATTTCCGGCTTGGCGAACAAAGCGCGGTCACTGGCGATGGCCAGCGGCACCGCCTCGGTGATTTCGCAGCCGCCACCAAAGGCAATGCCGTTGACGGCAGCGATGACGGGTTTGCGAAACGCTTCCAGCCTCGCCGTCAGCCGTTGCCCGCGCATGACGAAATCACGCATCGCGACATCTACGCCGAGCGCCACGCTGGCCGAGAACTCATGAATGTCGCCGCCGGCCGAAAACGCCCGCTCCCCTGCACCGGTCAGAATGACCGCACGAACGCTGTCATCGACTTCAATGTCGTCAAGGATCGCAAGCAGGCGATCGATCAGGGCATAGTTCAAGGCGTTGAGCTTCTCCGGCCGATTGAGGGTGAGGATGGCAATCCCATCCCGGGTTTCGTTGAGGACAAGATCGGTCATTGGCTCTTCCTTCTTCATCATGCTGATGACCGGAAGACTATGCCCCTTTCCGCTTGTGTATATTCACTAGTCGGTATACCTAAGCTCATGCCTGACACGCAAAGTCCTACACGCAAACGTATTGTCGATGCCGCGACCAGGCTCTTCTATGCCGAAGGAATCGGTCGCGTCAGCGTCGATGCCGTCGCCGAGGAAGCGGGTCTCACCAAGCGCACGCTCTACTACCATTTCAAGAGCAAGGACGACCTCATCGCCGCCTATCTCGATGGCCGCGACCAACCCAATCTGAGGCGGATGGCCGGCTGGTTCGATGCCGCCGAAGGCGGCGCGGATCGCAAGGTCGAGGCGATCTTCACCAATCTGGCGAGGTCCGCTCGTCACCCGAAATGGAAAGGATGCGGCTTCCTGCGCACGGCCGCCGAACTCGCCTCGATGCCCGGACATCCGGCGGTCAAGGTCGGCGCGCGGCACAAGCTGAATTTCGAAACATGGCTGGCCGGCGCCTTGTCGGACCACGGCGTCGGCGAGCCGCCTGCCTTGGCACGCGAGATCGTGCTTTTGATCGACGGCTGCTTTTCGATCATGCTGATCCACCGCAACCCCGATTACATCGAGGCCGCCGGCCGCGCCGCGGCGACGCTGGTGCGGGCGCGGATTTCAGGCAGCCAGGTCTAAAGCGCGACGCGCTTTAAGCCTTTGGTTTTATGCATGTCGTTGCGCCAAAACCGGGGCCACTTTTGGGCGACATGCATTAGAACCCAAACGCCAGCCATGCGGTGCCGGCGGCCAGCGTTATCAGCGTCAGCGGCAAGCCGACCTTGAAAAAAGCGCCGAACGACAGCGTCGTGCCGGCGGCGCGTGCCTGTTCGGCGACGATCAGATTGGCGACCGAACCCAGCAGCGTGAAATTGCCGGCCAGTGTCG
>NZ_RZTT01000454.1 GCF_003996995.1 Mesorhizobium sp. M7A.T.Ca.US.000.02.2.1 | reverse complement strand
CGCCTGTCCAGCAGGCGGCATACGAGCCACGCGCTATCGACCCGGTCGCGGAAGCCATCCATCTGGCCGAAGCCAATGCCGCGGCCATGGCGCAGGCGCGCCCGGCCCCGGTCGCCCACGCTGAAGATTTCCGCCCGCAGAGCAAGATCTTCCAGGCGCCGCCCGCCCAGCCGATGCCGCAGCCGGTGGTCCAGCAGATGCAGCCGGCCCCGCAGCCGCGCGAGATGCTGCAGCGCGAGGCGCCGCAGCCGGTTGCCATGGCGCCGCAGCGCATGCCGCGCGTCGAGGACTTTCCGCCGGTCGTCAAGGCCGAGGTGGATGCCAAGAGCCGCCCGGTCGACCACGAGAACAACAGCGGACCGATGGGCCTGCTGAAGCGCCTGACCAATGGTCTGACCCGCCGCGAGGAAGAACCCGCACGGCTGCAGCCGGCGCAGCCGCGCGAGCCCAAGCTGCGCCAGGCCGCGCCCGAAGTGCGCCGTCTCGCCAGCCAGGATGCGCAGCTCTATGCGCCGCGCCGCGGCCAGCTCGATGATCAAGGCCGCCTGACGCCGCAGGTGAGGACGACTCAGGAAGACGATCAGCTGGAGATTCCGGCGTTCCTGCGCCGCCAGGCCAACTGATTGGTAAACGGCTGTAACATTTGTTAACAGGCAAGCGAGGAATCGCTTGCCTGTTAATGTTTTAAATGATGTGATTTCAACGACTTACCAAGTCGCACTCGTTCCATTTTGCGGTTACACAGAGTAAGAAACCGTGATTTGGAGTCTCCCTGACGGGACATTATCTTCGCTGCCTACCATCATCGGTTTGCCGGGATTTCGGGGGAAGTCACCCTGCCAGCCGATTCACACAAGAGCCGCGCCCTCGGGCTGGAGAAGCGGACCTAGGCATTACGGGCTTATGGGGATTGTCTTGCACGACTATCAGACGACATTGAAGACGCGCGCGTCGCTTACCGGCACCGGCGTCCACAGCGGCAAGGAAGTGTCCATCAGCTTCGTGCCCGCGGATGCCGACACCGGCATCGTTTTCCAGCTTTTCAACGGTGCGGAGCAGGGCCGCGAGTTTCGTGCCCTGGTTTCGGAAGTCGGCGCTACCGACCTGTGCACCATGCTTGGTGATCCCGCTGGCGAGCATATCGCCACGGTCGAGCACATCATGGCGGCGCTGTTTGGGCTCGGCATCGATAATGTCGCTGTCGAGATCGATGGTTCCGAGGTTCCTATCTTCGATGGCAGCGCCATGGCGTTCGTCGAAGCCATCGATCAGGCGGGTATCGAGACGCTCTCGGTCAAGCGGCGCTATATCAGGGTCATCAAGCCGGTCCGCATCGAGAACGGCGCCTCGTGGGCGGAGTTTCGGCCCTATGACGGGACCCGTTTCGAGATCGAGATCGACTTCGAAAGCCCGGCGATCGGCCGTCAGCTGTTTGCCTCCGACCTCAATGCCGATATTTTCCGTCGTGACATCGCGCGCGCCCGCACCTTCGGCTTCATGAAGGATGTCGAGCGGCTGTGGGCCGCAGGCTACGCGCTCGGCTCCTCGCTGGAGAACTCGCTGGTCATTGGCGACGACAACCGCGTCATCAATATGGGCGGCCTGCGCTACCCCAACGAATTCGTGCGACATAAGACGCTGGACGCCATGGGCGACCTGGCGCTGGCCGGCGCCCGCTTCATCGGCTGCTTCCGCTCCTATCGCGGCGGCCACAGGATGAATGCCGCGGCCCTGCGCCGTCTGCTCTCGGACCGCACGGCGTTCGAGATCGTCGAGACGACGCGCCGTGAGCGTGGCCGCAGCGCCGAGATGAACGCCGTCAATGCGCCACTCTACGCACCCTGGATGATCTGATTTCCCAGGGTTTTTTCGGGTTCTATGGGTGATAGCGAATGTTGCAGGAATGCACCACCCGGCAGTGAAATTGCATTGATGTCCAAGCGGCGTCCGGCCGCCACAAAAATGCGCGATTGGCCGGAGATAGCGTTGCCGGGCAAGGCGGTTATGGTTTATGGCTGCTGCCGTCGATTAATGCATGTCGTTCAAAAGTGGGGACCAGTTTTGAAACAATGGCGTGCAACTGGCATTGAAATAGCGCCGAAAGGGCGAGATCCAATCATGTTCTTCAAGCGAGTTGGTCAATTGAAAGCACCGCAGAGGGCTGTTTTCCTGGCGCTTTCAGTAGTTGTTCCATCGCTCTTTCTGTCGGCCTGCATGTCGTCGGAGAAAGATATCGACCTGTCGACCTATGTCGAGCAGACCGAGCCGGCCGATGTTCTCTACAATCAGGGCCTTGCCAATCTCAATGCCGGGCGCCTGCAGGAGGCGAGCCGCAAGTTCGACGCCGTCGACCGTCAGCATCCCTATTCGGAATGGGCCCGCAAATCGATGGTGATGGGCGCTTTCGCCGACTATCGCCAGGGCAATTACGATGAGGCGATCGGCTCGGCCAAGCGCTATCTCACGCTTTACCCGTCGACCGATGACGCCGCCTATGCGCAGTACATCATCGGCTTGAGCTACTACCGTCAGATCAAGGACGTGACGCAGGACCAGAAGGAAGCGCGCCAGACCGTCCAGACGATGCAGGATCTGGTCACGCGCTGGCCAACATCGGAATATGTCGAAGACGCCAAGGAAAAGATCCGCTTCGCCAACGACCAGTTGGCCGGCAAGGAAATGCAGATCGGCCGCTACTATCTTGAGCGGCGTGAATACATCGCTGCCGTGAAGCGCTTCCGCACCGTGGTCGAGAACTATTCCAACACCCGCCATGTCGAGGAGGCGCTCGCCCGCTTGACCGAAAGCTATTACGCGATGGGTCTGACCTCGGAGGCACAAACCGCCGCCGCCGTGCTCGGCACCAACTACCCCGACAGCCCATGGTACAAGGATTCCTACAAGCTCTTGCAGAGCAATGGGCTTGCACCGCGCGAGAATGCCGGGTCGTGGATATCCAAAGCCGGGAAGATGATCACCGGCGCCTGACGTATGAGCATCGACTGAAGCGCCACAGCGCTTTTCGGATTGATCCGGTGCTCAAACAAAAAGATAGTGCGGCGCTGCGACTGCAAATGGTCGCGTGCCGTTCTAGATTCGGGTTCTGATGCTTTCCAGACTGTCGATCCGCGATATCGTCCTGATCGAGAAGCTGGATATCGACTTCCAGCCGGGCCTTTCGGTGCTGACCGGCGAAACCGGTGCCGGCAAATCCATCCTGCTCGATGCCCTGTCGCTGGCGCTCGGAGCGCGCGGCGACGCGTCGCTGGTGCGCCATGGCGCGGCACAGGGCCAGGTCATCGCCGTCTTCGACGTGCCGCGCAATCATCCGGCGCGTACGCTGCTTGCCGACAATGCGATCGAGGATGATGGCGACATCATCCTGCGCCGCCTGCAGACGGCGGACGGCCGCACCCGTGTTTTCGTCAACGATCAACCTTCAAGCGTCACCCTGATGCGCGACGTCGGGCGCGCGCTGGTCGAGATTCACGGCCAGCATGACGAGCGTGCGCTGGTCGATCCCGGCGCGCACCGCGAGGTGCTCGACGCTTTCGGTGGCCATCTCGGCGCCGTCCGCTCGACCGGCGAGGCATGGCGGCACTGGCGGGCCTGCGAGCAGGAGCTGTCGCGCCACCGCGCCAAGGTGGCGGCGGCCGCGCGCGAGGCCGACTATCTGCGCGCGGCGGTGGCGGAATTGACCAAGCTCGATCCGCAGCCGGGCGAGGAGACCGACCTTGCCGAATTGCGCGCGTCTATGATGCGGGCCGAAAAGATCGCTTCCGAAATCCATGACGCGCAGGATGTGCTGTCGGGCCCATCTTCGCCCCTGCCGCAACTGGCCAGCCTGTTGCGGCGGCTGCAGCGCAAGGTGACGGAGGCGCCCGGACTGCTCGACGATGTCGTCAAATCGCTCGACGAGGCGATGCTGTCGCTCGACGCGGCGCAATCGGGCGTCGAGGCAGCATTGCGCGCCACCGAATATGATCCGCAGCGGCTGGAGAAGGCGGAGGAGCGGCTGTTTTCGCTGCGCGCCGCCTCGCGCAAGCACAGCGTCGCCGTCGACGATCTGGCGCAGCTGCGCGACACGATGTCGGCCGATCTCGCCGATCTCGATGCCGGCGAGGAGCGCCTGCACGGGCTGGAAAAGCAAGCCACCGCCGCGCGCGAGACCTACGACATTGCCGCCGCGCAGCTGTCCTCGCTGCGTCATGCGGCGGCGGTCGGCCTGACCAAGGCCGTGATGGCCGAACTGCCGGCCCTGAAGCTCGAACGCGCCGCCTTTATCGTGGAAATGAAGAGCGAGGCCGAGAGCCGCATGGAAGAGGGGATCGACCAGATCGAGTTCTGGGTGCGCACCAATCCAGGCACGCGGCCCGGGCCGATGATGAAAGTGGCCTCCGGCGGCGAGCTTTCGCGCTTCCTTCTGGCGCTGAAGGTGGCGCTGGCCGACCGCGGTTCGGCGCCGACGCTGGTGTTCGATGAAATCGACACCGGCGTGGGCGGCGCTGTCGCCGACGCCATCGGCCAGCGGCTGGCG
>NZ_RZTT01000453.1 GCF_003996995.1 Mesorhizobium sp. M7A.T.Ca.US.000.02.2.1 | reverse complement strand
TTGCGGTCCCGTGCTGTTCGCGGATGCTGAGGCGCGCATCATCGGCGCTGCGCATGCCGGCTGGAAAGGCGCGTTCACCGGCGTGCTCGAAAACACCATCCTGGCGATGGAAAGCCTCGGCGCCCGGCGCCAAAACATCATCGCCGTGCTAGGCCCCTCCATCGGCCCTGCCAACTACGAGGTCGGCCCGGAATTCGTCGCCCGCTTTGTCGAAGCCGACGCCGAAAATATCCTCTATTTCGCGCCGTCCGCCAATGCCGGCCATGCCATGTTCGACCTCAACCGCTACACGGTTGACCGGCTGGCCGAGGCCGGCGTGACGGCTGAAGGCCTCGACCGCTGCACTTACGCCGAGGAAGGCCTGTTCTACTCCTACCGGCGCACCACGCATCGCAAGGAGCCCGATTACGGCCGGCAGGTTTCGGCAATCGTCTTGGAGAGGGAATAATGGCGCTGCATTTTGAACGATCTGAATTTGACGCGCGGCGCGACCGGCTGATCATCGAGATGGCCGAAAAGAAGCTCGACGCCATCCTGCTGTTCGCGCAGGAAAGCATGTACTGGCTGACCGGTTACGACACGTTCGGCTTCTGCTTCTTCCAGTGCCTGGTGGTGAAAGCCGACGGTTCGATGGTGCTGCTGACCCGCTCGGCCGACCTGCGCCAGGCGCGTCAGACCTCGATTATCGACAACATCGTCTTGTGGACGGACCGCAACGGCGCCAATCCGGCGGTCGACCTGCGCAATCTGCTCAACGAACTCGACCTGCTCGGCGCCCGCATCGGTGTCGAATACGACACCCATGGCCTGACCGCGTTCAATGGCCGACGGCTCGACGAACAGTTGCAGACCTTCGGCCAGATCGCCGATGCGTCCGGCGTTGTCGGGCGGCTGCGCCTGTTCAAGAGTCCGGCCGAGATCGCCAAGGCCGAGAAGGCCGCCAATCTCTCCGACGATGCGCTCGACGCGGCGCTGCCGCTGATCAAGCAAGGCGGCGACGAAGCCCTGATCCTGGCCGCCATGCAGGGTGCGATCTTTGCCGGCGGCGGCGACTATCCGGCCAACGAATTCATCATCGGCTCCGGCGTCGATGCGCTGCTGTGCCGCTACAAGGCCGGCCGCCGCAAGCTCACCAAAAATGACCAGCTGACGCTCGAATGGGCCGGCGTCTTCAACCACTACCACGCACCGATGATGCGCACGGTGCTGACCGGCAAGGTGTCGAAGCGCCATCAGGAATTGTTCGACGCCGCCCGCGCGGCACTCCTGGCTGTCGAAAAGGCGATGACGCCGGGCAACAGCTTCGGCGACGTCTTCGATGCGCATGCCCGCACCATGGAGGCACACGGCCTGACCAAGCACCGGCTGAACGCCTGCGGCTATTCGGTCGGCGCCCGCTTCACCCCGTCCTGGATGGACATGCCGATGTTCTACCAGGGCAATCCCGAACCGATCGCGCCCAACATGACGCTGTTCGCCCATATGATCATCATGGACTCCGATACCGAGACGGCGATGACGCTTGGCCGCACCTACCTGACCACCGAATCCCAGCCCAAGCCGCTGTCCCGCCATGATCTCGACTTGATCGTACAGTGAATCCACAATGGGAGGCGTTCTTCGCCAAGGAGTTAGAAGGCAAATGAGACGATCGCATGTGACGACCGTGTCATTGCTTGTGGCATTGGCTCTTGCCGCCTGCACCAACGCAAAGGACGTGCTCGAACCGTCGGCGATCACTCCGCCGGCGACGTCGACCCAGACGCTGCCCGCCACCAGCACGGCGGGCGCTCCCGCAACCACCGCGGCCCCGGTCACATCAGCCCAAAGCGCTGCCATCCTGTCGAAGACCCGCCTGCAGATCGCGCCGATCGTCGGCGCTTCGGTGGAAGCCGCGACACCTCTTACGGCGGAGTTGCAGACCCGCGCCAGGCAGCGCGGTATCACGCTCGCCGGCAGCGCCGACCAGACCGTGACACATGTGCTGAAGGGCTATTTCTCGACGATGTCGGAAGGCGCCGACACCACCGTCATCTATGTCTGGGATGTCTATGACCCCGCCGGCAACCGGCTGCACCGCATCAATGGTCAGCAGAAGGCCCCGTCGGTCAATTCCGGCGCCAGCGCGGGCGGCGACAGCTGGAAGGGGGTCTCGCCGGCCACCATGCAGACGATCGCCGACCAGACCATCGACCAATTCGCGGCCTGGCTCGGCGGCAAGGCGGGCTAGAGGCATCGGACCCAAAAAGTGGAGACGGTTTTGGGAAAATCCGATGCCCAACGAGAAGAAGGAGCAGCGCAAGTCCGCTGCTCCCTGTTGCAGCCCGGCGATGGCGCGGAGCTTTCTTGAGTTTAGCCGGCGGATTCCCGATCTCGGCGCTTGCAATACCGGCGCGGGCCGCTAAAAGCCCGGTTAAAGGGCGCAAGCGAGTCCGTCAGGTCTCATCATCCTCCACCAGGAACCGTGCATGAAACTCTTCGCGGGCAATTCCAACAGGGTGCTGGCCGAAGCGGTCGCCCGGTACCTCAACGTCCCGCTGGGCAAAGCCACGGTCAGGCGCTTCGCCGACCAGGAAATCTTCGTCGAAATCCAGGAAAACGTGCGCGGCGAGGATGTCTTCATCCTGCAATCGACCTCGTTCCCGACCAACGATCATTTGATGGAATTGCTCATCATGATCGATGCCTTCATGCGTTCCTCGGCCAAGCGCATCACGGCGGTCATCCCCTATTTCGGCTACGCCAGGCAGGACCGCCGCGCCTCCGGCCGCACGCCGATCTCGGCCAAGCTGGTCGCCAACATGATCACCCGCGCCGGTGTCGACCGCGTTCTGACGCTTGACCTGCATGCCGGCCAGATCCAAGGCTTCTTCGATATTCCGACCGACAATCTGTTTTCCGTACCGGTGATGGCCCGCGACGTGAAGGCCAAATACAAGCAACTCGGCAACGTCGTGGTGGTCTCGCCCGACATTGGCGGCGTGGTCCGCGCCCGTGCGCTGGCCAAGCGCTTCGATGCGCAACTGGCCATCGTCGACAAGCGCCGCGAACGGCCCGGTGAATCGGAAGTCATGAACATCATCGGCGCGGTCGCCGGCAAGGATTGCCTGCTGATCGACGACATCGTCGATTCCGGCGGCACGCTGTGCAACGCCGCCGATGCACTGCTGGCCAACGGCGCCACCAGTGTCACCGCCTATATCACCCACGGTGTGCTGTCGGGCGGTGCGGTTGCCCGCATCAGCGGCTCGAAGCTGCAGGAACTGGTGATCACCGATTCCATCCAGCCCACCCAGGGCGTGCTCGACGCGCCCAACATCCGCGTCATCTCGATCGCCGACCTCATGGGCGAAGCCATTTCGCGCACCGCGACCGAGGAATCGGTGTCGAGCCTGTTCGACTAGAGCAATTCCAGCTAGAGCAATTCTAGGAAAAGTGTGAAGCGGTTTTCCCGGGAAAGCGCGTAGCGCTGTCCTAGAGAATTGCGTCAAAACAAAGAGTTAGAGCAGCTCGCCGTTTCCGTGAAACGGTAAAATGCTCTAGAACAGCACCTGCCGTTACGGCGCAAGGCTTTCCAACCGAACCGGGCCGACCAGGCGACGAGCGACCTCGACGCTTTCTCGTGCGCCGCGCATATAGCCGCGCGGCGAGGTCCCCAGCATGCGCTTGAACATGGTGATGAAGGCCGGCACGCTGTCATAGCCGAGATCGAGCGCCACCCTGGTGATCGGCTCGCCGTCCGCCAGCCTGGGCAGCGCCGCGAACAGGCAGGCCTGCTGGCGCCATGTCGACAGCGACAAGCCGGTCTGGCGCTGGAAGGCGCGGGTGAAGGAGCGGCGGCTCATGCCGGCGGCATCGGCCCACTCGTCGATCGTCGCGTGCGGCGATGGTGCTGCGACGAAGCGCCGGCACAGCGCCGACAGCCTTGGGTCGGACGGGAATGGCAGGCCGAGCGGCCGTTCCGGCAAGGTCGGGATTTCGTGCAGCAAAAGGTTCATGATCAGCCCACCGCGTCCTTCCAGAACGCCGCCTTGCGGCAGCTTTTCCGATTCCACGATCAGGCTGTGCATCAGGTCGGTGACGCCGACGACGCGCAAGCCTTCGGGCAGCCCGGGGATCGCCTGTGGCATGACATAGACCGAACGCATCGAGACATCGCCCAGCATCTCGACGGAATGCTCGGTGCCGGCTGGAATCCACATCGCGTGGTCGGGCGGCACCATCCAGCGTCCGTAGCGCGTCGTCACCAGCACCACGCCGACAAGCGCATGCAAGAGCTGGCTGCGGCTGTGGCGGTGCTGCGGCACACGGTAGCCATCGGGATATTCGGTCGGCAATGCCACCGCCGGCCCGGCCACTTGCTCAAGCCACTGCCAGCGGCTCTCGTGCAACTGGCCGAGATTGGCGTTGCCAGCGTGGAAGACTTCTTTGCCGTGCGGCATCCGATATGGCCCACTTGCGAAACTATTGGACCAAACCACGAAAGAAGTCATCCCGCAAGCAGCTTATAAGGCACCGGTCCCAAGCGCTCCACAGGAG
>NZ_RZTT01000452.1 GCF_003996995.1 Mesorhizobium sp. M7A.T.Ca.US.000.02.2.1 | reverse complement strand
GCCACATATAGGGCCACAAATTGAGCAGCGTCTTGAAGGTCGAGGAGTCGGAGACGGTTTTTTCGGCCATTTTTGGCGCCTTCTTCTTATTTTCAGCGGCCGGAGCAGCAGGAATTGACGAGGGCGGCCACCGATGCAGAAACATCGGCGAGCGCGGCACGGTCGATCGCATAGCGCGAACGCTGGCGATCGGGCTCGAAGCGAACCAGCCCGGCTTCGACCAGTATTTTCAGATGTTGTGACACGGTGGACTGCGCCAGATCGAACCGATCGACGACTTCGCGGCAGTAGCAGGAGTTGCTTGCGGACAAGTATTTCAGGATTTCGATCCGAGCCGGGTGCGAAAGTGCTGCCAGCCGGGTGGCAACGGCTCGGCTGTCCGGGGTGCAGCCAGGTGCGTTTGTTTCCATAAGGGATTCAGTCATCGTCCATCGGCGATAGACGATGAGCAGGTCTGCGGCAAGCTACCCCGATGGGTAGAGCGACCTAATCTCCCCCCTTGAGGGGGAGATGTCACCAAAGGTGACAGAGGGGGTCGGTGCGTCCTGACGCGACGTCGTTTGGAGAAAAGAGAAGGTCGGCGCTTCACGCGCGACGACCCCTCTGGCCTGCCACCTCCCCTCAAGGAGGGAGATTGGCCAATCGCCAACCCTACTGCGTCTTGGCCGGCGCTGTCGTTGCCTGCTCGCCCATCGCCTTGAGGTCGGCGGCTTCGCCTTCCTTCGACTTTTCCGGGACCTTGAACACCTGCCCCGGCCAGATGCGGTCGGGATCGCTGATCTGGTCCTGGTTGGCGAGGTAAATGGTCGAGAAGCGCACGCCATGGCCATAGACGCGCCGTGAAATCCGCCACAGCGTGTCGTTGCGGCGGATGATGACGGCGCCGTCGGCATGTTCAAGTTTGGGCGCCACGGTCTCGGGCACATCGCTCGGCGGCGTCGCCTCCGTCACAACGGCCGGAGCGTCGGTGGCGGGAGCAGGCGTCGTGGCCGGAGCCGTTTCGGCCGCGGCCGGCGCCTCGGCGGCGGCCGGTGCGGCCGGCTTGGGCTGAACGGGCTTCGGCGCAGAGGGTGCCACGGCGGCGACCGCTTCGCCCGGCTCGCGCTCGAACGGCACGGCTGCGCGGGCCACAACTGTCACACCGTCGGTATCGAGGCCGTCGACACGGATTGTGTAGCTGCCGACCGGAATGTCGCGGGTCGCCTCGACCAGGAAATGACCGTCCGTCGACGTTTGCGCATCACCGAGCAGGATGTCGTTGGCATAGGCGCGCACCTTGCGGCCGGCATCGGCGAGACCGGCGACAAAGATCTTGCTGCCGTCGATCTCGACCGCCTCGACGACGATCTTGGGCTCGGTCACGCCTGCAGCGGGCGGCGTCGCCGGCGCTGCAGGAGCCGGTGCTGCTTCCACCACGGCAGGTGCTGGGGCGGCTGGTGCCGGAGCAGTTGCGGGCGCTTCGGCTGCGGGAACAGCCGGCGCGGCGGCCTGAGCAGCCGGCTTTGCCGCGGGCGCGGGAACGGTCAGCAATTCGGCCGGCTTGCCCGGCTCCTCGACCATGGCCAGCACCTGGCCGGCCGCATCCTTGGGAACCGAAACCACGGCGGTCTGCACCGAGGGCGTTACGACATCGCCCGTGGTCGCGCGCAGCGCGATCGTATAATCACCGGGCTTCAGCGGATCGTCGAGAATGATAACGAAGGCGCCATCGGGACCAGCGACCGTCGAGCCAAGCACCGTCGAGCCGTTGAGGATCTCGACCTTGGCGTTGGGCGCCGCATTGCCGGCGACGACAATCGAGCCATTGCTTTCGACGCGCACGACATCGAAGGACGGTGCGACCGGACCGGCCGCAGCCGGCGCCGCCGCGTCCGCGGCCGGTGCGGCCGGTGCCGTTGCCTGGGGCACCGCGGCGGGAGCCGCAGGGACCTCCGCGGCGGGCAGCCGCGCTTCGGTGCCGGGATCGGCCGATTTTGGCGCTGCGGGCGGCGTCTGCGCCGCCACTTGCGCCGGCGGCATGGGATTGAGATACGGGTCAAGTGCGCCCGATACATAGGCGGTTCCCGCGGCCGCAACGGTCCCACCCGCCGCGAACAGGAACGCCTTCAGTGGATTAATTGCCATACTTCCCTACCCCTTAGCCACCTAACGCCGGTCTAGCCTGTTTTATCAATACCGACAAGAAAAAGCCCGGACTTGTTAACTCTTGGGGCTTGACCCGGCTTTCAGACCCAATCACCAATCATCGGCATGAACACGATTCGATCCGTCTGCGTCTATTGCGGCTCGTCTCCGGGCCGCGATGAAACCTATATCAAGGCCGGACACCTGCTCGGACGCTCGATTGCCAAAGCGGGACTGCGGCTGGTCTATGGCGGCGGCACCAAAGGCATCATGGGCGCTGTCGCCGAAGGCGCGCTCAAGGCCGGCGGCAAGGTAACGGGCATCATTCCGCGCTTCCTGATCAACAAGGAAGCGAGCGAAACCGCGCTTGACCGGCTCGATGAACTCTTGATCACCGACAACATGCACGAGCGCAAGCACAGGATGTTCGAGAAATCCGACGCCTTTGTGGCGCTGCCGGGCGGGATCGGCACGGTCGAGGAGATCGTCGAGATCATGACCTGGGGGCAGCTTGGCCATCATCGCAAGCCGATCGTCTTCGCCAATGTCAAAGGATTTTGGGATCCGATGCTGGCGTTGCTCGATCACATGGCCGCCGAAGGCTTCATCCACACCGCACAGCGGGTCAAGCCGCTGGTTGTCGACGACCCCGAAGCGATCGTCGCCGCCATCATGGTGGCAGGGTCCTCCGTCGATGCTCCGACCGAGGGCGTGCAGTCGGTGATCGACAAAATGTAGGGGAGTAAGGGAATAGGGCAGTAAGGCAGTATGTGAATTGCCTGGAGTGTCCTGCCCTACTGCCCTACTGCCCTACTGCCCTACTGCCCTACTGCCCTACTGCCCTACTCCCTACTCCCCTCTTCCTCCGCAGCCTGCCGCAAATCGGCAATCACCGCCCGCCGGTCTTGACGCCGCCAGGCGAGATGGAGTGAAACCGTGCGGTCGAACCACGGCAGGTCGCGAAATACGATCCGCGGCGGCGCAGCGGCGCGCAGGCTGGCTTGCACCGTCGCCAGACCAAGGCCGGCGCTGACAAGGCCGAGCGAGGTCAGCGGATCCGCCGTTTCATAGGCGATGTCGGGCAAAAAGCCGGCTTTGGCGCAGGCGGCAAGGAACTGGCCGCGATTGGTGTCGTCCGGCTGGCGCACGACGGTGATCCAGGTGCGACCGTCAAGGTGATGCGGCCCAACCTCTGGTAATTGAACAAGCGGATCATCTTCGGGGATCGCCAGCACCAGCGGCTCATGCCGCAGCGCCATGGCGGCGACATCCGGGTCATCATCGGCTGGCGGCGAGTAGACAAAACCCAGATCCAGCGACCGCTGCCGTAGCCCTTCCAATTGCGCCGCAGAACGCAGGCTTCTCAGCTGCAGATGGAAATCCGGCCGGTCGCGACGGAACTGGCGCAGCATCCCGGCGACAAGCCCGGCATGAACGGCGCCTTCGACATAGCCGATGGCGAGCCGGCCGACGGCGCCGCTGGCCAGGTTGCGGCCGAACTCCTCCAAACGTCGCGCATCGGATAGCAGCGCGCGGGCCTCGGTGAGGAAGGCGCGCCCCTCGGCGTTGAGATGGACCCGCTGCTTCGACCTTTCAAAGAGGGAAACACCCAACTGCTCCTCGAGCTGGATGATCTGCCGGCTGAGCGGCGACTGAGAAATATGCAGCATCTCGGCGGCGCGCCCGACATTGCCGGTTTCGGCGACGGTAACGAAATACCTGATCTGGCGCAGGTCGAACATTTTTCTCCAGGCTCCAGTCCCCTGAGGTCTCAACTTTATCCTAACCAGTCTTGGACAGTCTGACCAGCGGGAGCGATAGTTCGGCCATCCAACCACAGGAGACCGCCATGCAGTTCTTTGCCCTTCTCACCCGCAACACCGAAAAATTTGCCGATGCCGATTTCGCTCCGCTTCTGCCCGGCGAAGCCGAACAGCGGCGCACGCTCTATGCCGAAGGCGCGGTACGCCAGGTGTGGAACCGAGGCGACATCCCGGGCAGCGGCATGATGCTCGAAGCCGCCGATGATGCAGAGGTTCGCGGCCATCTCGCCACCTTGCCGCTGGTCAAGGCCGGCATGATGGACATTGCCGCAATCGTGCCCCTCAAGCCCTACCCCGGCTTCGGCCCGAAGCACTGACCGGGGCACAATCCGGGGTGGCGAAGGCGTCACCACCGGATTGACGTGGGTGATCGACAGACCGTGATCGGCTGTCAAGAAACCGTCATACGGAACCGGGTTCGCTCGTGCTAGAAATCAAGGCCAGGCAGCCGCCGTGCGGTGCCATTTCGGAACATGCATCTGGCACCGCCCCATGGATATCACTCTCGCCCCGGAAGGCACCGACCTGTCGCCCTACCTGCCCGACGAGCACGGATTGTTCTTCATCTATCATTTCACCGCTGAGGGCGTGCGAACCAGGGA
>NZ_RZTT01000451.1 GCF_003996995.1 Mesorhizobium sp. M7A.T.Ca.US.000.02.2.1 | reverse complement strand
GCATGGCGCTGCCGGTGGCAAAAAGCTACAGCACCGGGATCACTGGAGGATTGTAGATGGCGGGAAACGGCGTCGCCTCGATCGGCGAATGCATGCTCGAACTGTCGGGCCAGACGGGACCGAACTGGCGCATGGGCTTTGCCGGCGACACGTTCAACACGCTGTGGGCGCTGCACGCGCTGAGCACCGAGCGGCCGGCAACCTATGTCTCGGCCTTCGGCGACGATCCGTTCTCGCAAGGCCAGATCGATTTCTTCGCTGAAAACGGCATTGGCATCGGCTCCAGCCCGCTCATAGCGGGCGCGCGGCCCGGCCTCTATGCCATCACGCTGACGGGAGCCGAACGTTCCTTCACCTATTGGCGTGGCGACGCCGCCGCGCGGCAGCTTGCCTCGGACCCGGCCGCATTATCGAAAAACCTGGAAAATCAGTCACTTGTCTATTTTTCCGGAATCACTTTGGCAATTCTGGACGAAGCCGCGCGCGCTGCCTTGCTGGCCGCAGTCGCCAAGGCGCGCTCGGCTGGTTCACTTATCGCCTTCGACCCCAACTACCGGCCGCGGCTCTGGCGTGAGCGCGAGGAGGCGCAGGCAGCGATCGTCGAAGCCCTTGCCGTCACTGATATCGCATTACCAACCTTTCCCGACGAGCAGATGCTGTTTGAGGATGCAACGCCGCAAGTGACCGCTAAACGGATCGGGAAATTGGTTGGCGAGGTCGTCGTCAAGAATGGCGAAGCGCCGGCGCTGATCGCCAAAGGAGGAACGCTGCGCGACGTGCCGGCGATCCATGTCGCAGCTCCCGCCGATACGACGGGCGCCGGCGATTCCTTCAACGGCGGCTATCTTGCGGCTCGACTTGCCGGCCACGAACCGCTGGAAGCCGCACGCCATGCCCATCGTGTCGCCGCCGCCGTGGTGCAGGTACGTGGCGCACTGGCGCCGTTCGAGACGCTGCGGGCGGCGTTCGAAGGCTAAGGTAGCCGGAATCTGTATTCCGTGACGTGGTGGTAGATCGCGCCCGGCCACAGCGTCGCCTGCGGGAAATAGGGCCGGTTCGGCGCATCCGGCCAAATCTGCGGCTCGAGGCAGAAACCGCAAAAGGCCTTGTAGTTCCGCCCTTCCAGCCCGGTGCGCGGCGTCACATACTGACCGGTATAGAGCTGGACGCCGGGCTCAGTGGTCCAGACCTCCATCTCGACACCGGAACTGGCGCCTTGCGTCCACGCAGCCTGTTTGAGCGGCCCGCGTGTCGAAGCGAGGCAGAAATTCTGGTCGTAGGGCAGCTGTTCGCCCTCGGTCTCCATGCGCAACGGCCGCGCCTGGCGGAAATCGAACGGCGTGCCGTCAACCGGCTTGACCACCCCGGTCGGGATCATATCGCCATCGACCGGCAGATAGGCGCCGGCATTCAACATCATCCTGTGGTCGAGAATGTCTCCGGCGCCGCCATCGTCCAGGTTGAAGTAGGAATGCTGGGTGAGATTGCACAGCGTCGGCTCCTCACAGGTGGCTGTCAGCTCGACGCTAAGCGTGCCGGGGATCTTCAACCGGTAGGTGCAGGTGACATCAAGCGCGCCGGGAAAACCCATCGCGCCATCGGGATCGTGCAGGGTCAGCGTGACGAAATCCCTGCCATGCAAGGAAACCGTCCACGGCCGGTGGGAGTAACCTAGCGAGCCGCCATGCAGCGTATGCTTGTCGAGGAAGTTTTGCTCGGTCTGGTAGCGGCTGCCGCCAATGGTGAAGCGGCCGTCGCGGATGCGGTTGGCGTAGCGGCCAACGACAGCACCGAAGAACGCCGTATCCGTCTCGTAGCCTTCCAGACAGTCATAGCCGAGCACCAGCGGAGCATCGTGCCCGGTCAGGCGTAGATCCTGGATGATCGCGCCCAGACCGATGATGTTGGCTGTGATGCCGCCGCCCCTGATCGTGAAGCGACGCACCTGCTCGCCAGCCTGCGTCGTGCCGAAAACCTCGCCGTCCTTCATCGCCATGCCCGTAAATGCCAGTTGATCCAGAAGACTTCGGCTGGTTTTCCGATGAGAGATGGGCAGGCTATCGGCCTGCTCATCCCCGGGATAGCCTATCAGAGGCCGAGGCCGCCGATGCAGACATATTTGGTGTCGAGGTAATCCTCGATGCCCTGATGTCCGCCTTCCTTGCCGAGGCCGGATTCCTTGACGCCGCCGAACGGCGCCTCCGGCGTGGTGATGAGTCCTTCATTGACGCCGACCATGCCGTATTTCAGCCCTTCCATCACACGGAAGGCGCGGCCGAGATCGCCGGTGTAGAAATAGCAGGCGAGGCCGAATTCGGTGTCGTTGGCGAGGGCGACGGCCTCCTCCTCGGTCTCGAACTTGAACACCGGTGCGACCGGGCCAAAGATCTCTTCCTTCATGAAGCGCATCTTGGGTGTCGCGTTGGCGATGACCGTCGGCTGGAAGAACGAACCGCCGAGCGCATGGCGCTTGCCCCCGGCGACGATCTTGCCGCCCTTGGATGTAGCGTCGGCGATCAGTTCCTCGACCTTCTCGACCGCCTTCTCGTCGATCAGCGGCCCCTGCTGCACGCCGTCCTCGAGGCCCGAGCCGACCTTCAGCCCGTTGCTGGCGGCAGCGAGCTTCTCGACGAACTTGTCATAGACACCAGCCTGGACAAGGAAGCGGTTGGTGCAGACGCAGGTCTGGCCGGAATTGCGATACTTGGCGGTGATCGCACCGGCGACCGCACGCTCGATGTCGGCGTCATCGAAGACAATGAACGGCGCGTTGCCGCCGAGTTCCATCGACACTTTCTTGACGGTGACCGACGACTTCTGGATGAGAAGCTTGCCGACTTCGGTCGATCCGGTGAAGGTGATCTTCGACACCAGCGGATTGGCGCAGATCTCGTCGCCGATCTCGCTTGCCGAACCGGTCAGGATGTTGACGACGCCCTTGGGGAAGCCGACTTCCTCGGCGAGCGCACCCCAGGCGAGACCCGAATATGGCGTCTGCGAGGCCGGCTTGACCACTGCGGTGCAGCCGGCGGCGAGCGCCGGGCCGAGTTTGCGGGCCAGCATCGAGGACGGGAAATTCCATGGCGTGATGGCGGCAATGACGCCGACCGGCTCCTTGGTCACCAGGATGCGGCGGTCCGCCCATGGTGAGGGCACGACATCGCCATAGGTGCGGCGGCCTTCCTCGGCGAACCACAATATGTAGGCCGCGGCGGAGCCGATCTCGCCCTTCGATTCGAACAGCGACTTGCCCTGCTCGATGGTCAGCAGTTCGGCCAGCACGTCCTGATTGTCCATCATCGCGTCATGCAGCTTGCGCAGCAGCTTCGAGCGCTCGAGCGCGGTGGTCTTGCGCCACGACTTGAAGGCGACGGCGGCGGCCTCGATGGCGCGGCGCGTCTCGGCCTTGCCCGACTTCGGCACGGTGCCGATCTTGAGACCGGTGGCCGGATTGTTGACGTCGATTGTCTGGCCGCTGTCGGCCTGCACCCACTCGCCGTTGATGAGATTGGCCTGCCGCATGAAATGGCTGGTTTTCTGAAGCATGGTCTATCCTCCGTTCAGCGCCCTGACGGGCCGGTCTGTGAAATCTTCGGTGAGCGTGCGCCATGGACTGAAGCCGGCACGCCGGAGCCACTGCTCTTTACCGAGGGCAAGGCCCGCAAGCAATCGCAAGATGGCATATAGGGCTTGGGCCACAGCGAGACGAGAGCAGGCGACGTGCTTACCCCAATGCCTTACCCGAAAACGTGCAAGACGACAGTCAGCCAGAAAGCCGTGGTGATGGCTGCACAGGCCGTTGCGATGGTCATCTGGTTCGACGCCAGCGCCTGGCCGGTGTTGAACTGAACGGCGATGAGATAGGAATTGACGCCGGATGGCATCGCGGCCACCATCACCGCCACCTTGGCCGTCAAGGGCGGCAGGCCGAGCAGCCAGACGAAGACCAGGACCAGCGCCGGCATCAGGAACAGCTTCAGCACCGAAAGCACCAACGCCGGCCTGACATTGCCCGAAATGCCGAAGCGGCGCAGGCTGAGCCCCATGGCAAACAGCGCCACCGGACCGGCCGTATCGGCCAGCGCATCAACCAGGCGCATGGCGACGTCAGGCAGCGGCGCACCCGTGATGCGCCATGCAAGGCCTGCCAGAATGCCGATGATCAACGGATTCATGAAAAGCCGCCTGAGGAAGCTCCGGATAACGCGCAAGGGATGCACGGGTTCGCCGCTCCCGCGGCCGAAGACTTCGAACAGCACGATCGAGGCCATCAGCATGATCGGCAGATGAACGGAGACCAGCAGCGACAGCACTTCGAATCCGCTCGGGCCGAATATGCCAAGAATGAAGGGAACGCCGAGCAGCACGATATTGGAAAAGGCGGACGAAACCCCGCCGACGACGCCGGCGCGGGCATCCCTGCCGAAGATACGGGTGGTGACCAGATGGCCGGCGGCCCAAGTGATGGCGACCGCGGCGAAATAGGCGCCCCACAGTGACCATGGCGCCACGCCGTGGAAGTCGGACTTCACCATCGTCTGGAACAGCAGC
>NZ_RZTT01000450.1 GCF_003996995.1 Mesorhizobium sp. M7A.T.Ca.US.000.02.2.1 | reverse complement strand
GGGACCAGGGGATCGACGTCAGCCTGAAGACGGCATTCCTCGTCACGAAGGCCTTTCTGCCGGCGATGGTCGAAGCGGGCTACGGGCGCATCGTCAATGTGGCGTCGGTCACCGGCCCGCTGGTGTCTTTCGAAGGCACGGCAGCCTATTCGGCCGCCAAGGCCGGCATGGCCGGCCTGACGCGCACGCTGGCGCTCGAAGTGGCGAAAAACGGCATCACGGTCAACGCCGTCGCTCCCGGCTGGATCGAAACGGGCTCGTCGAGCGAAATGGAGCGGCAAGCCGCCCTGCATACGCCGCCGGCGCGGGCAGGGCGGCCGGATGAAGTGGCCGCCGCGGTGGCATTCCTGGCCTCGGAAGGCGCCAGCTATGTCAATGGCGCGCTGCTGGTGGTCGACGGCGGCAACAGCCTTCAGGAGCGCAAGGGCTGAGAACTCTGCGGCTTCGCCGGAACGACCGGTGTTCATGATCGGACAGCGGGTCCGGGCTCTTACTACATCGTGCGCCAGGGCAGCTTCTATCGTCGCCGTCGACTGCTCGATCTCACTTGACCTTCCAGCTGCTGGAACCCTTAGGGTCACGCGAGGTCTTCCGGCGGGCCTTTCATCGAGAGCAAGGAGCGGAGAAATGCATCGACGCGGATTTCTGACGGCAAGCCTGGCGACGGTTCTGGCGAGCCCGCGTGCGCTGGCGCAGACGAAGATGGACGATATGTCGATGCCCGGCATGGGCGGCCATGCCGGGCACGACATGCCCGCGATGGTGCAAGACGCGGTCACCCTGCCCGAAGGCCAGGCGTTGCGCGCCCTGCAGGTGCTTGCCAACGAAGCCGACCGGCCGGGCCTGCTCAGGGCGAGGCTGACCGCGGAACCGGCCATTGCGAGGTTCGCCGAGGGGCGAGACACACCGATCCTCGCCTATAATGGCATCAGCCCGGGGCCGCTGATCGAGGCCTTCGAAGGCGACCGCGTCGAGATCACATTTGCCAACCGCATCGATAACGAGGTGAGCACCATCCACTGGCACGGCATGCCGGTGCCCGCCGACCAGGACGGCAGTCCAATGGATCCGGTTGCGGCGGGCACCGAGCGCGTTTATGCCTTCGAGCTGCCGGAAGGCTCCGCAGGCTCCTATTGGTACCACCCGCACCCGCACGGCAAGACGGCAGAGCAGGTCTATCGGGGTCTTGCCGGCGCCTTCGTCGTCAAGGCCAAGGCCGATCCCATCCCGGCCGAATATGGCGACACGGTGCTGGTGTTCACCGATCTCAGACTTGCCGCCGATGGCTCGATTCCGAGCAACAGCATGAGCGATCTGATGAACGGCCGCGTTGGCGACCACGTGCTGGTCAACGGCCAGAAGAATCCCAGGCTCTCGGTGGCAAAGGGCGCCAAGCGACGCCTGCGCCTCTACAACGCCACCAACGCACGGTTCCTGAAGCTTGCCTTCGACGGCGCGACGATAACAGTCATCGGGACGGATGGCGGGCTGCTCGCGGCGCCGGTGGCGGCGGACGAGATCCTGCTCAGCCCGGGCGAACGCCTCGAGTTGGTCGCATCCTTCGACAGGCCCGGCCCCATCACCCTCGATACGCTCGGCTACGACCGTGGCTGGATGGGTCCCGGCCGCCCGGCCGATGCGGGGCTGACGCTGCTGACGGTCGATGTCTCGGAGAACGAAGCCGAGGCGGTGCCGCAGCTGCCGGCGCGGCTGCGGCCGATCGCACCGTTCGCCGACCCTGTCCTCAGCCGGCGGCTCGTTTTAACGGAGACCATGGCGATGAAACCCACCGGCATGGAGATGGGTTTCCTGATCAACGGCAAGGCCTTCGATATGGGACGCGTCGACTTCGTCGCCAGGGCCGGCGAGATCGAGCTCTGGGAGATAGTCAACCAGGCCGACATGGACCATCCGTTTCACGTCCACGGTACTCAATTCCAGGTCGTCGAACATGAGCGCGACGGCGCGGTGTCCAAGCCGCCCTATCTCGCATGGAAGGACACGGTGAACGTCGCCCGCGGCGAGACGGTGCGGCTCCTGCTGCGCCAGGATAGGCCGGGGCAGCGCATGTATCACTGCCACATCCTCGAGCACGAGCAGCTCGGCATGATGGGCGTGCTCGATGTCATGGCATGAAGTTCGGCATCGCGTTCGGAGCGGTGGTGCTGGCGCTGGCCGGTTCGCTGAGCCTCTCCTCGCCGCAGGCGGTCGCCTCCAGTGATGAGATCGTGGCCGCACGCCAGGCCTCGATGAAGGCTATGGCGGCGGCAGCGAAAACCATCGCCGAGATGTTCGGCGGCAAGCGCGCCTACGACGCCGCCAGCTTCAAGGCGGCGGCGGAGGCGCTCAGCGCCCGTACCGGACCCGCCCTGATGGCTGAATTCCCGGCGGGCACGCTGGGCGCGCCGTCGGGCGCCAAAGCGGAAATCGATCAGGCGCGGCCGGAATTCGAGGCGCTCGCCAATCACATTGGCGAACTCGCCGATGCATTGGCAGCCAAGGCCGAAACCGCGCCTGCCCGGATCACCGGGGACATGCGCATGGGCGCGATGACGTCAATGGACGGGGGCAGTCTGCTCGGCAAGCGGCTGAAGACAACGGAGGCGGATCCGGCCGGATTGCCGGCGGAGCATCTTCTGCACCTTATCCTCCAGGATTGCTCAAGCTGCCATTCCAAGTTTCGGCAAAAGGTGAAGTGAGAACCGGCGATCACACCGCCATTTGTTGCCCTCTTGTGCAGCGATGCGGAATGCCAGGAAGGCCACCTGTATCAAGACGCCTTCGCCAGAAAATTCCGATAATCCGACTTGGCCTGCAGCAGGCGCAGCACATTGTCTCGCGAGCCGCGCACATGGGCGCGTGCCAGCGTGCCGGCTCTGGCGGCGTCGCCGGCGCAGATGGCATCGACGATCTCGGCGTGCTCGTCGCGGGCGATCTTCCATTCGTCCAGCCACAACAGTTCGGTCCAGACATAGTGCTGGCACTTGTCGAGAATGCCGCACAGCATGTTGTGCAGCATGACGTTGCCGCTGATTTCGGCGATGACGCGGTGCAGGTCGATGCCGACTTCCAGTTCCTGGAATTTTTCCCGGTTCGTGCGTTCCGGAATGGCTGCCAGCCGTTCGCATTCGGCCAACATGGCGCGCAGCCGCGCCTTGTCCTGTGCCGTCGCGGCCGTTGCCGCAAGTTCCGTCGCATGGCCGTCGAGCAGTTCGCGGATCTCGAAGGCCTCGCGGAACATGTTGATGTCGAACTCGGTGACGACATAGCCCTGGCGCGGCCGGCCGGTGACCAGCCCGTCACGCTCGAGGCGATTGAAAGCCTCGCGCACCGGGGTTCGGCTGACCGTCAGCTTCGCCGCGATGTCGTTTTCGGTGACGCGGGAGCCCGGCGGGATCTGGCCGGTCACGATCATCGCCTTCAGCGCGGAGTAGACCGAGTCGCGCAGCGTATTTTTGGTTTCCTTGGCCAAGCTTCCCTTCCCACTTCTCCGGCCTTTCAGCCGGAACACGCATAGCTGTAGCCGCAGTCGGCGCAATTTGCCACGCCTCCGGCGAAGCCGTCCCTCACCAACCTGGTCCGGCACGAAGCGTACATTTCGAGCGCGCCGGCGGTGTTGACAACATCGACCGCTAGTCTACACTCAAAATTGTATACAAAATAGCATGCCAAATCAAAAACAATGGGAACACCGGTTGGAGAGCCGAAAAATGAACAGAACCAGAAACGTTAGCATCGTTGCGATGGCGGGCCTCATGGCTTCGTTCGCAGCCCCCGCCATGGCGGGCGACACCATCACCGTCGCCTCATGGGGCGGCACCTACCAGGAGGCGCAGACCAAGGCGTTTTTCAAGCCGACCGCCGACGCGCTCGGCATCACCATCAAGGAAGACACCACCAACGGCCTCGACGACGTCCGGCTGCAGGTGACCGGCAATGCGGTGAAGTGGGACATCACCGAACTTGGCGCCGACGAATGTGCGCGCGGCTCGAAGGAAGGGCTGTTCGAAAAGCTCGACTACGGCATCATCGACAAGAGCGGCATCAACCCGAAGCTTGTCCACGACGACTGGGTCGGCATTTCCTACACCTCGGTCGTGCTGATCTACCGGACCGACGTATTCGGCGACAAAGGCCCGAAGACCTGGGCCGATTTCTGGAACGTGGAAAAGTTTCCGGGACGGCGCGCGCTGAGCGGCAGCCAAGCGACGGAAACGCTGAGCGTTGCCGCACTGGCCGAGGGCATTCCGATCGACAAGGTCTATCCGGTCGATATCGACGGCGCGTTGAATTCAGTCGACAAGATCCGCGGCAATGTCGACGCCTGGTGGACCTCCGGCGCCCAGGCCATGCAGCTGGTTAAGGACGGCGAAGTCGACATGGCGAGCATCTGGAACGGCCGCGCCGGCACCTTGAAAAAGGAAGGCGCGCCGATCAGCTTTTCCTTCGATCAGGGCGTGCTGACCGCCGACTGCATGGTCATCCCGAAGGGCGCCAAGAACAAGGAGGCGGCCATGAAGGCGCTGGCGATGTTCGTCAGCCCGCAATTGCAGGCCAATCTGCCGCTCTATGTCGAC
>NZ_RZTT01000044.1 GCF_003996995.1 Mesorhizobium sp. M7A.T.Ca.US.000.02.2.1 | reverse complement strand
TTCGGCTTCAGCCCGGCATCGATCTTGCGCGCCACCAGCGCCGCTTGCACGCGATAGGCGTCCTCCATCGTCGCATCGGGAAAATCGAGGCTGAGCAGACGGATCTGGCGGCGCGACCGCTCGGCCTCGAACAGCCGTGCCGCGGCGTCCTCCACCTGTTCCGGGGTCATTGCGCTGCCTCGTCGACGACACCGTTTCTGAGCACGCCGATGCCTTCGGCCTCCACCTCGATCACGTCGCCGGGCTTCAGCCAGATCGGCGGCTCGAAGCGGGCGCCGGCGCCGGCCGGCGTGCCGGTGACGATGATATCGCCCGGCACCAGCGTGGTGAAGGTCGAGATGTAATTGATGATCTTGCGGAAGGAAAAAATCATCCGGCTGGTGCGGTCCTGCTGGCGCAACTCGCCATTGACGCGGGTGGTCAGCGCGATGTCGGCGATCTGCGCCTCGTCGGTGAACGGCACCAGCCATGGGCCGATCGAGCCGCTGCGGTCGAAATTCTTGCCTTGCGTGACGTTGAACTTGGCATGCCGCACCCAGTCGCGGATGGTGCCCTCGTTGCACAGCGACAGCGCCGCGATATGGCCAAGCGCGTCGGCCTCGGCAATGCGCCGGCCAGCCTTGCCGATGACGATGACGATTTCGCCCTCATAGTCGAGCTGCGGTGATTCCGGTGGCCGCACCAGCGACGCGCCGTGGCCGACGACGGAGCGGGGAAAGCGGACGAACAGCGACGGGTTGGAGGGCGCAGCCTGGCCATCCTTGTACTCCTCGTTACGGTCGGGGTAGTTGACGCCGACGCAGACGATCTTTTCCGGCGAAGGCACCGGGATTTCGTAGGCGATGGCGTCGAGCGGGAAATCTGGGGCAAACGCCTCCGCCTCTTCCGCCAGCCGCCGCAAGGCGCCGGCCTCGATCACTTCCCGCAACGTCGGCCATTGGCCGTGGCGCGCCGACAGGTCGACGACGCCCTTGCCGGTGACCGCGCCATAGCGCGCCTTGCCGCCGACGGTGAAGGTGGCGAGCCGGCCATGTCCAGTCATCCGCGTCTCCTCGTAAGGTTCATCGTCACGGCGCAATGATCGGCGAAGCCGCCAAATTCGGCTGGCGTGCCTTCGCTCCGGCAAACACACTGCCCTCCTCGAACCAGCTTTTCGGCGCCGGCGCGCCCCACAGCGTCTGGCGTTGCGGGTCCTTGAGGTCCCATTTGATCGGCTCCAGGTCCGGATCGACCGTCTGGTAATCCGAACAGTAAATCTCGATGCGGTGGTTGTCCGGGTCTCTGACATAGAGGAAGAAGGCGTTGGAAATGCCGTGCCGGCCGGGGCCGCGTTCGATGTTCGGCAAATAGCCCGTCGTTGCCATCAGATCGAGCAGGTCGATGATGTTGAGCGGCGTCGGCACCCAGAAGGCGACATGGTGCAGGCGCGGCCCGATGCCGTTGGTGAAGGCGATGTCGTGCACGCCGCCCTTGCGGTGCGTCCACGCCGCCCACAGCCTTCCGCTGCTGGCGTCCTCGGTATACTCGGTCACCCGGAAGCCGAGCTCGTTGTAGAAGGCGACGGACTCGTCGACATTGGGCGAGAAGCAGTTGAAGTGGTCGATGCGCAGCGGCTTGACGCCCTTGTACAGCGCATACTTCTGGTGGATCGGCGGCAGCCGCTCC
Source organism: Mesorhizobium sp. M7A.T.Ca.US.000.02.2.1 (assembly GCF_003996995.1). Taxonomy (GTDB): domain Bacteria; phylum Pseudomonadota; class Alphaproteobacteria; order Rhizobiales; family Rhizobiaceae; genus Mesorhizobium. The sequence continues at coordinate 22,780 of NZ_RZTT01000044.1, read as the reverse complement.
ATCTCAGCGTAGAATTCGAGCGGAATGCCGTGCGGATCGCGGGTGCGGAAGGTGCGCGACTGGTAGGGTCGCTCGACCCATTCCACCGGCAGGCCCTTGTCCTTGAAGAAATGCACTGCCTTGTCGAGGTCTTCATCCGAGAAGACCTTGAAGCCAAGGTCGCGCGCTTCTGCCGTGGCCGCCTTCTTCAGCACGATGCAATGGTGCCCACGCTCCTCCAGCGCCCTGAGATAGATGGTGTCCGATGTCTCGTCGGTGACCTGCAGGCCGAGCGTATCGACATAGAAGGCGCGAGATTTGGCGAGGTCGGTGACGGCCAGCTCGACATGGCTGAGGCGCACGATGTTGAAGGCGGGGTAGAGATTGGGCTTGGGCAAGGGCATCTGATTTCCTCCGGTCAGCCGCCGAGTTTCTGGATCGCGTGCGCCGTCGTCGCAAAGGCTATGTTCTTCGTCTCCATGTAGAAGTCGAAGGAATGGTCGCCGCCGTCGCGGCCGATGCCGGAATTCTTGACGCCGCCGAACGGTGTCGGCAAATGGCGCACATTCTCCGAATTGACCCAGATCATGCCGGCATCGAGCGCGTCGGTGAAGCGGAAGGCGCGGGTGACGTCCGAGGTCCAGAGATAGCCGGTCAGGCCGTATTGCGTGTCGTTGGCCAGCGCAAGCGCCTCGGCCTCGTCGTTGAAGGGAATGGCGCTCAGCACCGGCCCGAAAATCTCCTCCTGCGCAATGCGCATGCCGTTGGTGACGTTGGTGAACAGTGTCGGGCCGACATAACAGCCGCCGCCCGGCCCATCGACCTTGCCGCCGCCGACGGCGAGCGTGGCCCCCTCCGACCTGCCGATGTCGATATAGGACAGCACCTTCTTCTCATGCACCGGATGGATGAGCGGGCCGACCACCGTTTTCGGATCGAGCGGATGGCCGACGACGATGCGCTTCGCCCTCTCCGCGATTTTGGCGGTGAAGCTTTCATAGATCGAAGCTTCGACCAGCAGTCGCGACGACGAGGTGCAGCGTTCGCCATTCAGCGAATAGATCATGAATACGGCGGCGTCGGCGGCGCGTTCGAGATCGGCGTCGGCAAAGACGATCACCGGGTTCTTGCCGCCAAGCTCGAAATGCACGCGCTTCAGCGTGTCGGCGCCTTGTTTCATGATCATCGAGCCGGTACGGCTCTCGCCGACAAAGCCGATCGCCTTGATGTCGGGATGCTCGGTCAACGCCTTGCCGGCATCTTCACCCAGGCCGTTGACCAGGTTCCAGACACCCTTCGGCAGACCGGCCTCCTCGGCGATCTCGACCAGCAGGCGGGCGGTCAGCGGCGAAAATTCAGCCGGCTTATGAACCACGGTGCAGCCGGCCGCCAGCGCCGGCGCGATCTTCCAGGTCGACAGCATGAACGGCGTGTTCCACGGCGTGATGATGCCGATCGGGCCGATCGGAACGCGTGTCGTGATGTTGACCTGGCCGGACGTCCGCAGCGTCTCGCCGTCTCGGGCTTCGGGTGCACGGTCGGCGAAGAAGCGGAAATTCTCGGCACCCCGCAACGCCGCCTTGGCCATGAACTTCAGCGCCTGGCCGGTATCCATGCATTCGACGAAGGCTATCTCCTCGGCACGCGCCTCGATCGCGTCGGCGATTCTGTGCAGCAGCTTCTTGCGCGCTTCGCCCGGCATGGCGGCCCAGGCCGGAAACGCAGCCTTGGCCGCCCTGGCGGCGCGGTCGATGTCGGCGGCTCCGCCGCGCGCGACCTTGGCCAGCGGCTTCAGGTCGACCGGCGACAGCGTTTCGAATGTCGCGCCGTCGAGCGCCGGTACCGCCTCGCCGCCGATCTGGTTCAACACGCCATCGCGCCTGAAGCGGTCCATATAGGCCTCGGCCTTGTTCAGATTGCCTTGCAGGTCGGACATGTCGGGTTCCGTCACTTGCCGCGCAGTCGCGGGTGGATTGCGTTTCTCTTCCAACTCAGCTCCGGGTCGATTTCCCGGATCTCGAGCGACAGGGCGAAATGCGGGGTCTCGAACAGCCCGGCGAGATATTCGCTCACCGCCGCGAAGACGGCTTCGCCGGTCCGCTTCTTCTCATCAGGGCTGCGGCCGGTGCCGATGCGAAACGACATGTCGAGAAAAGCGTTTTCCGGCAGACTGTCGGCCATCGCGTAAGCCTCGGCGCGAAAGGCCCGCACCCGCACGGCGCCGGTCTCGAACAGCCCGGTGTCCAGCACGGTGCGCAACACCAGCGCGCACAATTCGCCCATGTCGACCTTGGCATCGAGATTGGCTGAATACTCGATGGAGAAGTGAGGCACGGCGTTTCCCTGGTCTATTGCTTTTGTTGTAGTTAACGCGTTAATTACATGCAACGCCGACGAAGTCAAGTCTTGCATCGGCCTTGGCGCAACGATACGGGATGGCAGGAACGGGCCCTGGCAGGCGGATTCGGCTGAGGGAAGGCCTGTTTTCGATCGCAAGCGTGGGAGGCTCTTTTTCTTGCTGCCTGAAAACACCCGTCGTTCTCTGCCAATGGCGCTGCTTCATGCCCGCGAAGCGGTGATGGCGCGGTTTCGGCCGATGCTTGCGGCGCATGACGTGACCGAACAGCAATGGCGCGTGCTGCGCGTGCTGAGCGAAGCCGGCCCGGTCGAGGCGACGGAACTCGCCGACCGCGCCTCGGTTTTGCCGCCCAGCCTGACGCGCATCATCAAGGCGCTCGAGGGCCGCAAATTCATCACCCGCAACAAGGCCGAAGGCGACGGCCGACGCGTCGTTCTAACCATTGCGCCCGCCGGTTCCGCCCTGATCGACGCCCTGTCGCCGGAGCGTCGCGTCATTTATGACGACATCGAACAGCGCTTCGGCCACGAAAAGCTCGAGCAGTTGCTCGATCTGCTGGAGACGCTGATCGATGGCGAGAGCTGATCGTTCCGGCTACCTCAGAAGTTTCGACGGTCGCTTGGGTTGACGGCCCCGCATACCTTGGAAATGGCCGAAACACCCGAAGGGGGGTCAGCTAACCTCGCAACCTCGCCCCTTCCGGATCGAAGAACGGTATCGGAGCCACCACCGCACGCGTCGGCTTACCACCGATATCAATGCTCAATTCGGTGCCGACAGCCGTGAAGGGCAGCCGCAGATGCGCGGTGGCCAGCACCTTGCCGAGGGAATAGCCGTGGTCGCTGTAGGTGACGATGCCGGCGTCCTCGCCATCGGCCAGAATCCTGGCATCGGCCGCGGCCGGCTTGTCGCCGTCGAGGATCAGTCCGACCCATTGCTCGTCGAGGCCCTTGTCGCGAACCTTGAGCAAAGCTTCGCGGCCGATGAAATCGCCCTTGTCGAACTTGATCCAGCGGTCGAGGCCGACATGGAACGGGGTGCGGGTCTCGTCCATGTCGATGCCGTGCGCCGGATAGGCCTTTTCCAGGCCCAGCGTGAACATCGCCAGCACGCCATAGGGTTTCAGGCCAAAGTCACGGCCGGTGCGCATCAGCGCGTCCCAGAGAGAGGCCGCCTCGTCGGCCGGCACGAACAGTTCGAAGCCGAGTTCGCCGGTGACGCCGGTGCGCGAGATCAGTACTCTCGTGCCGTTGATATGGCCCGACGTGAACGACCAGCGCTTCAGTCCATCCAGATCGGCATCCGCGATCAACGCTTTCAGCAGTTCGCGCGAGCGCGGACCCTGGATGGTCGGGAAGGCGATGGCCGCCGTGATGTCGGTGACATAGGCCTTGCGGCCCTGAGCGTGATGCTGCAGCCAGGGCAGCATCTTCAGGCGGTTGACCGAGCCGGTCACCAGCATGAAGTGCTCCGGGCCCAACCGAAACACGGTGAGGTCGTCCATGATGCCGCCATCCTCGCGGCAGACCGTGGAATAGCGGACCTGGCCCGGTTTCATGGCAGCGGCATTATTGACGATGACATGGTTGACCAGCGCCTCGGCCTCCGGCCCCTTGATATCCATCTTGCCCATGGTGCTGAGATCCTGCACGCCGACATTCCTGCGGGTGTTCAGGTGCTCGTCGGCAATGCCGGAATAAGTTTTGGCCGAGATGAAATCGCCCCCGACACGACCCATGGTCGCGCCCAGCCCGACGATGCTGCTGTAGAAAGGGGAACGCCGCTCAGCCAAGGAAGTCTCCATCGTTCAAGAAAAACGGCAGCGCCAGGCAGCGCTGCCGGAAGGCATCTGTTGTCGTTCTCAGCTGCCGTAGACGTCGAAGGAAAAGTATTTGTCGTTGATTTCCTTGTACTTGCCATTGGCGCGCAGCGCGTCGATGGCCGCATTGAGCTTGTCGGCCAACTCCTTGTTGCCCTTCTGCAGGGCGATGCCGACGCCCGGGCCGTGTATGGCCGGATCGGCCGTCAGCGTGCCGAGCAGCTTGCAGCAGGCGCCGTCTGGCTTCTTCAACCACTCGGTCAGGATGATCGAGCCGTCCATCATCGCGTCGAGGCGGCCATTGGCCATGTCGGTGCGGGCATCGTCGCCCGTCGGATAGGCCTTGACCGTCGAGCCTGCATATTTCTGGTCGGCGAATTTCTGGTGGATGGTCGCGGTCTGCACGCCGAGCGCCTTGCCTTTCAGATCGTCCGGCGAGGTGCCTGATATGGTCGAATCCTTCGGTACGGCGATGGCCGGCGGCGTCTGGTAGTATTTGTGGGTGAACTCGACCTTCTCGGCCCGCTCGGGCGTGATGGTGATGTTGATGATGGCGTCGAACTTGCCGGCCTGCAGCGCCGGTATGGAACCATCGAAATCCTGCACGCTGAACTCGCACTCGGCCTTCATCTCGGCGCATAGCGCCTTCCCCAAGTCGATGTCGAAGCCGCCCAGCGTGCCGTCGGCACTGGCGTAATTGAAGGGCGGATAGGCGCCCTCGGTGCCGATCCTGAGTTTTTTGTCCTGGGCGGAGGCGGCGCCCGTGGCAAGGGTGAGAGCGACGGAAGCGGCAAGCACGAAACGACCGAAAAGACGCATGTTCGAGTTCCCCGTTGAAAGCGGGAAGTCTACGGGCTTTCATGATCCCGGCGGAGACGGAAACGACATGCGCTGCGGCGATCGCGGCGCGGCGAGCGGACCAAGCCCTCACGATTGGTCGTGCGTTAGCCGGCGCGCTGCTTGTTCGTCGCTGTCCGGTCGATGCCGAGTTCGCCTGCCGAGAGGACAACGCCAAATTTTTCGTTGGCTTCCTCGACCGTATAGTAACCCAACGCCACGTCGCGCAGCACCAGATCCGGATCGCGCTGCAGCGGATCGCCGTAGCCGCCACCGCCCGGCGTGCCGACGCGCACGCGGTCGCCGGCCTTGAGCGCGATGTCCTGCTCCTTGGACAAATGCGGCGGTACATGTTCCTCGCCGTTGCGGAAGACGGTCACCATGTTGACCGCGCCATCCCTGCCGCCGAGTGCGCCTTGGGGGCCGAAACGGCCGTGATCCATGACGAAAGAAGCACGGGCGTCGCCGCGCAGGATTTCGACCTCATAGGCGAGGCCGAAACCGCCGCGATGCTTGCCGGCGCCGCCTGAACCTTCGCGCAAGGCATAGTGGCGGTAGAGCACTGGGAATGCCTGTTCCATGATCTCGACCGGCGGCGATTTGGAAATGCCGATGGTCGAGCAGCCATTGGTCAGTCCGTCATGGCCTGAATTTCCGCCGTAACCGCCGCCGGAGATCTGGTACATGACGTAATCGCGACCGCGCGCCGGGTCGTTGCCGCCGAGCGCGAAATTGCCGCTGGAGCCGGCGGGCGCCGCGGTCACCTTGTCCGGCAGCGCCTGCACCATCGCCGCGAACACCGCTTCGGCGATGCGCTGCGACACTTCAGCCGCGCAGCCCGAGACCGGGCGTGGATATCTGGCGTCGAGGAAAGTGCCTTCCGGCCGCTTGACTTCAAGCGGTTCGAAGGCACCGGCGCTGATCGGCACATCAGGGAAAATGTGGCGCATGGCGAGATAGACCGACGACAAGGTCGTCGCCAGCACACTGTTCATCGGCCCGGCGCAGGGCTTTGACGAGCCGGTGAAATCGAAGGTCAGCGTATTGCCCTGTTTCTCCACCGCGAGCGCGATGGTCAGCGGCTCGTTGACTACCCCATCGGAATCGACAAACGCCTTGGAATGGTAGGTGCCGTCGGGAATGGCTGAGATGTTGGCGCGCATCTGCTCGGCCGCGCGGCGGCGCAGTTCGGCGATCGCCTCGACAACCGTTTCATCACCGTAACGATCCAGGATCCCATTGAGCCTGTCCTGACCGATCAGCAGTGCCGCAGCCTGGGCGCGGATGTCGCCGATGCGCTGGTCGGCGACACGGATGTTGGAGCAGATGATGGCGTAGATCTCCGGATCGAGCACGCCCTTCTTGAACAGTTTTACGGGCGGCAGTCGCAGGCCTTCCTGCTCCACGGCAGTCGCCGAGGCTGAAAATCCGCCCGGCACCGAGCCGCCAATGTCGGGCCAATGGCCGGTATTGGACAGCCAGCAGAAAATCTTGCCGTCCCGGTAGACCGGCATGGCAAAGCGCACATCCATCAGATGCGTGCCGCCGAGATAGGGATCGTTGACGATGTAGATGTCGCCCGGCTCCGGGGCCAAGCAGCGGCCATCGGCGATCATCTCGATCACCGTCCTGGTCGAATATTGCATGACGCCGACGAACACCGGCAGGCCCTGGCTGCCTTGCGCGATCAGCGAACCATCGACGGCCGAATAGATGCCGTCGGAGCGGTCATTGGCCTCGGCGATGACAGGCGAGAAGGCGGCGCGCGAGAAGGTCAGGTCCATCTCGTCGCAGACCTGCTGCAGTGCCGCCTGCAGGACCGAAAGGGTGATGGCGTCGAGCTTTGCCCTATCAAGATTTGGCATCTCAGGCCTCGCCAATGTCGATGATGATGTTGCCGTCGGCGTCGCTGCGTGCGCGGTCGCCGGGCTCGAGCACGGTGGTGGCGTCCATCTGTTCGAGGATCGCCGGCCCTTCGATTTCAGCGTCGAGCGGCAGTTTTTCGCGCGCGTATACCGGCGTGTCGTGCCAGCGTCCGCTGTACCAGACCGGCCGGATCTCGCGCCGCGCCTCGTCGAGCGTTGTTGCGCGCCCAGCCGGGTCGATTAGGCGCGACAGGTCTATCGACGGGCGGACGCCCGTCACCGAGGTGTTGAGATTGACGAGGTTGGCGCGGATTTCCGGCAGTTCGACCTTGAAGCGGGCAAAATAGGCCTTTTCGAAAAGCTGCTGCAGCGTTGCCCGCGTCACCGATGAGGACGGCAGCGCCACGTTGATGATGTGGGTCTGGCCGACGAACTGCATGTCGGCGGAGTGGGTGACGCGGATCGTCTCCGGCTTCACCGCTTCCTTGCCGATCAGCTCTTCACCTTCGTTTCGGTGGCGTTCCAATACGGTATGAAGCTGTGTTTCGTCGAGCACCGCCACCGGCTGGTTGATGGTGTTGACGAAGTCATGGCGCAGGTCGGCGACGACGCAGCCAAGTGCGTTGGTGATGCCCGGACGCGCCGGTACCAGCACCCGGGGCAGGCCGAGTTCGCGCGCCAGGGCCGTTGCGTGCAGCGGGCCGGCGCCGCCAAAGGCGAACAGCGCGAAATCACGAGGGTCATGGCCGCGCGACACCGAGACCATGCGGATGGCGCCCGCCATCTTCATGTTGCCGAGCCGCAGCACCGCGCCCGCCGCCTCGACGCCGGACAGGCCGGTCGCCTTGCCTATCTTGTCTTCGAAAATGCCGGTGACGCGCTCTGATGTGACGGGGTTTTGGACCGCCAGCAGCTTCTTCGGCGCCAGCCGGCCGAGCACCAGATTGGCGTCGGTAATGGTCGGCTCGAGGCCGCCGCGTCCGTAGCAGATCGGGCCGGGATTGGCGCCGGCACTTTCCGGACCGATCTGGATCAGGCCGGCCGCATCGACGCGGGCGATCGAGCCGCCGCCGGCGCCGACCGTGTGCACCGCCACCATCGGCACATGGATCGGCATCGCATATTCGATCTCGATCTCGTTCGAGACAGCCGGCTCGGCATTGCGGATCAACGCCACGTCGGTCGAGGTGCCGCCCATGTCATAGGTGACGAGGTTTTCGAAGCCGGCGCGTTTTCCCGTATAGGCGGCGGCGATGACGCCCGAGGCCGGGCCGGACATGACCGTCTTGGCCGATTCACGTGTGACGAAGCGGGCCGAGATCATGCCGCCATTGCCGTTCATGATCAGGAAGTCGCGAGCATAGCCTTTGGCGGCCAATTCCTTGCGCAGCCGCTCGACATAGCGCTCGAGGATCGGCTGCACTGAGGCGTTGACCGAAGCGGTCACGCCGCGTTCGAATTCGCGCGCTTCCGACAGCAGCGCATGGCCTGCCGTGATGTAGCCGTTCGGCCAGAGTTCGGTGGCGATTTCGACGGCGCGCCGCTCATGTGCCGGGTTGGCGTAGGAATGCAGGAAATGGATGACCAGGGATTCGCAACCGGCCGCTATCAGCGTCTGCACTGCGTCGCGCATCTCGGTCTCGTCGAGCGGCGTGCGCACCGCGCCCGATGCTTCGACGCGCTCCGAGACTTCGAGCCTGAGATTGCGCGGAATGATCGGCACGAAGCTGCCGGTCATGCCATAGGCCTGCGGCCGCGTGCGCCGGCCCAGTTCGATCACGTCGCGAAAACCGCGCGTGGTGATCATGCCGGTTTTCGCCAGCCGGCGTTCCAGCACCGCATTGGTGGTGGTGGTCGTGCCATGCACGATGAGGTCGATGCTATCGATGGCAAATCCGGTGGCGCCGAGTGCCGAAACCACACCGAAAGCTTGGTTGTCCACCGTGGTCGGCGTCTTGGCCAGATACACCCGGCCGCCGTCGCTTCCGTCGATCAGGAGCAGGTCGGTGAAGGTGCCGCCGACATCGATACCGGCGACGACATTTCCCCGGGAATTGCGCGCTTGCGCCGAAATATTCTCTTCCATCGTCGAAACCCGAAATGCGCGGACTACGGATATGCGCCAGTTTGGAAAGCTGTTTTAAGGGAGCATCTTGACGCAAATATCGTTTGTATACTAATAAATTCCGGACACAAGAGCTTGCCGCTTTGCAGTGTGCGAACAGCCCGCCGGGATCTGAATGGTCCGGGCGTGCAGGTGAAAGTTTGGCGCCCGCGTCCACGGTTGGGCCAGAAGGTTGGATTTGATGAACACCACATCCGCTCTCAACACCGCCGGCGCCCGACCGCTGCAGTTCCCGATTCCGGCCAACGTCTATGCCGAAACCGTCGTCTCGGTGAAGCACTATACCGATCGGCTGTTCTCGTTCCGCATCACCCGTCCGCAGTCGCTGCGCTTCCGCTCCGGCGAGTTCGTCATGATCGGCCTGCCCAATGCCGAGAAGCCGGTGTACCGCGCCTATTCGGTGGCGAGCCCGGCCTGGGACGAGGAGCTGGAATTCTTCTCGATCAAGGTGCCGGACGGTCCGCTGACCTCCGAGCTGCAGAAGATCCAGGTCGGCGACACGGTGATCATGCGCCAGAAGTCGACCGGCACGCTGGTGGTCGACGCGCTGACGCCGGCCAAGCGGCTGTTCATGATCTCGACCGGCACCGGCATCGCACCTTTCGCCAGCCTGCTGCGCGACCCCGACACCTACGACAAGTTCGATCAGCTGATCCTGACCCATACCTGCCGCGACAATGCGGAACTCACCTACGGCCAGGAGCTGGTCGCGGCGTTGGAAAGCGACCCGCTGATCGGCGAACTGACCACTGGACGCGTCACGCTCTACAATTCGACGACCCGCGAGGACTCAGCGCGCATGGGCCGCATCACCGCGCTGATCGGCTCCGGCAAGTTCTACAGCGATCTCGGCATCGACAAGCTCAGCCCGGAAACCGACCGCATCATGATCTGCGGCTCGATGCATATGCTGAAGGACGTCAAGGAACTGGCCGAAAGCCTCGGCTTCGAGGAAGGTTCGCTGAGCCACCCGGCGACTTTCGTGGTCGAGCGCGCTTTCGTCGGCTGAGCCGCACCTGACATCTCGAAGTCTGCGTTTTTGACCACACGGTCAAAAACTGCTGCTTTCGCCGCCTTTTTCGGATATCACCGTCTGCAGGACTCGTGAAGTACGACTTCACGGGCTATCTTCGGCACACGTCGCTGAATGAAAGGGCAGGAGATGAGCAGCACAATCCGCGAAGCCGATGTTGGCTCGTCCAAGGTGACGCCGCTGCCGGCGCGTGCCGCCGCCAACACAGCCGTTCCACCGGACCATCGCATTGCGCGCAATCCCGGCATGAAGCTCGATCTCGGCTTCATGGAATCGGTGCGCAGCGTCAACCGCTCGGCGCTGGAACGGCGCGTCGCCAGCTTGACCAAGCGGCGCTCTATAAAGGCCGACAACCAGGCGGCCTGGCTGCTGCGCGCCGTCGCCTGCATGGATTTGACGACGCTGAATTCCAACGACACCGAGGAGCGCGTGCGCCGGCTCTGCGCCAAGGCGATCAATCCGTTCCGCCGCGACATTGTCGAGGGCCTCGGCATATCAGGTGAAACCATCCGCCCGGCCGCCGTCTGCGTCTACCATCCTTTCGTCACCACCGCGGTTGACGCCGTGCGCGGCACCGGCATCCATGTCGCCGCCGTCTCCACCGCCTTCCCGCATGGTCTGGCACCCCTGTCGACCCGCCTGCAGGAAATCGAAGCCTCGGTCCGCGACGGCGCCGACGAGATTGACGTCGTCATCCCGCGCGGCCTGGTGTTCGGGGCCAAGTGGCGGGAGCTTTACAACGAGATCGTCTCGATGCGCGCCGCTTGCGGTGACGCGCATCTGAAGGTCATCCTCGGCACCGGCGATCTCGCCACGCTGCGCAACGTCATGCTGGCCTCGATGGTGGCGATGATGGCGGGCGCCGATTTCATCAAGACCTCGACCGGCAAGGAAAGCGTCAACGCGACGCTGCCCGTCGGCCTCGCCATGGTGCGCGCCATCAGGGCCTATTTCGAGGAAACCGGCTATCTCATCGGCTTCAAGCCGGCCGGCGGCATATCCACGGCCAAGGCCTCGCTCGACTGGCTGGTGCTGATGAAGGAAGAGCTCGGCCGGCCATGGCTGGAGCCGGACCTGTTCCGCTTCGGAGCGTCGAGCCTCTTGACCGACATCGAGCGCCAGCTCGAGCACCATCTGACGGGACACTATTCGGCCAATCATCGCCACGCGATGGCTTGAGAGATTTACCCCCACCCCGATCGGCAAGCCGATCGACCCTCCCACAAGTGGGAGGGGTGAAGGAGGCGCCCAATGAACATTCTCGACCGCTACGACGCCATGGAATACGGCCCGGCGCCGGAAGCCCGCAACGAGGCCGACGCCTGGCTTGCCGCGCGCGATTTCGGCAGGGCGCTGTTCATCGGCGGCGACTGGAAAGCCGCGTCCGGCGGCAAGACTTTCGAAACCAGCGAGCCGTCTTCCGGCAAGCTGCTGGCCAACGTATCCGACGCCAACGCCGTCGACATCGACGCGGCGGTTGCGGCGGCCACCAAGGCGCTGCCGAAGTGGTCGGCAGCCTCGGGTTATCAGCGCGCCAAGGTGCTTTATGCCATCGGCCGCGCCATGCAGCGTCACCAGCGCCTGTTCGCGGTGCTGGAGACCATCGACAATGGCAAGCCGATCCGCGAAAGCCGCGACATCGACGTGCCGCTGGCGATCCGCCACTTCATACACCATGCCGGTTGGGCGCAGGCGCTGGACAGGGATTTCGCCGGCCACAAGGGTGTCGGCGTGGTCGGCCAGATCATCCCGTGGAACTTTCCGCTGCTGATGCTGGCCTGGAAGATCGCGCCGGCGCTCGCCGCCGGCTGCACCGTGGTGCTGAAGCCGGCCGAGTTCACGCCGCTGACCGCTATCCTGTTTGCCGAGATTTGCGAACGCGCCGGCGTGCCGAAAGGCGTCGTCAACATCGTCCAGGGCGGCCCTGAGGCCGGCGTCGCCATCGTCAACCATCCCGGCACCCAGAAGATCGCCTTCACCGGTTCTTCCGAAGTCGGCAAGATCATCCGGAAAGCCACTGCCGGCTCGGGCAAGAAACTGTCGCTGGAACTTGGCGGAAAGTCGGCCTTCATCGTCTTCGAGGATGCCGATCTCGACAGCGCCGTCGAAGGCCTGGTCGATGGTATCTGGTTCAACCAGGGCCAGGTCTGCTGTGCCGGCTCGCGCCTGCTGGTGCAGGAAGGCATAGCCGACGCCCTGATCGCCAAGGTCAAGACGCGGATGAGCCGGCTGCGCGTCGGCAGCCCGCTCGACAAGAACACCGATATCGGCCCGCTGGTCGACTTGACCCAGCTTGACCGCGTCAAGGGCCTGGTTGCCGAAGGTGCCAGGCAGGGCGCCGTCTGCTGGCAGCCGGATGCGGCGCTGCCGTCTTCCGGCTACTACCATCTGCCGACGCTCGCCACAGGTGTTTCGCCGGCTAACATATTGGCACAAGAAGAGGTGTTCGGCCCTGTTCTGGCGACCATGACCTTCCGCAACACCGAGGAAGCGATCGAGCTAGCCAACAACACGCGCTACGGGCTCGCCGCCTCGGTGTGGAGCGAGAACGTCAACCTTGCTTTGCACGTCGCGCCGCAATTGAAGGCCGGCGTGGTCTGGGTCAACGGCACCAACATGTTCGACGCCGCCTGTGGCTTCGGGGGCTACCGCGAAAGCGGATTCGGCCGCGAGGGCGGCCGCGAGGGCATGTTCGAATATCTCACGGCAAAATTGCCGCTCGGCCCGGTCATCAAGCCGGCGACGACCTCCGCACAGCCTGTCGAGCAGCCGGACGGCGACACGATCGATCGCACGGCAAAGCTGTTCATCGGCGGCAAGCAGGTACGGCCGGATGGCAATTATTCGCTCGCCATCGCCACCGCCAAGGGCAAGCTTGCCGGCGAGGTTGGGCTCGGCAGCCGCAAGGATATCCGTGATGCCGTCTCTGCCGCCCGCGGTGCCAAGGCCTGGCCGGAGGCGACCGCCTATAACAGGTCCCAGGTGCTCTATTATCTGGCCGAGAATCTTTCCGGCCGTGCCGGCGAGTTCGCTGCCCGTCTCACCGAATTGACCGGCGCTACGCCCAAGGCCGCGCGGGAAGAGGTGGAACAGTCCCTCGAACGGCTGTTCCTCTATGCCGGTCTGGCCGACAAGTTCGAGGGCCGCGTGCACCAGCCGCCGGCGCGTGCCGTGACGCTGGCGCTTCATGAACCGGTCGGCGTCGTCGGCATCGTCGCCCCCGATAGCTCGCCGCTGCTCGGTCTGATCTCGCTGGTCGCACCGGCGCTGGCCATGGGCAACACCGTGGTTGCGGTGCCGTCGGAGCGCTACCCGCTGCTGGCCACCGATCTCTACCAGGTCATCGAATATTCCGACATTCCCTCAGGCGCCATCAACATCGTCACCGGCCGCAGCGCCGAACTTGCCGGCGTGCTGGCCAAGCATGACGATGTCGACGGGCTCTGGGTGTTCGCCGACGCAGAGACCTGCGCCAAGGCGGAGGCAGAGTCCATCGGCAACCTCAAGCGCGTCTGGAGCGGCAATGGCCGCAGCCTCGACTGGGCATCCGACGAAGCCGCCGGCGACGCCTTCCTGCGCCGCGCCGTCGAGGTCAAGAATGTCTGGGTGCCTTACGGCGATTGATGTCCCGCCGCGCCGTTGAGACGGTTCGGGGTTGACGCACGGACAGATGTTCTTTAACGAGAAAAAACATCTTTATCAGTGAACGGTCAGCGGCGCAGGCTGCACGATCACGCGTGACTGGCACATGACGCCTTGGCCAGCCGCAGGTAGACCCGACTATCCCAGCGGACGAGGAGAACAGCATGGCGGATCTGGCAGGCAAGGTCGTTGTCGTCACGGCAGCGGCGCAAGGCATCGGCAAGGCGAGCGCACTGGCGTTCGCAAAAGCTGGCGCCATCGTCCACGCCACCGACATCAACGAGGCACTGCTGGCGGAACTCGCCAGGACGCCGGGGATCAAGACCCGCAAGCTGGACGTACTCAACGACGAAGCCGTCAACGCCGCCTTTGCCGAGATCGGCGTCGTCGACGTGCTGTTCAATTGCGCCGGTTTCGTCCATTCGGGCTCGATCCTGGAGATGAAGGACGGAGACCTCGATTTCGCGCTGAACCTCAATGTTCGCGCCATGATCCGCACCAGCCGGGCCGTGCTGCCCGGCATGCTGGAACGCGGCGACGGATCGATCATCAACATGGCCTCGCTGGCAAGTTCAACCAAGGGCGTGCCCAACCGCTTCGTCTATGGCCTGACCAAGGCCGCCGTCATCGGCCTGACCAAGGCGATCGCCGCCGACTATGTCGGCAAGGGTATACGCTGCAACGCCATCTGCCCCGGCACGGTCGAGAGCCCGTCGCTGCAGGACCGCATGCACGCGCAAGGCGACTACGATGCCGCCCGCGCCGCCTTCATCGCCCGCCAGCCGATGGGCCGGCTCGGCACGCCGGAGGAGATCGCGGATCTCGCCGTCTATTTGGCCGGCGCCACCTATACGTCAGGGCAGGCCTACAATATCGATGGCGGCTGGTCGATCTGACTGCGGAAATCTTGCCGAGCCGGACGAGCCGGCCCTTTCCCGGCGTATGACAGGGGATCGAAGAGTCTGAAAATCCCGCGCGCCGGCTATCTTGTATGGCGATCGCGCTTGTTCGTAGTCAGGTCGATGGGTACGGTCCGCCGGTTCCTTGAAGGCGCAATCGCCTTGGCGGAAAGTTTGCAAAAGGCCACGAGGCCGCAATCAGGAGAAGGATTTAGATGAAACTGTTGCGCTATGGCGAGGTGGGAAGCGAACGTCCCGGCCTGCTCGATGCGGATGGAACGATCCGTGATCTCTCCGCTCACGTCACCGACATCGGCGGCAAGACGCTCGACCCGGCATCGCTGGCGGCACTGGCCAAGCTCGATCCGAAGTCGCTGCCGGCGGTTTCCGGCAGCCCGCGCCTTGGCGCCTGCGTTGCCGGCACCGGCAAGTTCATCTGCATCGGCCTCAACTATTCCGACCATGCCGCCGAAACCGGCGCCACCGTGCCGCCGGAGCCGATCATCTTCATGAAGGCAAGCTCGGCCATCGTCGGGCCGGATGACGACGTGCTGATCCCCCGCGGCTCGGAGAAGACCGACTGGGAAGTCGAACTGGCCGTAATCATCGGCAAAACCGCCAAATATGTCAGCGAGGCCGATGCGCTCGACTATGTCGCCGGCTACAGCGTTGCCCACGACGTCTCCGAGCGCGCCTTCCAGGCCGAGCGGCAGGGCCAGTGGACCAAGGGCAAGAGCTGCGACACGTTCGGCCCGACCGGCCCATGGCTGGTAACCAAGGACGAAGTGGCCGATCCGCAGAACCTCAAAATGTGGCTGACGGTCAACGGCAAGACGATGCAGAACGGCTCGACCAAGACCATGGTCTATGGCGTCAAGTATCTGGTTTCCTATCTCAGCCAGTTCATGTCGTTGCACCCCGGCGACATCATCTCCACCGGCACGCCGCCCGGCGTCGGGCTGGGCATGAAGCCGCCGGTGTTCTTGAAGGCCGGCGATGTGGTTGAGCTCGGCATCGAGGGCCTGGGCCAGCAGAAGCAGACGTTCAAGGCAGACGTATAAGCCTGTCGCTCGACAGGTCTGCGCCGCCCCTCATCTGGCTGCCGCCATCTTCTCCCCGTGAACGGGGAGAAGGACGCTGTGACTGCTGCTTTCGCCAATCGCCAACGCTGCAAAGAAGGCGCCGGCGTCGCGCCAGTACCTTTCTCCCCGTCACTATACGGGGAGAAATGCCCGGCAGGGCAATGAGGGGCAGCGCCGACGTCAAATATTACTTGATCGTCTTCCCATCAGCGCCAAACCGATAGGTCTTCGCCGGATCCGGCGTCGCATACAGCGTGGCACCCGGCTCGGCATCATAAACACCAAAAATCCGCACGGTAATCAGACCGGCCTTCTCGCAGTCGAGATACAGATTAGTGTCGGCGCCGAGGTGCTCGGCATGCACCACCGTTCCCTTCCAGGCGCCGGATTTCGGATCGACGGTCAAATGTTCCGGCCGCACGCCGATGGTCTTGGCGGTTTCGCCGAGACGGGCGCCGTCGACGAAATTCATCTTTGGTGAGCCGATGAAGCCGGCGACGAACTCATTTGCCGGCGAATTGTAGAGCTCCATCGGGCCACCGATCTGCTCGATTTTCCCTGCGTTGAGCACCACGATCTTGTGGGCCAGCGTCATCGCCTCGACCTGGTCGTGGGTGACGTAGATCATCGTCGCCTTCAGCCGGCGATGCAGCTGCGCGATCTCCAGCCGCGTGTTGACGCGCAGTGCTGCATCGAGGTTCGAAAGCGGCTCGTCGAAGAGAAAAAGCTTTGGCTCGCGCACCACGGCGCGGCCAATGGCGACGCGCTGGCGCTGGCCGCCGGAGAGTTCGGCCGGGCGCCTTTCGAGATAGGGCTCGAGCGACAGCATCGACGAGGCGATGCCGATGCGGCGGTCGATCTCCGGGGCGGGCGTGCCGGCCTGCTTGAGGCCAAGGCCCATATTGTTCTTCACCGTCAGATGCGGATAGAGCGCATAGGTCTGGAACACCATGGCGATGCCGCGCTTGGCCGGCGGCGTGGCCGAGACGTCCGCGCCATCGATGACGACGCGGCCCGAGGTCGAATCCTCCAGTCCGGCAATGACCCTGAGCAAGGTCGACTTGCCGCAGCCGGACGGCCCGACGAAGACAACGAACTCGCCGTCGTTCACTTCGAGGTTGATGCCCTTCAGCACCTCGACCGGCCCAAAGGCCTTCTTCACGTTCTCGATGTTCAGCGAGCCCACGGCTTCGTCCCTTTTCTAGAGTTTGACGGCGGCGCCACTGCGCACGCTCTCGTCGGCTGCAAGGCAGACGGCGAGCGATTTGACCGCGTCGTCCATATGTTTGGTGAGATCGAGATCCTCGCGGATCGCCTTCAGCACGAAGGCCTGTTCGAGGTCGCAGAGATCCTGATGGCCGGGTTCGCCCTCCATCGACAGCATCTCGTCGGCCTTGAGAAACTTGCCGTCCGCGCCGGTCGCCGCACTGTGCAGGCGGATGGTCGAGGTCTTGGTGTGGGTGTCGATGTCATCGGACTTCACACCTTCCTTCATGACGATCGACACGCAGCCATTGGGCGAGATGACGTCCTTCACGAAGAACGCCGTTTCCGAAATCATCGGACCCCAGCCGGCTTCGTACCAGCCGACCGAGCCGTCGTCGAACAGCACCTGCAAATGGCCGTAATTGTACATCGACTGCGCCACCTCGTCGGACAGCCGCACGCCCATGCCACGCACCTCGATCGGCTTCGCATCGGTGATCTGCAGCATGACGTCGAGATAGTGCACGCCGCAGTCGACGATCGGCGAGGTCGTCTGCATCAACTGCTTGTGCGTCTCCCAGGTGTGACGCGAGGATTGCTGGTTGAGGTTCATGCGAAAGACATAGGGGCCGCCGAGCTTGCGGGCTTCGGCGATCAGCCTGATCCAGGACGGGTGATGGCGCAGGATGTAGCCGATCACCAGCTTCCTGCCGTTGGCCTTCGCCGCCGCGACGACGCGCCTGGCGTCGGCCACCGTCGTTGCCAACGGCTTCTCGACGAAGACGTGGCAACCGGCCTCGAAGGCCTTCACAGCATAGTCGGCATGGCTGTCGGAATAGGTGGCGATGCAGGCGACATCGGGCTTTTCGTCACGCAGGGCGTCATCGAAGGAGCGCCTGATGCCGTAATCCGACAGCCCGTCCGGCAGCGGCACGTCGGAGCGATTGATCAGCGCCGCGATCTGGAAACCGGGATTGGTATGATAAGCCAGCACATGGCTGCGGCCCATATTGCCGAGGCCGGCGACAACGACACGAAGGGGTGTTTCAGAGTTCACTTGACGGCTCCGGACGTGATGCCGCGGATCAGTTGCCGCGAGAAGATGACGTAGAGGATCAGCACCGGCATGATGGCCAGCGACAGGGCAGCGAGAACGGCGTTCCAGTTGGTGACGAATTGGCCGAGGAAGAGCTGCGCGCCGAGCGTCACGGTCTTGGTTTCCTCCGACGGCGCCAGGATCAGCGGGAACCACAGGTCGTTCCAGATCGGGATCATGGTGAAGACGGCGACGGTCGCCATCGAGGGCCTGACCAGCGGCAGCACCAGTCGGAAGAAGATGGTGTATTCGGACAGGCCGTCGATGCGGCCGGCATTCTTCAGATCGTCGGACACCTGTTTCATGAATTCCGACAGGATGAACACGGCAAGCGGCAGGCCCTGCGCGGTGTAGACCAGGATCAGCGCCGTCAGCGTGTTGACCAGCCCGCTCGCCACCATCAATTGCAGGATGGCGACGGTGCCCAGCCGGATCGGGATCATGATGCCGAGCGCCAGATAAAGCCCCATCAGCGAGTTGCCGCGGAAGCGGTATTCCGACAGGGCGAACGCCGCCATGGCGCCGAACAGGAGCACGAAGAACAGCGAGGCGACGGTGACGACGAGGCTGTTCTGGAAATAGTGGATGAAGTCGCCCTGGCCGATGACGGTCGTGTAGCCGATCAAGTCGAAGGTTTTTGGCGTCGGCGGCGTCAGCGGCGCGCCGAAGATGCCGGCGCGGGACTTGAACGAGTTCATGATGACGAGGATCACCGGAAACAGCGCGATCACCGTGTAGGTCAAAAGGATCGCGTGGGCGCCGATGGTGCGGGACACGGAACGGGTGGCGGTGCTCATTGGGACGTCTCCTGAACAATCGCGATCTGCGAGGTCGGCGCCAAGGCGCCCCCCTCTGTCCTGCCGGACATCTCCCCCTCAAGGGGGGAGATTGGCAGCGTCAATGTCGCCGCCCTTCTTGCAACGGTGGCGATTGGCGAAAGCAGTGATGATATCCAATCTCCCCCCTTGAGGGGGAGATGTCCGGCAGGACAGAGGGGGGTGTTTAGCCGTGACATATCCAACCCTCAGAACTGGTAGCGACGCAGGCGCGTCTGCACGAGGAAGAGGTAGACGCAGACACCGCCGAGGATGATCAGGAACATCATCGTGGCGATCGCCGCGCCCATATTGGGGTCGCCGGTCTGCAGCTGGAAGCCGAAGAAGGCGCGGTAGAGGAAGGTGCCGAGAATGTCGGTCGAATAGTTCGGCCCGGCGAGCGCGCCTTGCGCGGTGTAGATCAGGTCGAAAGCGTTGAAATTGCCAACGAAGGTGAGGATCGAGATGATGCCGATCGACGGCAGGATCAGCGGCAGCTTGATCTTCCAGAACTGCGAAAGGCCGGTAATCCCGTCGCATTCGGCGGCCTCGATCACCTCTTCGGGGATCGACAGCAGGGCGGCATAGATCAGCATCATCGGGATGCCGACGAACTGCCACACCGAGATCAGGCTGAGTGCGGTCAGTGCATATTGCTCCTTGCCGAGCCACGGCGTGAACAGGCTTTTCAGGCCGACGATGTCCATCAGATGCGGCGCCACGCCCCACAGCGGCGACAGGATCAGCTTCCAGGCGAAACCGACGATAACGAAGGACAGGATGGTCGGCACGAAGATCGCCGTGCGGTAGAAAGCCGCGAATCTCAGTTTCGGGCTGGACAGCAGCGCCGCCAGCATGACGCCGATCGGGTTCTGCACAATCATGTGGATGATGAAGAACCAGACATTGTTCCTCAGCGCGTTCCAGAAACCCACCGACCAGTTGGGATCGCCGAACAGGGTGCGGAAGTTTTGCAGCCCGACGAAGACCTGGTGCTGCTCGATGTTGCGGAACAGCGACAGCTGCAGCGTGCCGGCGAGCGGCAGGATCATGATCGCCGTGTAGACGAGCACGGCCGGCGCCAGGAAGATGCCGATGTGCCAGCGGAACGGTCTTTTCGGTCGGATATCTGCGGCCATGAGTTCGGTCCCCGCCGTCTCTCGGTTCCAAAGGGTATCGATCTAGATGATGCCTCGATGCACGGCCCGAACATTCCTGCCCGATGCGGCAAGAACAAAGGCCTGCGACTGATCAGCTAGCCTTCCCCGATGAGAGGGTAAGGCCGGGAGGCAGTGCCGACAATCGCTATCTGAATAAGCGCACTTTGAATGAGGTAGTCCGGAACCGGCCAGGCCTGCGCCCGGCCGGTTCCGTTGCCTGAGTTCTACTTGGCCGGCTTGTACCAGCTGTCGAGACCGGTCTGCAGCTTCTTGGCCGCGGCTTCCGGCGTATCGGTGCCGTTGATGACGTTGGCCGATTCAACCCAGGTCTCGTTTTCGAGGTTCGGCGTGCCGCGCGACAGGATCTGGTAGGTCGAGCGGATCGTCGACTTGCACTTGCCGCGCCAGGAGACGAATTCCTGCGCCAGCGGGTCTTCCATCTTCACCGGAGCGGAGTTCAGGCTGAAGAAGCCCGGCAGCGCGTTGGCGTAGATGGTGGCAAAATCAGGCGAGGCGACCCAGGACAGGAAGGTCTTGGCCGCATCGGCGTTCTTCGAAGCCGCATTCAGGCCCATGCCGATATCGGTATGGTCTGATATGTAGCAGGTGTCGCCGGCCTTCTCGACCGGCGGCGGGAAGGCGCCCATCTTGAACTGCGCCTGGGTGTTGAACAGGCCGATTTCCCATGAGCCGGCCGGGTAGATGGCGGCGCGGCCGAGCGTGAACAGGTTCTGGCTGTCCGGATAGGTCTGCGCCTCGAAGCCGTCGCCGAGATACGGCTTCCACTTGGCCAGTTCCTCATACGGCGCGACCCAGTCCTTGTCGGTCAGCTTCTGCTCGCCCTTGATCAGCGCCGCGCGGCCGTCCTCGCCCTTCCAGTAGTTCGGGCCGATGTTCTGGTAGCCCATGGTTGCGGCTTCCCAGAGATCCTTGGTGCCCATCGCCATCGGGATGTAGGTGCCGTCGGCCTTGATCTTGTCGAGTGCGGCGAAGAACTCGTCGCGGGTCTCCGGCACTTTGATGCCGAGCTTGTCGAAGGCGTCCTTGTTGTAGATGAAGCCGTGGATGACCGATGCCATCGGCACGCAGAAGCTCGCCTTGCCGTCGTCGGTCTGCCAGGCGGACTTGGCCACGGGCGAGAAGTTCTCCATGCCGGGCAGCGCCGAGAGATCCGCAAGGTTGCCCTTCTTGAACAGCTCGAGCGACTTGTCGAACGGGCGGCAGGTGATCAGGTCGCCCGCCGAGCCGGCGGCGAGCTTGGCGCCGAGCGCTGCGTCATATTCGGTCGGAGCCGACGGCGCGAACACCACCTTGATGCCCGGGTTCTTGGCTTCGAAAGCCGGGATCAGCTTGTCCTTCCAGATGGCAAGGTCGTCGCCGCGCCAGCTTTCGATGTTGAGCGTTACGTCTTCGGCATAGGCAACCCCGGCCGAGCCGAGAATGCTGGTGCCCAAAAGCAGTGCCGTCAGTAGTTTCGTTGTCATGCTCAGTCTCCCTGTTGACCTTTTTCAGGTTCGGTTTTGATGAGAACGGAGGCAGTGCGCCCTTTGCTCCCCTCGCAAGCCTGTTTCACCCCGATGAAAATCGGGATGAACCAGGCTCTATTTCTCTGTTCGAGCATGATCTTTTCCGAAAAGCGGCTTCCACTTTTCGGGATCATGCCCCAGCGCGGAAAGGGCCGGCCGCAGCTTCTGGCCGGCCTCTTCCAGTATCTTCTGCGCCGCGTCAGTGCTGTCGGCGCCGGCGGCGAGCAGAATGGCGGTCTTGACCGCGCCGCCGCTCTTCTCGAGCAGGCGGGCCGCTTCGTCCGTACCGCGTCCGCTGACGGCGGCGACGATGCGGGCCGCGCGGTCGCGCAGCTTGATGTTGTCGGCCATGAGATTGACCATGTAACCGTCATGCACATGGCCGAGATGGATGGCGGTCAGCGTCGACAGCATATTGAGCGCGATCTTCTGGGCGGTGCCGGCGCCCATGCGCGTGGAGCCGGCGATCAGTTCCGGCGGCGTTTCGAGCAGGATGGCGGTTTGTGCCCGGCGCAGCAGCGCAGAGTCCCTGTTGTTGGCGATGCCGATGGTGGCAGCGCCGCGGCGAGCAGCCTCCTCGACGGCCTTGACGGCATAGGGCGTCGTGCCGCTGGCGGAAATGGCGATCAGGCAGTCGCCCTTGCCGAGGCCGGCCCCGGCGACCGCTGCCGCAGCCTCCTCGGTATCGTCTTCCGGCCCTCCGGCCAGCGTACGGAAAGCGTCGTCGCCGCCGGCGATCAGGATAGCGATGCGGTCGCGGTGAATGCCGAAGGTGCCCGGCAGCTCCAGCGCATCGGCCAGCGCCATCAGGCCTGAGCTGCCGGCAGCGGCGTAGGCGAGCTTGCCGCCGCTCTTCAGCCTGACGGCAATGATCTCGGCAGCCCTGGCGATGGATGGAATGGCGTGGCGCACGACCTTGGCGGCTTCGATCTGCGCATCGGCCAAATAGGAAAGGACGGTGTCCGGGGCCTGGATATCCAGCCCTTCGGCATTCTTGTGAAGCGCTTCGGTGCGCGTTTCGGCCATCCCGGTTCCTCCAATACCAGAACAATACCAAAAAAATACCACTTGTCCACACGCATTAACGAATTTGCTGGTCTGAAAGCGTTGAACCGACGAAATACGCAGATTTTTCAATAAAATACGGCTTAATCTTTTTGAAACGGAAATTAATCCTTGGCTATTGGTATTTTATTGGTATTATCCGCCCGGAGGAGAAATCAAGTGAATTTCGTGCTCGGAATCGATGGCGGCGGCACCAGTTGCAGGGCCGCTCTGGCAACGGCGGACGGCACGGTGATCGGCCGCGCCAAAAGCGGCGCCGCCAACATCCGCAC
>NZ_RZTT01000449.1 GCF_003996995.1 Mesorhizobium sp. M7A.T.Ca.US.000.02.2.1 | reverse complement strand
GGCGATCAAGATCGGCCGCAGCGGACCGCCCAATCTGGATGTGAGCATGGCCAGGCCGAACAGCTTTCTGGGCGGCGCCGGCATTCAATGGATGAACCCGAAAGGCTGGGCGATGGGACTGGGCGCCGCGGCTTCGTTCGCGGCATTGGCCAGCGGACCGGTGCAACTTGCGCTGCTGCTCGGCGTCACCTTCGGCCTCGCGGCCGCCGCCTCGCTTTCACTGTGGTGCGTGGCCGGAATGGTGCTGGCGCGGCTGCTCAAGACCGAATGGCAATGGCGCGCGCTCAACATCGCGCTGGCACTGGTGCTGGCCGCCTCGATCATTCCGATGTGGCGGACGGCCTGAGTTGGACGCAAGGCCCCTCACCCAGCCTCCGCTTCGCTCGGCTGACCTCTCCCCTCGGGGAGAGGAGATTGTCAGCGCCGGCGCCGGTCTCTTCTCCCCAGCGGGGAGAAGGTGGCCGCGAAGCGGCCGGATGAGGGGCCTTTTGGTTCGTAAAGCGAACCAGCCTAAACCCTCAAGCCGCGTAGCGAGCCGCCGGCTTGTCGGCGTGCAGGCTGCCGTAGAAGGCCTGCCGGGCACCGAGGAAAATGTCCAGTTTGGCCGGCTCGGCGAGCGCCGGCACGGTGACGGCTTCACCCCTGGCAAGGCCGACAAGGGCCGCATCGACCATATCGTCGGCGCTCATGATGATTTCCTTCGGAAGCTGGTCGATATCGCTGCCGGCAAGCTCCCAGAAATCGGTCCGTGTCGCGCCCGGCAGCACCACCTGCACCTTCACCTCCGTACCCGCGACCTCGCGGTGCAGAGCCTCGGTGAAGTTGACGACATAGGCCTTGGAACCGCTGTAGATGCCGCCGAACGAGGTCTCATAGGCGAGCACCGAGGCGATGTTGACGACCGCACCTCGGTTGCGCGCCAAAAACCCCGGCAGCACGGCACGGGTCAGCCGCGTCAGGGCGATGACATTGACCTTGATCATGCGTTCGGCAGCGTCCGCATCGGCGGTTGCCACCACGGACTGGCCGCCAAGGCCGGCATTGTTGACCAACAGCGTCACGCTGTCGTCGCTGGCGATCGCCTGCTCGACGCGGCGGACGTCGTCGTCGTTGGAGAGGTCGGCGCTGATCACGCTGACCTTGCGGCTATAGGTCTGGCGCAGCTTCCCGGCCAGTTCCTCCAGCCGGTCGGCGCGCCGCGCCACCAGCACCAGATCGTAGCCCTGCCCCGCCAGCCGGTCGGCATAGACCGCGCCGATGCCCGACGAAGCACCGGTGACGACCGCCGTGCCCTTGTTGCCCTGTCCACTCATTGTCCTGCTCCTTCTTCGACTGATCTGGTTCGTTTCGACTGACCCGGCGCCGTGGCATCTGCCGCGCTACCGAAAGCCGCGTGATTGATTTAGTGGCATATACCACTAATTGGGAAGTAGGCATATGCCACTATCTTGTCAATGATACGGACCGGGATTATTTGAGGGGTGCAGCCGGGCGTCATTCGCCGGCGCCAAGGACCATCATGTCAAAGGACAGCTTGCCCGGCCTCACGCTCTGCAACAACGCCGCGCTGCGCCGTGCGGCGCGCAAGCTCGGCAAGTTTTATGATGATGTGGTGGAGCCATCGGGCCTCAAGGCGACGCAGCAGGGCCTGCTCTACCAAATCCATATCGGCGACGAGCCGGCGATGGGGGCTATCGCCGCGTCGCTGATCATGGACCTGTCGGCGCTCGGC
The DNA here is from genome assembly GCF_003996995.1 of Mesorhizobium sp. M7A.T.Ca.US.000.02.2.1. GTDB lineage: Bacteria > Pseudomonadota > Alphaproteobacteria > Rhizobiales > Rhizobiaceae > Mesorhizobium. Next base: position 2,897 of record NZ_RZTT01000449.1, on the reverse strand, counting down.
CATACGCTGAAACCACTGATCCGCGACGGCTATGTCGAGACCTTCGCCGATCCGGAGGACCGCCGCGTCAAGCGTGTGCGGCTGACGCCGCAGGGGCTGGCCAAGCTTGAGGCCGCGATGAAACTGTGGCAGATCGCCCAGCAGCGTTTCGAGGATGTCGTCGGCAGGGACAAGGCTGAAAAGCTGCGCGCGGCGCTGGATGACATCGCCGCGCTGGATTTCGATCTGCCGCAGGCCACGCCCTAAGGCGTTAGGCCAGCGTTTGCCAAAAAACCTACTCGGCAGGCATCTGTACAGGACGAGCCGCCCAGCGGCCGGCCACCACGATGCCAAGCCCGATGATCGGGAAGATCGCGGCGACCAGGCCGAGATCGGCCGGCGCGCCGTAGCGCAGCACGGCACCGCCGACCACGGCGCCCAGCGCCACGCCGAGATAGAGTGCCGAGGCGTTGAGGGACAGCACGATCGGGGCGGCATCGGGCGCCAGCTTGATGATGCGGCTCGCCTGCGCCGGCGGGAACGCCCAACCGACGATGCCCCACGGCACCATCATCGCCATCAGAGCCGGCCCGGCAATATGGTGCGGCAGGAACGTCGGGATGACCGACAGCAGGACCAGCATGCCGGCACTCAGCGCCAGCGACCAGCCGACGGTGCGGGTCGCGCCGAACCGGTCGGCAGCCTGGCCGCCGCCAATGTTGCCGATGACGGCGCCGACGCCGAAGGCAAGCAGCATGCCGGGCAGCGCGATCTGGCTGAGACCGCCGCCCTCGATGGCAAGCGGCGCGACATAGGCAAAGACGGTGAAGGCGCCGATCAGCGCCAGCACTGTCGTCAATAGGATCGGCATCACGCCGGGACGCAGCGCTGCCGCCAGCCTGCGCTTCAAGGGCAGCCTGGTGCCAACGATGCCCCGCGGCAGCCGGTACCACAGGATCGCGCCCGCAAGCGCGCCAAGACCGGCGATGGCAAAAAAGGTGCCGCGCCAGCCGGCAACGGTGGCAACGAGCGCGCCCAGTGGCGCGCCCAGGGCAACGGCCACCGTGGTGCCGCCGACGACGACGGCGATGGCACGCGCCCGGTGATGGTCATCGACCAGCGCCACCGCGGTGCCTTGCGCGGTTGCGGCGAACAGGCCCGACGACAGCGCCATGACGATGCGCGCGATCAGCAGCAGTTCGAAGGAGGAACTCAAGGCAGCGGCGACGTTGCCGAGCACAAAGAACACCAGCGTCCACAGGATGACGCGGCGCCGGTCCCACTCGCCTGTCAGCGTCGCCAGGATCGGCGTGCCGATCGCATAGGCGAGCGCGAAGGCGGTGATCAGCGTGCCGGCCAGCGGAATGGAGATGCCGGCATCCGCCGCGATGTCGGGCAGAAGGCTGGAGATGACGAAGCCTTCGGTCGAGATCGTGAACGATCCGAGCGCGAGCCAGAAAAGGCGCTTGTCCATGGCGGGATGTCCTTAGTTCAAAAGTTATTGAACAATTGGACACAATAGGGCATCATGTCAATGAAGCCAGGGAAAAATAGCTGAACCTTCCTGACAGCCCTGTGTCAGGACAGGTCGGAAGCATCGGCGCCAGACGGAGAAAGGTCGCGTGCGGGCCAACAATGATGGATGCGTTGAAATCGGACCCGACTGTGCTTAGTTTCGAGCCATGACCTTGCCACACCCCAATACGGACCAGATCAGCCTGCCGATTGTGCTTGGCGTGCTCGGCGACCCGACCCGGCTCGCCATCGTGCGCTATCTCGCCAGCAAGCAGGGCGTGCCGCTGAACTGCAGCCAGTTCCTCGATTTCGGCTCGAAGACCAATCTGAGCTATCACCTGGCCAAACTGCGCGAGGCCGGCGTCACCCGCGCCGAAGTGGTCGGCACCAACCGCATGATCACACTGCGCCGCGCCGATCTCGACGCCCGCTTCCCCGGCCTGCTCGACAGCGTCATCGCCGCCGCCGGCGACGATCCGGCACTGCCGGCGGTCGGCGGCCACGACATCGAAATCCACGCCTGACCTTGCAGAACTTGGGTTCCTCGCCCCACGGACGTGGGCAAAAGGAAAAGCGGCGTCACACAGGAGCCTCCCGAAAATGCGCATCGCCGTCCTCGCCGATATCCACGGCAATGTGCTGGCGCTGGACGCCGTGCTTGACGATCTGAAGCGGCGCGGCGGCGCCGACCTGACCGTCAATCTCGGTGACAGCGTTTCCGGCCCGCTGTGGCCGCGCGAGACGTTTGCGCGGTTGGAGGCGCTGAACCTGCCGACGGTGCGCGGCAACCACGACCGCCGTGTCGCCGCCGACCCCGCTGATGACACCATGTGGCCCTCCGACGTCTATGCGCAGGCGCGGCTGACCGAGACGCAGCGCCAGATGCTGTTCGCCCAGCCGCTGACGCTGGAGATCGCACCCGGAATCATCGCTTTCCACGCCCGTCCCGACCATGACGAGAAATATCTCGCCGATACCATCGTCAATGGCCAGCTGGTGCGTGCGCCGTTGGCGGCGATCCGGCGGCGGCTGAAGACGCTCGACCCGGCTTGCCGCATCGCGCTGTGCGGCCACAGCCACCGCGCGGAACTGATCCGCGTCCCCGATGGTCCCGTCATCTTCAATCCGGGCAGCATCGGCTGCCCTGCCTATGACGATTCCACACCGCCGGCGCATGTCTCCGAGCAGGGCTCGCCGTATGCGCGCTACGGCATCGTCACCTTGGGCAGCAACGGCCAGCCCGACCGCTTCGAGGCCATCGCCGTCGACTACGACCACGAGGCGGCCGCCAGGCAAGCCGAACAGGCGGGCCGGCCGGAATGGGCTCACGCACTCAGAACAGGGTTCATGCCCCTGCCCGGCTGAACGCTCTTGCGTTCATGCCCGGCTGAACGCTCTTGCGT
>NZ_RZTT01000448.1 GCF_003996995.1 Mesorhizobium sp. M7A.T.Ca.US.000.02.2.1 | reverse complement strand
GCATTGAACATCGTAACCGAGCCTTGGTCGGGGTGGCGTTGCTGATCTCGTCAAGATCCGGGGTCTGGACAAGATCCGGCGCGGCTGACACCGCCGCGCCGGATCTCCTTGCCAAGCCGGACCGCTATTTGTCGAGGAGCCCCTGCAAGCCGTCGGAAGCCGCCTTCAGCGCCGCGTCCGATGTCGCCTGGCCGCCAGCCGCCAGCGAGAGCTGGGTACCGAGCAGATCCTCGTATTGCGCCGAATAGGTGAAGATCGGAAACGACTTGCCGGTCGCCACCACATCCTCGGCGGTCTTGTAGAAGGGATATTTCGCCAGCACCGCCGCATCGGCATAGACATCGCTGCGCACGGGCGCGTGGCCCTCGAGCGCGCGCTTCACCGAAACATCCTTGCTCTGCACCCACTGGATGAAGGTCCATGCGGCTTCCTGCTCTTCCGGCGACGTGTTCTTGGGAATGCCCCAGCCCCAACCGCCGCTTTCGCCATGGCCACCCGGCATCACCGACAGGCCGACCTTGCCGGCGACCGTCGGACACTTCACGGCATCGTCCATCTGCGGCAGCATCCACCAATAGGTGACCATGCTGAATGCGGAACCGCTGCACATCAGGCGCATGGTGTCGTCGAGCGTCGCCGACACGGCACCCTGCTGGGCGCCGTGCTGGATGTTGTCGACATAGAGATCGAGCGCCTTCTTGGCCTCTGCCGTGTCGAGGCTCGCCTTGCCGTCGGCATTGAGATAGCTGCCGCCGGCGGAGAACAGGTAGTTGGAGAATTCCATGCTGTTGGGATCGCCGCGCTGGCCCTGCATCGCGGCTCCGGCGACGCCGGCATTGGCCTTCATGAATTTGGAAATCGCCACATAATCTTCGAGGGTCGTCGGCAAAGCGAGTTCCTTGCCGGTTGCCGTCTTGTAGGCGGCCTTGAGCTTCTCGTCGCCGATCAGGTCCGTGCGGTAGAGGAGGCCCATCGAGTAGTTGTACATGGGCACCAGGAACAGCTGGTCCTTGGTCCGGCCGAGCAGGTCAAGCGTCGAGGGAATGAAGGGGCCTAGATCGTATTTGGATTTCTCGACGAAGGGTTTCAGATCGGCGAGCCAGCCGGCGGCCGGAAATTCGCCGGCCCACAGGAAGTCGACCTCGAGCACATTGTAGTAGCTCTGCGGCGCGGTCAGCTGGGACACCAGCTTGTCGTGCATGTCGGGATAGCCGATCTTCTCGAACTCGACCTTGATGCCGGTCTGCTTCTCGAATTCGGGCAACAGCGCTTCGATGATCTTGGTTTCCGGCACGTCCTCCATCAAGGCGTGCAAGGTGATGGGCTCAGCCGCCCTGGCCGGAAGCGATGCGCTGACAACCGCTGCCCCGCTCACCGCCGTCATCAGCATTTTGATCAAGGTCTGCTTGTTCCAAGTCATAACTCTCTACTCCTCTTTCCCTCTGGACGCGGCGGTGATCCCGTCACGATTTCATAACCGGCTAGCGAGCCATGTCGGCTCTCGGAGCGGCCGGCCTATTTCACGCTGCCGAACGTCAAGCCCTGGACGATGAAACGCTGGATGAAGCGGGAAGCCACGACCAGCGGCAGGATGGCAAGGACGACGCCGGCAGAAACCTTGGCGATCTGGACGCCGTTCGAGGTCTGCAACGCGGCGAGCGCAACCGGTATGGTCGCCGTCTTCGGCCCGCTTAAAACCAGGGCAAACAAAAACTCATTCCACGCCAGGATGAAACCGAGCACGCCGGCGGCCGCGATACCGGGCATCGACACCGGCAGCACAATGCGCCAGAAGGCGCCCCAGGCGGTCGCGCCGTCGGTCATCGCCGCCCACTCCAGATCGACTGGAATGCCTTCGAAGAAGCCCATCAGGATCCAGGTCAGGAAAGGCAGGTTGAGCGCGGCATAGACGATGATCAGCCCGGTCAGCGAATTGCTGAGCTCCAGGCTTCGGAACAGCGTGAAGGTCGGCAGCACCAGCGCCACAGGCGGCAGCATTTGCGTCGCCAGAACGGCAAAACGCGCCCAACGACCGCCCGTGCGGAAGCGGGCAAAGGCATAACCGGTGGTGGCGGCAAAAGGCAATGCGAGCAGAACCGAGCCGAGCGCGACGATCAGGCTGTTGAGGTAGGACTGACCGAAGCGGCTCGACAGCAGCGCCGAATAATTGTCCGTCGTAAAGGCCGGCATCAGCTCGTTGCTGTAGGATAGCTGCTCGGGGACGAAGCTTGTCCGCAGCACCCAGAGCGGCGGCAGCAGCACGATGGCGCAGACGACAATCAGCCCGAAATGCAAGCCGAAGCGGCGGCGAAAGGCAGGCCGTTCGTTTCTGTCCATGCTGGTCATCGAGCGGCCCTCATGAGGCTCGGCCGCGCGATGACCAGTTCGGTTTCGGGATCAAAGAGGTGCATCGGCAGCGGGTCGATGTAGAGTTCGACGATCGAGCCGACGGGCGCCGTGAAATAACGGCTCAGGCGGGCGGCGATCTCCAACGGCTTGTCGCCTCCGGCGGGGTGGGCATCGTCCGTGCCGGTGGCCTGACCGGCAATCTGGCCGATCAGGACGTTCTCGGCGCCGAGAGCCTCGACGGCCACGACCCGTACGGCAATCTTCTGCCACTCCGGCTTGTCGGGGCTTTCATGGAAATCCTCGGCCCGCACGCCCAGAATGACGCGGCGCCCGACACGCTCGCCATAGGCGTTGCGGTGGCGGGCGGGGACGGCAAGCACGGCACCACTATCGGTCAGGACGGAGAGCCCTTCGCCAGGTGCGGCCTGGAGCGTGGCCGGAATGAGGTTCATCGGCGGCGTCGCCAGGAAGCGCGCGACGAAGGTGTTGACCGGGTCGGCATAGACTTCAAGCGGCCGGCCGGCCTGGACTAGGCGACCATCGCGCATGATGCATATGCGATCGCCCATGGTCATGGCCTCGACCTGGTCGTGCGTGACATGGACGATGGTGCGGCCGAGGCGTCGGTGCAGCTTGACGAGTTCGAGCCGCATCTCGGCACGCAGCTGCGCATCGAGGTTGGACAGCGGTTCGTCAAGCAGGAAGGCCGCCGGTTCGCGAACGATCGCCCGGCCAAGCGCGACACGCTGACGCTGGCCGCCCGAAAGCGCTGCCGGCTTGCGGCCGAGAAGATTCTGCAAACCGAGCAGGTTCGCGGCGTCGGCAATCTTGGCATCGATCACTGCTGCGTCGGTGCCGCGCATCTTCAGCCCGAAGGCCATGTTCTGCCGCACCGACATATGCGGATAGAGCGCGTAGCTCTGGAAAACCACCGCGACGTTGCGGTCGCGCGGCGCGACATTGGCGACGCTCTTGCCACCGATGCGAAGATCGCCGGAGGAGATACTCTCCAGGCCGGCAATCATCCGCAGCGTCGTCGACTTGCCGCATCCCGACGGGCCGAGAAAGATCACGAATTCACCATCGGGAATGGTGAGATCGACCTCATGCACCCCGTAATTGCCATTGCCGTAGAGCTTGGAAACGCGATCGAGCTCGATAGACGCCATAGACTTTCCTCATGAACCCGTCTGACCCGGCTGAACGCCGAAGGCCGAAGTCGAGCGAACGGTCATCTTAGAGAACAAAATGTAACATTGAAAGCCTGCCTTCTGATCATATGTGTTCACTTTTTTGGTTGGCGCGTGCCAGCATCAGGATCCGGTTACAGCCGCCAAAAGCCGTCAGGTCATGTAGACGCCGCCGGTCACGTTGACGCCCTGGCCAGTCATGAAGCGGGCTTGATCCGAGCAGAGGAACACGACGACGTCGGCGACATCCTCCGGCAACTCGAGCCGGCCGAGCGGCGTCTGCGCGATATAGTCGGCGACCACCCGTTCGGGCGTGACCTGCCGCAGATGCGCCTCCCATTCGACTTCGCGCGATTGCATGCCGGTCTTGACGAACCCCGGGCAGACGGCATTGACGCGGATTCCCTTGGGCGCGAGCTCGCGGGCAAAGGCCTGCGTCCAGCCGAGCACGGCGAACTTGGATGCCGAATAATGCGCCAGGAGCGGCGCACCGACCTTCGCGGCAAGCGAGGCGGTGTTGACGATGCAGCCCGTGCCTTGCTTGACAAAATGCCGTCCAGCGATCTGATTTGCGAGGAATACCCCGCGCGCATTGACCGAGAAGTTGAAGTCCCACTCCTCGTCGGTCAGATCGAGCGCGTGTTGCATGGTGGACACGCCGGCATTGGCAATCAGGATATCGCAGCCGCCTAGCGCTTCCAGCACAGTGGCAAAGGCCGCCTCGACGGAATCGCGACGGCGAACATCGACCGTGACGGCGGCGGCACCGCCGCCAATCTCCTCGGCCGCCTTGCGCGCCGCGTCGGGATCCAGATCGCCGATCGCCACGGCGACACCCTGCCGCGTCAGGGCGGTCGCGATCGCGCGACCGATCCCCGCGCCGCCACCCGTCACAAAGGCACGCTTGCCCGCGAGTTCGGCAAGCACTGGAGGAATGACGGAGGCAGCCGGCATGATCGTAATCTCTCTGCTTGGTGGCGGAACGCGTTCTGTTGATATGGAGATGCATACCAATAAATTCGAACACTGCAAACATATTTTTGTTTGAAAATGTTTGATCATACGGTAGAGTTGAAGTTGCAGACAGCTTCGTC
>NZ_RZTT01000447.1 GCF_003996995.1 Mesorhizobium sp. M7A.T.Ca.US.000.02.2.1 | reverse complement strand
TCCGGCCCGCCAGATCGCGGCCAACGCCGGTGCGGAAGCATCGATCGTTGCCGGCAAGATCCTTGAGAACAAGGGCGCGACCTTCGGCTACAACGCCCAGACCGGCGAATATGGCGACATGATCGCCATGGGTATCGTCGATCCGGTCAAGGTTGTCCGTACGGCTCTCCAGGACGCGGCCTCGGTCGCCGGCCTGCTCGTCACCACCGAAGCCATGATCGCGGAGGCTCCGAAGAAGGAGTCGGCTGGCGGCGGCGGCATGCCTGGCGGCATGGGCGGCGGCATGGGCGGCATGGGCGGCATGGATTTCTAATCCACGCTTCCATCTGTCTTCAGAACACGGAAAGGGCGGCAGAGATGCCGCCCTTTTTGTTTTGCGCAGCAGTCGCTGTGGCCGTCTCTCAGACGGCGGCATCCGCGCGTTGCTTGACCTCGCCGGCAAGCACCGCAGCTTCGATCAGCGCCGCCACCTCATCGGCCACGGCCTGTACCGGGGCGCGGTCTCGGGTGGCGCGGGCGATCACCATCAGCCCCTCCAGCGACGATTCGACCAGCAGTGCCAATGCATGCGCGCGGCGCTCGGGCACCCCCGCCCTGACGAAGGCGTCCCGCAGCAGGCCTATCCACTGTTCGAAGGCCGAGCGGCACAACTCCGCCAGTTCCGGCACGTCGGTGGGCGAGTCCAGCACGACAGGCGCGATCGGACAGCCGAGCGAAAACTGGTTGTCTTCCAGCATGCGTCCCACCGACTGGTAGATATGATGGACAGCCACCGCCGGATACTTTTCGGCAGCCAGCGCTTCGCCCAGCCTCTCCGTCACGTCGGCAACGCTGGCCCGCGTCACCTCGATGACCAGTTGGTCCTTGCCGCCGGGAAAATGAAAATAGAGCGAGCCTCGCGGCGCGCCGCTGGCGCTCAATATGTCATTGAGCGAGGTGCCGTGATAGCCGCGCTGCCTGAGCAGCAATCCGGTCGTCTCGAGTATGCGGGCTCGTGTGTCGTTCGCCATGTCAACCTCTGTCAGGAGAGGTCATTATAGCCCTTGCGCGAAATATGACAATCGGTCTACATAATATGTAGATCAGTCTATATATCCGAGGTTCGAAATGCGCAGCTATCGGCTTGAAGGATCCGGCGGAACCGAATGTCTGGCGCTGCACGACGAGCCGCGGCCGGAGCCGAAACCGCATGAGATCGTGCTGCGCGTTCGCGCCACCTCGCTCAACCGGCGCGATACGATGATCCTCAACGGCACCTATCCGCTGCCGCCGCGCCAAGGCGTCGTTCCGCTGAGCGACGGGGCCGGTGACATTGTCGCCATCGGCGATACCGTCACCCGCTTTGCTGTCGGCGACCGCGTGACCGGCAGCTATTTCGCCCGATGGATCGACGGCCGCATCCATGCCGGACTCATCGATCAGCTCGGCTGCACGCTGGATGGCATGCTGACCGAATACGCCGTTCTCGACGAACAATGGGCGGTGCACTTGCCCGATCATCTCGACTGGCATGAGGCGGCAACGCTGACCTGCGCCGGCCTGACCGGCTGGAATGCCGTGACGGGCGCCGGAATTCCGAAGCCCGGCCAATGGGTTCTGGTCGTCGGCTCGGGCGGCGTCTCGCTCTTTGCACTGCAGTTCGCCAAGCTGCTCGGCTGCCATGTCGCCGCCGTCACCTCGCGCGGTGAGAAAGCGGACAGGCTGCGGGCGCTGGGCGCCGACCTGGTGATTTCGACATCGGATATGCCGCAATGGGGCGCGGCCGTCCGCGACCAGACCGGCGGCATCGATCTCGTCATCGAGACCGGTGGCCCGGCGACCTTCGCCCAGTCGCTGATCGCCAGCACGCTTTACGGGCACATCGTGCTCTTGACGCTGCAGGATGCGAAAGGCGGATCGATCCAGTTGCCGGCGGCACTCTACCAGCGCAGCCTCGCCACCATCAGCCGCCTGTTCGTCGGCAACCGGACCAATCTCGAAGCCATGCTGCGCGCCGCTCGCAGCATCGCCTGCGGCCCGTCATCGAAAAGGTCTTCGCCTTCACCGAGGCCGTCGATGCCTACCGCTATTTCCAGCAGGGCGACGTCTTCGGGAAGGTGATCATCGACGGCGCCTGACCCATCAAGTCCTCAAACCAAGGGAGAACGACAATGACAATTCGTGAAGCCTCGGCCAAATGGCAAGGCACGCTGAAGGAAGGGGCGGGCCGGCTGCGGCTCGGCAGCGGCGTCTTCGAAGGCGCCTATTCCTTCCCTTCGCGTTTCGAGAACGGTCCGGGCACCAACCCGGAAGAGCTGATCGCCGCAGCGCATGCAGGCTGCTTCTCGATGGCGCTGAGCGCCATACTGGGCGGCGCCGGCCATGTTGCCCGCAATATCCACACGATGGCCAAGGTGCATCTCGGCGCGACCGCGGCCGGGCCGACGATCACCCGGATCGAACTCGAAACCGAGGTGGAGGCCGCAGGACTCGCCGCAGATGAATTCGAGCGCCTTGCACAATCCGCCAAGACAGGCTGCCTCGTCTCGCGGGCCCTTGCCGGCGTGTCTCAGATCACCCTCAAGGCAACGCTCGTTGAAGCCACCAAAGGCCAATGAAGCCAGGAGAAAGAAGATGACACAGGAGCTTGTCATGGACGCAACCGCGTACGATCTGTCCCAGCAGACGGCCGAGATCATGCGGCGCTACAACGACGTATTCCAATGCCATGATCCCTCGGCACTCGCCGAATTGGTGGCTGAGGATTGCGTGATCGAGAACACCGTGCCGGCGCCGCACGGCGCTCGTTTTGCCGGTCAAGCGGCGTGCGTCTTCGTTGCCGGCGACCGGGCAACGATCCGCTGGCGCTATTTCATGGCCGACGGCAATTCGCTGCGCGGCGTCAACCTCATGCGCGTGGCCGACGGGCGGATCGTCGAAGCGATGGGCTATGTGAAGGGGTAGCGCGCCCGAGCATTCCCAAAGGGCATCGCCCGGAACAGCGCAACAAGGCGAGCGGATCAGCGAGACTGAACCGCTCCTCGTGGCGCTACCGATCGGCCAGCGCCAGCTTCGCGCCAAGCATGACGAAGGCGCCGGCGAAGGTCCGGCGCATCCAGGTCAACACCATTGGCCGCGAGACGACGTGGCTGCGGATCGAGGCGGCGAAGATGCCGTAGCCGACGAAAACCACGAAGGTCAAAAGCATGAAGACGGAACTCAGTTCCAGCATCTTCGACAGCGCATTGGGCTCCGTGGTGCTGACGAACTGCGGCAGGAAGGCGAAGAAGAAGATCGACAGTTTCGGATTGAGCACGTTGACGAGGATACCGGTGGCAATCACCTTGCCGGCCGAGCGCGGCGTCACATCCTGGTCGACGCTGAGGCCGCCCTTTTCCTTCAGTGTGTTCCAGGCCATGTAGAGCAGGTAGGCGACGCCGAGATATTTCAGCGTCTCGAAGGCGAGCGCACTGGTGTGCAGCAGCGCCGCCAGGCCAGTGATGGCGGCGGCCATGTGCGGGATGATGCCGAGCGTGCAGCCGAAGGCGGCGATGACACTGGCCCGCGCACCGCGCGAGAGGCCGGCGCTCAGCGTGTAGAGAACGCCGGTGCCGGGCGAAGCCACGACAATCAGGGACGTCAACAGAAATTCGATGCTCACGATGGTTCCTCCGGCACCCTACCCAACCAGGAAGGTATCGGGCTGCGGGTCGGCGCACAAGCGGAGGCGATTGGAGATTGGCTACACCGGTAACCCGAGCGCCTGGCGTGCCATCAGGCACTCCTCGTCGCCGGGCATGCAGGCGCGACAGACGTCCGGCCGGACGTCGTAGATGCCGCAAACGGTCGACTTGCCGATCTCGCCGGACAGCGCCGAGCAGCGCACGCCCTCGCAGCGCATGCCTGACAGGTCAGATGCGACATATTTTTCCGGGATACGGTCGAGCTGTGCGTCATCCTCGGTGGAAAAGCGCGGCCACTCGGCCGAATAGGAACAGCAGGCACCGCAGCTTTGGCAATCGAAAGTGCCGTGTTGCGACGGCAAAACGCTCGCGGCGGCCATCAGGGCGGACAGAGCCGGTTCGGCCGGGTTGCGATCGGCGTCTTGCGGCAAGGCGCTATTTCTTCTTAGCCGTCTTGCCCTTCGGCGAATCCGCCGGCGACTTGAACAGATCGGTCGCGGCCTCGGTGGCGTCGCCGGCTTTCGGCGCGGCAACCGGCTTGGCCGGTTTTGCCGCAGCACCCGAGGCTGCCGTCTGATCCTTGGAGGAGAATTTTATGGCCATGTCAGTCCTCGTCGGCGAAGCGCGATGATGGGGCGCGCGGATTGCGCAGGCGGCCGATCAGCGCCGAAACGGCCGTGATGTTCATTTCCTCGGGCGACCAATTTTTCACCGCCTCGATGTGATGGGCCGCCAGCTCGCGATGCGTGCTGCCGCTGTAGGCGGCGTCCTGATAAGTCACCCGCTCATGGGTCTTGGCGTCTTCGCGGACATATTCGATCAGGTAGTTCGGGCATTCGGCGCGGCCACGCACGCCGACGCGCACCTGGGCATCGCCGTGGGCACGCTTGCAGCGTTCGAGCTTTGCCAGCACACGCCTGACGAATTCGACCGGCTTGTCGAGGCCTTCGACCATGTCGGCAATGGTTGCGTCGGCGGCGATCGGTGTTGGCGG
>NZ_RZTT01000446.1 GCF_003996995.1 Mesorhizobium sp. M7A.T.Ca.US.000.02.2.1 | reverse complement strand
ATCATCACCCGCCCCAAGCTGGTCGTCGGAAAATTCATGCGGGTATTTGTCCATGTCGCTGATGCCGAGGCCGACTTCGTGCAGCGCATGCGCCACCATTTCGCGGCGCTCGGTGCGTGTCGGCTGCTTCTCCAGCACATGCAGGGGTTCGGCGACTAGTTTTTCGACCTTCTGACGCGGGTCGAAGGATCCGTAGGGATCCTGGAAAACGACCTGCATGTCACGGCGAGCCGGCTTCAGCTCGGCTTCGCTCTTGCCGGTGACGGTCTCGCCGTGAAACCGGATCGTACCCGATGTCGGCCGATCCAGCGCCAGGATCATGCGGGCGAGCGTTGACTTGCCGCAACCGGAGCGGCCGACCAGCGCCACTGACTGACCCGGCGCCATCGACAGCGAGACATCGTCGACAGCGCGGATACCAGGCGCGCGTTTGAACAATGAGGTGCGCCGTCCGGGATAGTCGCGTGTCACGCTTTCGACCTGAAGCAAAGGTCGGCTCGTCTCGATGCCATGCGGCCTGGCGCGCGCCGGCACATGCATCGAGGCCTGCGCCAGCTGGCGCGTGTAGGGATGGAGCTGCTCGGACAGCGTGCGCGCAGTGTCGCCGGCTTCCATAACCTCGCCGCGGCGCAGGATAGTGATGCGGTCCGCCATCTCGGTCACCACGGCGAGGTCGTGCGAGATCAGGAGCAGGCCCATGCGGCTTTCGGCGACGAGGTCGCGCAACAGGTCGAGGATCTGTGCCTGCAGCACCACGTCGAGCGCCGTCGTCGGTTCGTCGGCGATCAGCAGCTTCGGCTTCAGGGCGCAGGCGATGGCGATGACGACGCGCTGGCGCTGGCCGCCGGACAGTTCATGCGGATAGCGCGACATAGGGAATTTCGCCGAGGGCAAGCCGACGCGGTCGAGCATTTTTCGCGCCCGGTCTTCGGCCTCGGCGCGGCTGGCCTTGGTGTGCCAGCGTATGCCTTCGGCAACCTGTTCGCCTATGGTCTTGACCGGATTGAGCGCCGTCATCGGCTCCTGGAAGACCATGCCGATATCGTCGCCGCGCAGCGCGCACATCTGATCCTCGCTCGCCGTGAGGATGTCGATGCCGTCGAATGTGACGCGTCCGGTGGCGCGCGCGGCATGGGGCAGAAGCTGCATCACCGTCAGCGCGGTCATCGACTTGCCCGAACCCGATTCGCCGACCAGCCCCATCACTTCACCGGGCGCAATGGAAAGCTCCACACCCCTGAGGATCTGCGTGTCGCCGATGGTCAGCGACAGGTTCTCGATGTCGAGCAGGCTCATCGCTGCCGCCGCGATTTCGGATCGAGGATGTCGGCGATGCCGTCGCCCAGGAGGTTCAGCCCCAGCACGGCGACAACGATCGCCATGCCCGGAAAGATCGCCATCCATGGCGCCACCACCATGCGGGTCTGCGCGTCGAACAGCATGCGGCCCCAGCTCGGCATTGGCGGTTGCGCGCCAAGGCCGAGATAGGAAAGCCCGGCCTCGGCTAGGATGCCCAGCGCGAACTGGATGGTGCCTTGCACCAGGAGCAGCGTGGCGATGTTGGGCAGCACATGTTCGATTGTGATCTGCGTGCTGCTCTTGCCGGCGGCGCGCGCGGCCAGAATGAACTCGCGCGGCCAGATCGCCAGCGCGCCGGCCCGGGCGACACGGGCAAAGACCGGGATGTTGAAGATGCCGATGGCGATGATGGCGTTGATCGCGCCTGGCCCGAAGATGGCGGTGATCATGATCGCCGACAGCAAAGCCGGGAAGGCGAAGACGAGGTCGTTCAGCCGCATCAGTGCCTCGTCGACGAGGCCGCCGCGTGCCGCCGCAAAGGCGCCGAGCGGCACGCCGACCCCCATGCCGATGCCGACCGCGACCAGCGCCACGGCAATCGAATTGCGGGCCCCGACCATGACCATCGACAGAATGTCGCGGCCGAAATGGTCGGTGCCGAACCAGTGCGCCAGCGAGGGTGCCTGCGTCTTGTCCGATATCACCAGTTTGGTGACGTCGTAGGGCGTCCAGCCATAAGAGACTACAGCCATTGCCAGGATCAGCAGCGTGATGACGAAACCGGCCACGAAGGCGGTATCCCTGAACGCCTTGCCCAGGATGTTGCCAAACGTCTCTTCTGACATCTCGATTTGCAGTGTCATTGCCGGCTTCTCAAGCGCGGATCGACAACCGCATAGGAAAGGTCGACGAGGAGGTTGACGGCGATGACGGCGGCGACCAGCAGCATGACGACGCTTTCGACGACGATCAGATCGCGCTGGGTGATGGCCTGGAACACCAGCCTGCCGAGGCCGGGCAGGTAAAAGACATTCTCGATGATGATGGTGCCGGCAAGCAGGAAGGCAAACTGCAGGCCCAGAATGGTCAGCACCGGGATCATGGCGTTGCGCAGTGCATGCCGCCACAAGACTGCGCGATAGGGCAGGCCCTTGGCGCGGGCGGTGCGGATATAGTCCTCGTTCAGCACCTCGATCAGCGCCGAGCGGGTAACGCGCGCCAGGATCGCGGCTTGCGGCAAGGCAAGTGCGACCGCCGGCAGCAGCAGCGATTTCAAGGCTGGCCAGATGCCAGCACTCCAGCCGGGAAACCCACCGGCCGGGACCAGCCGCAGCCAGACGGCGAAAACATAGATCAGCATCAGCGCGAACCAGAAATTGGGCACGGCGACGCCAAGCTGTGCGGCGCCCATCGAAATCGTATCACCGGCGCGTCCACGCCGGCTGGCGGAAAACAGGCCAACGGGAATCGCGATGATGGTGGAGAGCGCAAGCGCAATCAGCGCCAGCGGCAGCGAGACGGCAAGCCGCTCGCGCACCAGATCGATGACCGGCACCGAATAGGTGTAGGAGCGGCCGAAATCGAGACTGAGCAGGCCGCCGGCCCATTGCAGGTAGCGCAAGGCCAGCGGCGCGTTGAGGCCCATCTGGTTGCGCAGCAGCTCGACCTGATCGGCACTGGCGTTCAGGCCCAGCATCAGCCGCGCCGGATCGCCGGGCAGGATCTCCAGGACGGCGAACACCACCATGGAAGCCAGCACCAGCGTGGCGAGCGCGACGGCGAAGCGTTTTAGGAGGTAGGCGGTCATGGAAGGTGGGGGATCACTCGCTCCACTTCACCTTGGTCAAATCATTGGCCTGGATCGGGGCGTTTTCCCACAGGCCTTCCAGCTTGGCGTCCCAGACGCCGACCTTCGGCAATTCGTAGAGGAATCCGACCACGGCGTCGTCGGCCAGGATCTTCTGTGCCTGCCCCAGCAATTCCTTGCGCTTGGCTTCGTCGGAGGTGACGCCGAGATCGGCAATCACCTTGTCGAAGGCCGGGTTGTCGTAGTTGAAGTAATAGTCCTTGCGCGAATAGATATCGATGTCGTTGGGCTCGGTGTGGGAGACGATGGTCAGGTCGTAATTCTTCTTGGTGAACACCTGATCCAGCCACTGCGCCCATTCGACCGGGATGATCTCCAGATCGATGCCGACGTCGCGAAGTTGTGAGGCTATGATTTCGCCACCGAGGCGGGCATAGGCGGGCGGCGGCAGTTTCAGCGTCGCCTTGAAGCCGTTTTCGAGGCCTGCCTCTTTCAGCAATTCCTTGGCCTTGGCGACATCATGCTGGTAGCGGCCGGTGAGGTCGACATAATCCTTGCTGGCCGGCGACATGTGCGAGCCGATCGGCTGGCCGAGGCCGGCCGAGGCGCCGTCGATGATCGCCTTGCGATCGAGCGCGTAGGAGATCGCCTGCCTCACCTGCAACTTGTCGAAAGGAGGCTTCTTGTTGTTGATCGACAGGATGGTCTCACCCTCGGTCGAGCCGATCACCACCTTGAAGCGCGGATCGTCCTTGACCTGCGCGAGGCTGTCGGCATCGAAGAACGGGAAAGCCTGGATGTCGCCGGAAAGCAGGGCCGGCACATAGGCCGCGGCATCGGGCACGATGCGGAATTCGGCCTTGTCGAGGGACGCCGGTGTGCCCCAGTAATTGTCCGATTTGACCAGCGTGATCGACGATCCCTTGGCCCAGCTCTGGAACTTGAACGGGCCGGTGCCGATCGGTTTCTCCTTGTTGGTCTCTGCCGATTCCGGCGCCACGATCACCGCGTCACCCCAGCCCATATTGTAGAGGAAGGATCCCTGCGGGTTCTTCAGCGTTACTTTGACGGTCGCCGGATCGACGACGTCTATCGTATCGATGGCCGCGAATAGGCCCTTTTGCGCGTTGACCGAATTTTCGGCGCGGGCTCGATCGAGCGAGAATTTCACGTCGCCGGCATCGAGGTCGGTGCCGTCATGGAATTTCACGCCGGTTTGCAGCTTGAAGGTGTAGACCTTTCCATCATCGGAAATGGTCCAGCTTTCGGCCAGATCTGGCAGCACCTCGCCAGTGGGCCCGATGCGTGTCAGGCCCTCGAACACATTGGCATATAGAACCTCGTCGATTGCCGCGGCGGCACCTGCGGTCGGATCGAGATGCGGGGGTTCGAGCGGAATGCCGATGACCAGGTCGGTCCGCGCGGCAAACGCGGAAGCGCCGGCGGCCAGCGACAGCACCGCGGCCGCCAGGATGGTTTTCCACAGTTTCATCGTGCGACTCCCCATGCGTTTCAGACACGTGCTCGAACCCGGGCGATAGAAGCGTGATTTCGTCACGGAGTAAATTG
>NZ_RZTT01000445.1 GCF_003996995.1 Mesorhizobium sp. M7A.T.Ca.US.000.02.2.1 | reverse complement strand
CGACGAGGTGCCGCAAGCCTTGCAGCATCTGGAGAAAGGGCCGTTCGGCAAGATCGTGATCACCACGAACTGACTTTTGCGATGGCCAGGGCAACTGCTTCAACACGCCGACAATTGCCTCGCCATCCGTGAAATAGGGATCGCCGCCGCCATTGCGTCCCGTACTGGTGGCGCCGACGCCCGATATATCGCTGGTCGAGATCAGCGTGCCGGCGGTGGCCAGGTCGCGCATCAGGAAATCGCGCTCGGCGTCGATGTCGGGGCCGATATGGTGGGTGACGGCGCCGGTGTCGTGGCTGAGGCCGACGCCGCGATCGAAGCTGGCCGAGCCCAGCCACAGCGGCCGGCCATCGTCGCCGCTTGCATCGGTCAGCCAGAAGCGGACATGATGCCGGCGGTCGGCGCTGAGGCCCTCCGGCTTTTCGAAGGTGAGATCCTGGGCGCGGCCATCGAACAGCAGCCTGCTGACCGGCGCATCGGGGTAGGGGTGGTCGAACAGCACGCTTTCACCAATCTCGATCGCGGTCTTCAGGGTCACGGCGTCGGCGGTGTCCCAGCCGGCGACGGCGAAGGCGTGCACTACTTCCTTTCGCGTACCGACAAGACCGACATTGATGGGATCGCCCGGAATGCCTTGCGGCGTGTGCGTCACCATCTCGAAGCTGTGTTTGCGAAAGCCGCGATCGTGAAACGTCCAGAATTCCGGTGCGGCAAAATAGGCGAGCGCCAGATAGGCGGCCAGCAAGGTCGCCACCCAGATTGCAACGCGTCGCCGAAAACTTCGCTGGCTCATGAACGCCGCCCGATCCGTGCGGTATCTGTTGCCTGCCGGACCCTGGAAATCAATGGCCAGCAGCGCGCCGCCGGTCTATCGTGGGCCATCGTTTCCTCGCGGGGGCAGCAATGGAGCGGAAGCTGGCAGGCCGCAAGCCAATGGCGTTGACCGCCGAGCTTGTCGCGCAAGTGGAGCGTGTCGAGCCTGATCCCGGGCCAGAGCCCGGAACCAGCGAGCACACCGATGCGGAGTTCGATGGCCTGGTCGACAAGCTGCTTTCGCAGCATCGTCCCGAGACGCTTTGGGTCTTTGCCTACGGGTCGTTGATCTGGAACCCCGAATTCGCCTATGTCGAGCAGCGCCCGGCCACGGCGCCGGGATGGCACCGCTCGTTCTGCCTGAAACTGACCCGCTGGCGCGGAACCCGCGATTTGCCGGCCCTGATGCTGGCGCTCGATCGAGGCGGCAGCTGCAGCGGCATCGTCTATCGGCTGCCCGCGGAAGACCATTTCGGGCAACTTGGCCAGTTGATGCGCCGCGAGATCGATGCCAACCCGCCAACCAACGTGCCATGCTGGATCAAGGTCAAGACCAGGGACGGGCCGCTGCGTGCCCTGGCTTTCGTCGCCGCGCCGGACGGCAGCGCCTATGCCGGCCGGTTGCCGTTGGAGCAGGTTGCCGACACGCTGGCACGAGCTGCCGGTCATTGGGGCTCTTCGGCGCAGTATTTGTTCAGGACCGTGAGCAAGCTTGAAGAGAGCGGCATCCGCGACCGGAATCTCTGGCGCATCCAGGACTTGGTTGCACGGCAAATCGCCGCTTCAACCGGTGGCGCCGATTAGGCTGATCTCTCCCTAACGGCAGGCGCGATAACCGTTTTTGCGGTTCTTGATGTCGAAATGGAAATGGTTGCGGTGGTCGTAATTGTAGCCGGGGCCGAGCACGGTGGAGAAGTACTGGCAGCCGTCGGCGCGCACATTGTTGAGGAAGCCGCGGGTGCGGAAAGCGAACAGGCCGGGCTTGCGCACGTCGATGTCGTCGCCATTGTTGAGCTCGATGCTCATGACGTCGAGCGCATTGCCCTTGCCGTGCTCGGACAGGACACCTTCGCCGGCAATCCTGCGGCAGGAATAGCTGGAGCCCTGGTGGATGGTCTTGACGCCGGAGAAATAGCGCCAGCGGGCGGAGGGGAGGAGCTCGTTCTTCGTCCAGCCGGCAAAGGTGGCGGCCATGTCGCAGGTCAGGGTTGCCGCGGGTTTCATCTGGATGTTGCCGATGGCCGAAACCTTGACCGGATAATCGATGCCGCACTGGCCTTCATGGATCGGCGCCAGGTCGGTGTAGGCGACATCGAGACGCTTCAATTGCTGCCGGCAGTCGGTTTCGCTGGCCGGCATCTGCTCGACCGGCGACATCGGCTCGTCCATGCGCGGATAAGCGGTCTGCGTCATGTACGGATTTGAAGGGACAAGCTTCTGCATGCCGCCATATTGCGGCACGGCAGCCGTCTGCGCGCCGACGTCGACGGCTGGCTGCAGCGACAGCACACTGCCGGTGTTGCAGGCGGAAAGCGCCGCCAGCGCCAGGCCGGCGGTCAGCATTGCTGCATATTTTGTCTGGCGCGCGGTGGCGAAAAACACGGCCCGAAATTTGCCGGCCATTGGCGGAATCCCGTTGATGGATATCCGGCATTTTAACGATCAAGGGTAAAGGAAAACTCAGCGCCCGCGTTCATGCCTGCGGCCGAATTGCGGCACGCGGCCTGGATCAGCCATGCTCACTGGCAGAACGTGCCGCCATGCCGGCGCGGTTCGAGATCGAGATGGAAATGCAGGGAGTGATCAGGATCGGCGCCCGGACCGAGCACTGTCTTGAAGGGACCACAGGCCGCCTTGCGCACGGCGTCGAGGAATTTGGCGTCCTTCTCGGGCGGCGCCGGGCCGACCTCGATCTTCTTGCCGTCCGATAGCGTGAAGCTGGCGATGTCGAGCGCGTTGCCAAAGGCGTGTTCCGACAGTTTTCGGGTGCCATTGCGTGGCCGGCAGACAAAGGCCGATGCCTGGCCGATCGATTTCAGGTCCTCACCGAATTCGGCTTTCGCCGCCGGCTGGATGACATCGGCGGCAAAACGCGCCATCGCCTCGGCCATCTTGCAGTTGAGTTCGGTGCCGGGGCCGATGGCGACGGACTTTCCAAGGTTCTTCAGCACGATGGGATAGGGGATCGAACAGCCGATTTCGGGCTGGCTTTCCGCCTTGTGTACTTCGAATTCGACGCCGAGCGTCTTCAGCCGTTCGCGGCATGCGACTTCCTCGGCTGGCATTTTTTCATCGGGCAAGTCGGCCGAGCGCGGATCGGGCAGCATCTTCTCGTCGTCTGCATCGGCCGGCTTTTGCGGCGGCTGCGGGCCAACGTTGGGCGGCTGAGCCTCGGGCTCCGCGATGTCGGGTTTTGGTGTCGGCGTTGGCGCGACCGCGGGCGGCTCCGGTTCGCTTTTCGTATCGGTTGAGGGTTGGGGAGCCGGCTCGGGAAGTGCCTGCTTTTCCCGGCGGGATTTTTCTTCAGGGTTACGGTCGGGCGCGCCGGCGGTGTTCGGACCTTTCTTCTGCTCCCCGGTCTTTGCAGCGTCGGCCTTTGGAGTGTCCGTCGGGCGTGGCTCGGGCACCGGAATATTGGGCCCGGGCACCGGAACATCGGCAGGCAAGGGCAGCGGCGGCAGCGTTTTCTGCTGCGCCTGCTTCGGCGTCACCGATCGGTGTCTTCGTGGTTTCAGGTGCTTTCCGCCTCGCTGTTTGAGGCGCTGTTCGGCTCGTGGAGTCAACGGCTGCTCTATCCTCGGCGTCAACGGCTCGTGATGCCGATGGCGATGTCTCGCCTCGGCCGGCATCACCAGCAAAGCCGTGACGGCCATGACAAACGCGATCCTGAATGTTCGGGAAAAGACAATCGACCCCATCGCCGTCAACGGCGCCGACGCGAGGAAGTTGCCTTGGTCTCATCACGAACGGTAACCGCTCCGTTACGCACCTATCGCTTCCAACCCTTCCTCCAGCCAGTCGGCGAGCAGTGGCATGCCAAGCAGGTATTTTGCGGTGCGCTTGTTGGCGCGTTCGCGCGCGGCCGCCAGTGCGTCCGCCCATTCGGTGGCGTCGTAGTCGCCGCGACCGACCCAGGCCAGCGCGATCAGTTCGGCTGCTTCATCGACATTGAGGTCGTTGATCAGCTCACGCAGCTCTTCCTCGGTCAGATTCTCGGAGCTTTCCTCGGCAAGGCCGTCATGGTGATGGTTGACATGGGACTCGCCGTCGAGCTCGACCTCATGCTCGGCGCCATCGGCATAGTCTTCATTGACGGCCGCACTCAGCGCCTTGGCCTTGAGGATGAACAGGCGCACCGTGTCGGGGCCGATCGAAAGCTCCCAGTCCTTTTCAAGCCGCCGCTGCAAGGGCCGTCTCCCTCAGGTCGTTTGCCGGATGATAGCGGATTTGCGGCATCCGTCACCTGATGTTCTCCGCACGCAATTTTCCGGGATGAAACGCAAGCCGACCGGCGTTAGTGTTGCATTCTCACCCTCCAGGAGGCTTCGATGCATAAAAGAGTGCTGATCCAGGTGGCGACTGCCCTTGTCGCGCTGCAGTTCCTTGCCGTTCCGGTGTTCGCCGCCGGCGGTGACAGTGGCGGCAGCGATCAGACGGTCACCCAATGCAAGAAGGGCGAAGTCTGGGACAAGAAGAAGAAAAAGTGCGTCGCACCCCAGGAGGGCATGCTCGACGACGACAGCATCTATGATGCTGGCCACGCGTTGGCGATGGCCGGGCGCTATGACGAGGCGATCTCCGTGCTCAGCCTTGCCGCCAACAAGCAGGATCCGCGCATCCTCAACTATCTCGGCTATTCGCACCGCCATTCCGGCCGCGTCACCGTCGGCCTCGGCTATTACGAGG
>NZ_RZTT01000444.1 GCF_003996995.1 Mesorhizobium sp. M7A.T.Ca.US.000.02.2.1 | reverse complement strand
TCTATCAGCCATTCATCGGCGGCGCGGCGCCGCTGTTCAGCGACTATATCGTCTTCGGCGCCCTGCAATGGGCGCGCATAGCCTCGCCCTACCAACTGCTCGACGACGGCGACGTGGTGGCGCAGTGGTTCGCCCGCTGCCTCGACCTGCATGGCGGGCTGGGACGAAAGGTCGCCGCCGCGGCTTGACGCCGTAAAGCAGTACTTACTTGGCCGCCTTCTTTGGCTTGCCGGCCTTCGTGGCAGCCTTTGCCTCCTTGGGGGCGGCCTTTGCCTTGCCTGCGCCAGCTGCCTTCTTCGTTGGCTTTTTGGCTGCCGACTTGCCCGCGGCGTCCTCCTGGTCGACATCGGCCGCCGCCTGATGCCAATGGCGCTCATGATGTCCAGCCGGCTGGCCCTCTTGCAGCCAGAGCTGGTGCGCACGGTTGCGAATGCGTTCCTGACGATCGTCTGTCATGGTCATGGTGTCTCCATACGGCCCGACCTCAGCGCGGCGCCGACACGCGAGTATAGCAAGCAACGCGTTGCTGTGTAGCCGTCTGATCGGGGCCTCTTGGCAATGGGCCGGGCGGCTTGTATAGAGCCCGCCACTCTCAATTCCATTCTCAGACAAGGACGACCCATGGCGCTCGAACGCACATTTTCCATGATCAAGCCGGACGCAACCCGGCGCAATCTCACTGGTGCCATCACCAGGATGCTGGAAGAGGCAGGCCTGCGCGTCATCGCCTCGCGCCGGGTCTGGATGAGCCGCCGCGAAGCGGAAGGCTTCTATGCCGTCCACAAGGACCGCCCCTTCTTCGGCGAACTGGTTGAATTCATGTCGTCGGCACCGACCGTCGTCCAGGTGCTGGAAGGCGAGAACGCCATTGCCAGGAACCGCGAAGTGATGGGCGCCACCAACCCGGCCAACGCCGCCGAAGGTACCATCCGCAAGGTTCACGCGCTGTCGATCGGCGAAAACTCGGTGCACGGCTCCGACGCGCCGGAGACCGCGGCAGAAGAGATCAAGTACTGGTTCTCGGACACCGAGATCGTCGGCTGAGCCGATAATCCAGACCTTGGATTACTTGAAAAGGCCGGCGTTTCGCCGGCCTTTTTCGTCGGGGTCAGCTCGCCGCGCTGAAGCGCAGGATCTCGCGGCCATCCTTGTCGACAATGATGAGCTTTCCGGCATCGACACGGTATGACGCCGCCTTGGCCAACGCATCGAACAGCGCCTTTTCCTCGGCCATCACCTCGGGCGCACAGGCCTTGTAGGTCGAGCCGATGTCTCTGATCGCGATCGTTTGCCCATCGAGTTTGGCGGTGGCGAAGTAGGTGTTGCAGGGGCCGCTGCCGCCCGCCTTGCCGGCCCCGCTGACCCTGAACGTCGCTTGCGGGGCAGCAATAGCGCCGATGCCGTCGATATAGTCGACCAGCCAGAGCTGGTCGAAGACGGAAGCCGTCGGCTCGGCACTCGGGGTGACCATCTTCAGCATGATGGTCTGCGGCAAGCCGGCCAACGGATCGACCTGGTGGCGCATATCGGAGATGAACAGCAGCTTGTCGTCGACGGTGATGCGGGCTTGCAACGCGTAAGTCATCTGCGACCGGATGACCGAAGGGTCGAATTTGATCTCGAAGCTGATCGGCACCTGGCCTGCCGGCTTTACTTGCTGCTCACCGATGATGGTGGCCGGCGCGTCGGCCAGCGACACGTCCGCCAGCTGGACGGAGAGCACGGCACTGGGCGGCAAGGCAATGCGCTCGCGATAGATCACCTCGCCTCTCACGGCCCTTTCGGCGGCAACAGACTGCTCCGGAACGGCCAATATGCCGACGACCAGAGGCACGAAACCGAAGATCAAGAACTCCGCGATCCTGTCCAGCATGACCATCTCCCTCACCCCGGGCTGCCAATGCCCCGGGCTGCCAATGCCGAGGCTGACCAATCCCGCCAATTGGCCAAAGGATTGCGGTCAATGCATGGCTGCGGCGGATCTTATTCGGACTGATACCAGCGTTGCGCGGCGTTTGCATCGGCTTCCTTGGCCTCGACCCAGCCACCCTCCGAGCCGTCAGCCCGATGCTCCTTCTTCCAGAAAGGCGCGCGCGATTTGAGATAGTCCATCAGAAAATTCGCCGCCTCGAACGCCGCATGGCGATGCGCCGAGGCTGCCACCACCAGCACGATGTTCTCGCCGGGCGCGATCTTCCCGTGGCGGTGGATGGCGGTGAGCCCCTGCAATGGCCAACGCTCGACCGCTTCAACAGCGATGCGGGCGATTTCCGCTTCGGCCATGCCGGGGTAGTGTTCGAGCTCGAGCGCTGAGAGCGCGCCTTGCTCGTCGCGGCAAAGGCCGGAGAAGGTCACCACGGCGCCGATATCGGCGCGGCCTTGCGTCAGTCTGGCGATCTCGGCGGCGACGTCAAAATCCTGGCGCTGAATGCGCACGACAGGCAAGACCGCGCCGCTCATGTCAGCCCCCGGTCATCGGCGGGAACAGCGCGATTTCGCGGGCGCCCGCGATCTTCTCGCGGTGCTCGACATGTTCCTGGTTGATGGCGACGCGGATCACGTCGGGATATTGCAGAGCGTGCTCGTAGCCATCGCCGCGCGATTTCAGCCAGCGCAGGAGATCGGTCACCGTCTCGATGCCCGCAGGCAGGTCGACATCCTCCTCAGCCATGCCGATGCGTTCGCGCACCCAGGCAAAATAGATGAGCCGTGTCGTCATCTCACTCGTCCATGATGTGCTTGAGGCCGGCGCGGAAATAATCGTAGCCGGTGTAGAGCGTGACCAACGCCGCGATCCACAGCAGAACCAGCCCGGTCTGCGTGGTCAGCGGAAAGATCTTGTCGCCGGCCGGTCCGGCCAAGAGGAACGCTATGGCGACCATCTGGATCGCGGTTTTCCATTTTGCCAACTGCGTCACCGGCACCGAGACTTTCAGCGCCGCCAGATACTCGCGCAGGCCCGAAACCAGGATTTCACGGCACAGGATGATGATCGCCGCCCACAACGACCAGCCGGCAATGCCCGCATGGCGATCGGTATCGGCGGCCAGCAGCAGCAGGCATGTGGCGACCAGCAGCTTGTCGGCGATCGGGTCGAGCATCTTGCCGATGTTGGAGGTCTGCTGCCAGGCGCGTGCCAGATAGCCGTCCAGATAATCGGTGATCGAGGCGAGCAGGAAGATGATCAGCGCCGACCAGCGGGCAAAGTCGCTCGACTTCAGATGTCCTTCGAGAAAAAAGCACAGCACCACTAGCGGCACCGCGACGATGCGGGCGTAGGTGAGCATATTGGGCAGGTTGAACGCGCGCTTGGCCATGTCTGGGAAACTCTTTCTGCCTGCCTACTCAAATCAGATGCGAATGTAGGGGGTCAACAGGCCAGATTCGACAGGCCGGATGAAAGTGCCGGATTTTTCAACTCTCGTGGAAATGATTGTAGACCAGTTTCGCCACCTGTTCGGAAATTCCGTCGACTTTCCGCAGATCCTCGATGGCCGCGCGGCTGACCGCCTTGGCGGTGCCGAATGCCAACAGCAATGCCCGCTTGCGGCCGGGACCGATGCCGCTGATCTCGTCGAGCGGGCTCTTGACCATCTCCTTCTTGCGGCGAGCCCGATGCGAACCGATGGCGAAACGGTGGACCTCGTCGCGCAGGCGCTGGACGAAATAGAGCACGGGATCGCGAACCGGCAGCGAAAACGAGTCCCTGCCTTTGACGAAGAAACGCTCACGGCCGGCGTCGCGGTCCTGGCCCTTGGCGATACCGATGGCCACCACCCGGTCCTCGATGCCGAGATCGGCGAGGATCTTGCGCACCGCGGTCATCTGGCCCTGGCCACCGTCGATCAGGATGACATCGGGCCAGGCCGGGAAGCTGCCGGAGATATCGTCGTCCATATCGTCCGCCGAACCATCAGCTGCATCCCCAGCCGGGACATCGCCATGCTCCTTCAGCAGCCGCGAAAAACGTCGCTCCATCACCTCGCGCATCATGCCGAAATCGTCGCCAGGTGTGATCTCGGTCGAGCGGATGTTGAATTTCCGGTACTGGTTCTTCACGAACCCTTCCGGTCCGGCGACGACCATGGCGCCGACCGCGTTGGTGCCCATGATGTGTGAGTTGTCGTAGACCTCGATGCGCACCGGCGGCTTGGCCAGGCCGAATGTCTCGGCGAAACCCGCAAGCAGGCGTCCCTGGGTGGAGGTTTCAGCCAGCCGGCGTCCGAGCGCTTCGCGGGCATTCTGCAAAGCGTTGTCGGTCAGGTCCTTCTTCTCGCCGCGCTGCGGCACGGAGATCGCGACCTTGCGGCCAGCTCGGGTGGAGAGCGCCTCGGCCAGCAGTTCCTGATCCTCGACGCCATGCGACAGAAGAATGTTCCGCGGCGTCGGCTTGTCGTCATAGAACTGCGCCAGGAACGAACCCAGCACCTCGGCTGCTTCCAACGCCGGATCGGCCTTGGGGAAATAGGCGCGGTTGCCCCAGTTCTGGCCGGTGCGGAAGAAGAACACCTGGATGCAGACCTGGCCGCCTTCCTGATGGATGGCGAAGACGTCGGCTTCGTCGACGGTCGCTGGATTGATGCCCTGGTGGCTCTGCACATGCGACAGGGCCGCAAGTCGATCGCGATAGATCGCGGCGCGCTCGAAATCGAGAGCTTCCGACGCCTGCTGCATGGCGGCCGAGATTTCCGTCTTCACCTTCTGGCTGCGGCCGGACAAGAAG
>NZ_RZTT01000443.1 GCF_003996995.1 Mesorhizobium sp. M7A.T.Ca.US.000.02.2.1 | reverse complement strand
TCTCGTGCAGTCGTCGACGACGGCCAGGATGCGGAAGCGGCGCCCGTCGGTGAGCTGGTCCGATACGAAGTCGAGCGACCAGCGCTCGTCGGGCCTCAGCGGCACCAGCATCGGCGCCCTGGTCCCGATCGCCCGCTTGCGGCCGCCACGGCGGCGAACGGCGAGCTTCTCCTCCCGATAGAGCCGGAACAGCTTCTTGTGGTTCACGACCAGGCCCTCCCGCCTCAGCATCACGAGAAGACGCCGGTAGCCGAACCGGCGACGCTCCTGCGCGATCGCCTTCATCCGCTCGCGAACCTCCCGGTCGTCCGGCCTGCTGGTCTGGTAGCGAACCGTCATGCGGCAACAGCCGATGGCTTTACACGCCCGCCGTTCGCTCATCCCGAAGCCTTCCTTCAGGCGAGCGACAGCTTTCCGCTTGGCCGCGGGCGGGAAAAAGACGTCGCGCCGCTGCATAGTCTGGCGCCTGACGGTAGATCACGCAATCGCATGCCTGCGCGGCCGCGCGCCTGACCGAGAAGCCATCCTCCGAATAGGCGCGTTCCATCGCCGCGCGATGGATCTCTATTCGAGCAAAGAAGGCGCGGTCGGCCGGAGCCCAGTCGCCTGCGTCGGGCACACGGCCACCAAACTCCTGCTTGATTTCCTGGTCCAGCTCATCAAGCCAATTCAGCCATATCCGTTTGAATATCTCGTTCTCGGTGCGACGTAGCGCGTCCCGCGTGAAGTTCGTCCGCTCACCTTCCGGGCGTGTCAGGCCCAAATGAAGAGGCAGGATGTCGACTGTGTTTGGGCTCAGAACCTCCTTCCCCCAGACCGCATGGCCGCGGCTGGTTGAGAGCTTCTGGCCGTCGAGCAGGTAGAACTCATTCACGTGATAGCGGATGCGCGGCGTCCAGTGGGAGAACACCTTGGCATAAAGAGCGGGGTAGAGTAGCGCGTGGTAGAAGGAACTGTCGAAACCCAAGAAATGGACGATCTGCCAGTCATTGCTGGGCGTCGCCGCATTCCAGTCGCGACCAAACTTCCGCCGGCGGCCGATTTATAACGTCGCCGTCATCTTGCCGCTAGGGCCAATAGGCGGGCTCCGCACCGGAAATTAGGGACGGCCGGCAACCCAAATTTACGGACTGTGGCGCGGAAACGGCTCTTGCCACCTCCTCGCAGCGCGAGTCTGAAAAAGATGCCTTCGGAAGGCGCGGCCTTCAGGAGGTCTCTCCCGTCTTGCGGAAGATCGAGGCGAGATTCGGATGCCTTCTTCACTCACTCGAGGCGCAGCGCTAAAGACGGTCACACAGGTAGGTCGGGGACATGTATGTGGCCCATCCTGCAGCATCACGAGCCTGACGATTTTGTCCTCGCGCCGGCAAGACGCATTCGGTCAGCAGCTTTGTCGAGGCTGCCGTCGGGAGGTTCGGGAAGGAGATATTCCGGGAAGGCGAAGGCGTTGACGAGGTGGGCCGCAACGCAGGAACAACCTGGCACTGATCCAAACAGACAAACGTTTGTTTCGGGCCGTACCTCTGCTCCCATGAATTGCTCAAGAGAAAATGTCGCCGACCCGGTCGTAGTCTGCATCCTCATGCGGACCCAGCTCTCCTGAAGTAGACGACATCTCATGCCAATCTTGGCAGCAACCGTCGCGATCATACAGTTTGGACTGCCACTCCGCGATGGAGACAAGTATGTCGACATCTGGTCGCGTCAGGTATGACGTATTGAACTTACGCCGCTTGCTTTCGCCGAATGCAAGATTGCCGTTGCGGAGAAGCCCCTTTAGATCCTGTCGTCAATGTCCGCATTTGCCTCCATCCACCGCCGGTTGTCGAGTCCGTGACAATTGTGCTTGGCCGTCCGGACTCTCAACGCGTTGAGCAACATGCAAATCTGAGCCTTTTTTTGGCACAACTTTTGATAGGACCGTTGAGGGGCAGCAGGGGCTGTCCACCGATCTTGTTGTGGTGGGTGATGTCGAAAATTCCAGTTTTGTCATTTAACTTCTTTGGGACCGAGCGTGTTGATGCGCCCGCTTGGAAACTATGAAACGTTTCCCCGTCCATGGGCGCGGCGCCACTTGTCGCGACGTTTTCGCCTTCACTGTTCGCCTCTGGAACAGGCAGCCGGCCCGGCTCGCGATCATCATGACCGCGATGCTCGCCTCCACGCTGGCTGACGTGTTGATGCCGCTCTATTCTGGCCGACTTATCGACGCTGTTTCTCGTGCTGCTAATGCGGCAGCACCAGCTTCGGCAGCTGTTGCAGCATTCTCTGTACCGATTGCATTGGCACTCGGTTCCATTGCCATGCGCCACGTCGCCTTAATTGGCCTGAACGACCTGGTGTTGAAAATGATTTCCGATGTCGCGACCGAAGCGTTCCATCATGTGCAGCGTTTTTCGACAGACTGGCATGCAAACAGCTTCGCCGGCTCGACAGTGCGCAAGATAACGCGCGGCATGTGGGCGCTCGACCTCCTCAACAGCACGATACTCGTCACGCTGCTCCCGTCGTTTGTCATCTTGATCGGCTCGACGGTGCTGCTCGGCTGGCACTGGCCGGTCATGGGCGTGATCTTTGCTTGCGGCTCTCTCGTCTACCTTGCGTTTTCGATTTCGCTGTCGCTCGGCTATGTCGCGCCAGCGGCGAGCCTTGCCAACCGATGGGACACAAGGCTCAGCGGCGCGCTTGCGGACGCGGTCAGTTGCAACGCTGTGGTCAAGGGCTTCGGCGCAGAGGTTCGCGAAGACGAGCGGCTTGCAAATATCATGACGAAATGGCGGCACCGCGCGCGCCGGAGCTGGGTGCGCGGAACGATCATCGGCTCAACCCAAGGCGTAACTTTGGTTGCGCTCAGGGTGGCGGTGGTCGGATATGCCCTGCTTCTGTGGTCGCATGGACAGGCAACGCCGGGCGAGATAGCATATGTTCTCACGTCCTTCATCGTCCTGCAGGGCTATCTGCGTGATGCCGGCATGCATGTCCGCAACGTGCAGCACTCGGTTAATGATATGGAAGAACTGGTGGCCATCCACAATCAGAAGGTGGATGTTGCCGATCGTCCAGAGGCCAAGCCGATCCGGATCACGAACGGCCGTATCGATTTCGAGAACGTCCACTTCCGCTACGCCAACCATCCCCTGCCGCTCTATAGCGAATGTTCGCTGTCGATTGAAGCTGGCGAAAGGGTTGGGTTGGTTGGACCCTCCGGTTCCGGCAAGACAACATTCGTGAAGCTGATCCAGAGACTCTACGACCTGAGCGGCGGCCGGATCCTGATAGACGGTCAGGACGTCTCCGAGGTGACCCAAGAGTCCCTTCGTTCGCAGATCGCGATCGTGCAGCAGGAGCCGATCCTGTTTCACAGGTCGCTTGCCGAGAACATCGCCTATGGCCGGCCTGGCGCGAGCCAGGCCGAGATCGAGCAAGCGGCACGGCTGGCAAGTGCCCACGAATTCATCGCGCCCCTGCCGAAGGGCTATGGGACATTGGTCGGCGAAAGGGGTTTGAAGCTCTCCGGCGGCGAGCGCCAGCGCGTGGCGATCGCGCGCGCCTTCCTCGCGAACGCGCCGATCCTGATTCTGGACGAGGCCACATCGAGCCTCGATTCGGAATCCGAGGTGCTCATTCAACAAGCGGTGGATCGGTTGATGGTGGGTCGAACCACACTCGTCATCGCACACCGGCTGTCGACCGTCCGCTCGCTCGATCGGCTGCTCGTCTTCGACCGTGGCCGCATCATGGAGGACGGCGATCATGCCGCCCTGATCAATCTCGATGGTGGCATTTACCGCCGCCTCTTCGAACGGCAGGCGTTGGAACTCGCGAAGGGCCTGGCCTGATCGCTAAACCGGCTTGCGCGATGCGCCGAGCCGTTGCCGGAGAGGGGTGTGGCAGTGACGAGCGGCGGGCGTTAGGCCGGCAAAACAAGCACGGCCGGAACTGTCCGCCAAACGGGCGAGCGGGAATGCACCACGTCTAAGCTTCGGCGAATGCGCGCAGTTACACGCGGGCACCGAATTGTCGCGCCTAACGGCGCACGCACCAAAAGGGCGGGAATGTCGACGGCCCGGGAAGAGTGCGGCCCTCGCCGTTACCCACATTTCGCCAAAGGAAGCGAAGTCAGCACAGGCCGGCTGGGAGCCCTGTCGCTGGCCCAACCTACCGCACGCCGGCCACGTCAACGCTTCAAAGTCCCTTCGGTTCGCAAAGTCGTCCCCTTGGAGACCCGGAAGCGCAGGAGCTCCGACCGCAGTCTTCGCTCAACTCTCGCCATCTGCTCCGGGATTGGATTCCGTTCCCTTGCTAGCACTGTGGCAGCTGAGCACGAACTCGCCGGCCTCGTGTCTTTCGATTACGGCCAACGGGCTTAGGAAGAGATTGGATTCGCCGGCCCTCTGCGGAGCGAATGAACAGTTCTACAGATCATCGACGTCCGCGAAAAAGAGCACGCAGCCGAAGTAGTCGGCCTGAAGCAGCAGCGAACAGGCCAGCGTCGTGACGACTGCCACACGGAGCGAATCCAAAGCGAAGTAAACCATCGACGCATTGCTGCACAGGACCAGCCCCACGAGCCGACAAAAAGATGAAGTGCAACGCCGTTCTCCTGGTTTTCGCCAGATCATGTTGCGAGCTCGTCGGCCGCAACATGCGTCTGGCAGTTCTTGGGGCAGACGCGGCCGCAGGCTCCGCAGCCGATGCAGCGGCCGGCATCATCGACAACCATGATCAT
>NZ_RZTT01000442.1 GCF_003996995.1 Mesorhizobium sp. M7A.T.Ca.US.000.02.2.1 | reverse complement strand
GTGCAGGCCAGCGTTGCGGACGGGACCATTCCGGCCAACGAAGCGGACGACGTGTTCATCTGCGTCGGGGTGTTCATCCATTGGGACGCGGCGGACGACGCCAAGATCCAGAAATACAATTACGAGGCGACAAAGGAAGCTATCCAGCGCGCCGTTGCAGGAACCCCGACCGCCGCCGAAGCAACGGCCCAGCGCGACAAGGTCAAGCATCCGTTCGCAGCCTAGACAAGAGACAGCCCCGCACAGGAAAAACCCTCTTCTGAGACGGATGGTCTGTTGCGCCGGCTGGAAAAAGTTCTGGGCTTTTGAAACGTCACCTCCCGAAGGGCGCACGTCCTTCGGGAGCCGACGAGCAACGATGATCAGGCGCCGAGTGATGCGAGGCGGCCGGGTGTGAGCGTAGCGTTGTGCAATGAGGTTGCGACCAGCGCCGCGGCGACACCCATCGCGGACAAGGCGCTGATGTCGGCCTCATCTCGGACGCCGCCGGCCGCGATGACGGCGCGATTTCCGGCCTTGGCCTTGACCTCCTGCAACCGCCCGAAGTCAGGACCGGCGGCCGCACCGACCTTGGCCAGCGTCATGACAATCACCTTTTGCGGCCAAAGCTCGGGCTCATCGAGAAGAGAACGCGGTCCGCAAAAACTATCGCCGACGAAATCAAGGGACAGGACGAGATCGGGATGATCGTGAAAACGCCGCAGCAACATGTCGTCCCGCTGCGATTCAGAGCCCAGAACAGGAGACAGGGAGCGTTCGGCAAGCGCCGCCAAAAGTGTCTTTTCGTCGGCCACGCCGGCATCGACCCAAAGTTCCGGCGGCTCCGCCATCGTCCTCAGCCGGGCGAGTGCGTCGCTGTTTGGCGCTCCGCCTTCGATAGCGTCCAGATCTGCGATGTAGAAGGTCGAAAAAGGATAAAGCCCACGCAGTCCTTCAGCGACCGCGACGACATCGGGGCTTCGGCTGAGAGGCGTAACGATCGGCCTGTAGCGATCGCGTTTTCCCTGCTGGGCGCGAACCACCACGCCGTCCTTCAGGTCGAGAACCGGAATGATACGCAACGCTTTTCTCACCGACCAATTGCCCCCGTCATGAAAGCTTGAAGCGTGGAAAAAAGAAAGGGCATCATTGCCGGTTTCGACATTGGCGGCGCGCATCTGAAGGTGACCCGCGCACAAGACGGTCGCATCGTCGAGGCGGTAACGATCGCAACGCCGCTCTGGCAAGGCCTGCACAAGCTGGCTTCAGCCCTCGACGAAACGGCTCCGATCTACGCGGGTGCGGATCTCAACGCATTCACCATGACAGGCGAACTGTCGGACATCTTTCCGTCCCGCGATGTCGGCGTAGCGGCTCTGCTGGGTCAGATTTCCACCCATTTCCCCACAGACAAAAAGCTGGTCTATGCCGGACCATCCGGTTTCGTCGGGGTCGAGCAGGCAGCGCAGTTAGGCGCCGATGTGGCTTCCGCCAATTGGCACGCGACAGCCTTGTTGGTGGCAAAACTCGCCGGCGATGCCCTGTTCGTCGACATGGGCTCCACCACCACCGATATCATTGCCATCAAGAACGGCGCCGTGGCCAATGACGGCTACACCGATGCCGGACGGCTTCTATCCGGCGAATTGGTCTATACCGGCTTTACCAGGACATTCCTGTTCGGCGTAGCCTCGTCGGCTCCCGTCCATGGCAGGCTAACGCCGCTGATGAACGAGTATTTCGCCTCGATCGCCGACGCGCACCGCATTCTGGGCGTGCTCGACGAGGACGACGACAGGCACCCTCCCGCCGACGGCAAGGAAAAGACCGTGGACGGCTCGATCGCGCGGCTGGCGCGCATGGTGGGGCGCGACGCCACTGACCTGACCTCGCCGGAATGGGGTGAAGTCGCGCGCTGGTTCAGCGAGCAGCAACTGCGCAAAGTGCACGATGCAGCGTCTCTGGTTGCCGGGACCTTGCCGCGGGATGTCCCGATCATCGGGGCCGGAATCGGTCGCTGGCAGATCAGGCGACTGGCCGAACGCATGGAACGCAGCTACGTCGATTTCGCCGACATCATCCCCGCGGATGACACCGTTCGAGGGCAAGCGAGTAGCGCGGCACCCGCTTCCGCGGTAGCGCTTTTGGCGGGATATCCGTCGTAAGCAGGTTGCGGCGCTCGCGCCTATGCCGGCGCGTCCTCGCTCCCGGAATCTTTGGCGGTCAAGTGATCGCTGACACGCTGCATCAGCCAGCCCCAGGCTTCCTTTTCGCCCTCGCCTGCGGTCTTTTCGATGGCAATCGAAAGGTAGGCGATTTCCGCCTCGATCTTGTCGCGCGGCAGCATGCCGAGCCGGCTGACCAGGATGGCCAGTTCAAGCACCGCCGCCTTGGCTCGGTTTAGGCCGGTGAACGGCGCGAGCGCTTCCTCCCGCACCACGCGGCAGAAATGGCGGGGGCGCACGCCATTGTCATCGACCGCCTGGACTTCGAGGCCCGAATACGCCAGCGCCGCCTCGAGCCTCGGCACCGGAAACCCGTCAACCGGAACGGTTGGCCAATGCTTGCGGCCTGTCAGGCAGCCGGCAAAGACACGCACGTCGTCGATATAATTGGCGATGGCGAATGGCACTTCGGCGAGATTGTCGAGCGTGACCGACGGCCGGAACGGTGCAATCACCCAGCCGTCATTCTCGGCAATGATGCCGATCGGCGCGATGTGGATGTTGCCTGCCTTGTTGACCGTCGTGATGATCGATTCGCGAATGTAGGGCATGGTCTAGCGCTCTTTCCTTGCGCGGAGCGTCTTGCCCGGCTCGGCAAGACGGGTACGGTCAGTTTCGGGAGCCGGCGCGGCAACGCCCCATGCGAGCGGCTCGTCCTGCACATAACGCTTGCCGAGGCGCCACGCGATCTCCGCCTTCATCAGTTCCGCGCCGAGGTAAAAAGCGTGTGCGCCATCGGCGTTGACGTCCAGCCCGGCAAAAAGTTCGAACGCATCTGTGGCAACCGCATGCCCTTTGCTATTGAAAACATGGATGCCGTCCTCCGCTACCGCGATACGGAAGTTGGCGTCGCGCACCTGGGCCGCCAATGCCTCGATATCGTCGGTTGAGGCTGTGAAAGGCTTGCGATCGTGGACCTGCAACAGGCCTGGGTGATAGCCGCGCGGCAACGCGCCGTCCGTGCAAGCAGCCAACATGACGCGGCGGGCGATATCGTGCTCCTCGATCGTCCGCACCGTGTGTGGGCTGACATGCACCGCCAGCACGTTTCGGATCCGGAGTTCCGAGCAGAGTCCCGCTAGAACGGCCGTAACACCAGAACTGTCCGCGTCGGTCAATTCGGTGAGATTGCCGGTGCCCATCAGCAATTCGACGTCCGGCCAGCGGCACCGCGCCTCGATGAAGCGCCCGAGTGAAACGGCGAAGCCGAAATGGATCGGGTCGAGCACGGGATCGGCAATGAAGGCAACGCCGGCCTTTAGCGCGGCTTCGATGGCCCGGCCGAGCGAATCCAGATCGCCAGGCGTGGACGGTATCAACACTGCCGTAGCCCCGTGGTCGAAGATCAACGGCAGCGTGTTCTCATCGAGGCTGAGAAGATAGTCCGCGCCGGCACGTGCCCCGATCGTCAGTTCGTCCACGCTGGCCGAATCGACGCTGACCATGAATCCCCGTGCCTTGAGCGCTCGCACAGCCTCCGCCAGCAACGGAAACGGCGTCTCCGGCAGGCAGCCCAGATCGATGACATCGGCGCCGGCCGCAGCCAGCATCGAGGCCCTCGCCACCAGCGCCTCGACCGACAGCATCGGCGCATCGACGATCTCGGCGAAGATGCGCATATCGTGACGCGTCAGATCCGGCGGTTTGCCCGCCCGGCCAAGGAAGGCGGGAAGGTCGGCGATCTCGTCGGGGCCGCGCACAAAGGGCACACCGAAATGCTCCGACAGGTGCTCGATGTTTCCCCGATAGCGTCCGGGCAGGATGACGCGGTCGACGTCTCCTGTCAGAGTGAGCCGACGCTTGACAATGTCCTCGCTCATCAGCGCGGCGACCTTGACGCCGACGTCGACGATTTCCCACGCGAATGCGGTTCTACCCAGCCCAGCCAGCAGCCGTTCCAGCCGCGCCTTGGCCAGATGGCCGGTAAGAAAAACCAGCCGCTCAGCCATCGCTTGCGAGTTCGGCCCGGCGCCGTGTGAGCGAGGCTTCGAGATCAGCGAGCGATTCGACCACTTGGGTCCGCTCGAAACTCTTCAACTGCTTGGTATTTTCCAGGTCGATCCTGCGCGGATAGACCTTGACCAGCCCGTGCGGTGCCTGGGTCTCGAGTTCCGGCGCGGTGTCGCAAGCAAAGACGATGGCTGGCACACGGCACTTTCCGGCTTGGGCAAAGACATTGGTGGCGAGCGTGTCGGAAATGCCATGCACGCATTTGGCGACCGTGTTGGACGTGGCCGGCGCCACGACGACCGTGTGATAGACACCGTGGTAGAATTCGCCGACAGGGATCGCACTCGCGGTCTTGTCGTGCAGCACGCGCGTCGTCTCCGGGAAATCAAGTTTAAGCTTGTACATGCGCAACACTTCGTTGGCAGCCTTCGACACGAAGACATCGCAATGTTCGAGTTGGCGAACAAGTGCGAAGCTCTCCGTAAAAAAATGCCCGGAACCCGTCAAAACCCATGCCCAGCGCGGCACATGCAGCTTCACCATCGGCTATCCCGCCTTCTTTGCCGACGACCCTGTTGAAGCC
>NZ_RZTT01000441.1 GCF_003996995.1 Mesorhizobium sp. M7A.T.Ca.US.000.02.2.1 | reverse complement strand
GCTTTGCTTCCGACGTGACCTGCGCATGGACCTCGAGGCCGATGATGATCTCCCAGTCGCCGGTGGCGCCGGAAACAAGGCGCTTGGCGTCGGGTGTGCGGGTGTCGATGAGGGACATTGTGGCCTGCGTATTGGAACTCGGATTATGCATTTACGCATATTTTGGTTTGCAACTTCGCTAGTGCAAACCGCTTCGCGAGACAAGCGCCCAAAAAACACAAGCGCAAAGCCACGGACTGGCCTTCTCAGCCGCTTTCGCCTATAGGACGTCCATTCCAATGGAGAGTGGATGTCCACTTACGCTCAGTCCCGGTAAGGCCCTGACCTCTTGGCGAGGCAGGGCAGAAAACCTGAAACCCCGTGCCGCGAAGCTTCGCGGCGGCGGCATTTTTTGTTTTCCCGGAAAACTCTCACATGGATATTTCGCGCACTGAACAGCGCATCCTGCACCTGCTCGCGCAGGGCGGACGCATTGAAATCGAAAAGAACGACAAGAAGCGGATCGCCTCCGTCAAATGCCTGACCCGCGACGGCTGGCACTATCCGGACGTCGATCTCGACCTGTTTCGAAAGCTGAAGCGGAAGAAGGCGGTTTCTTCGTCGGGAGGCGGCCCCTACCGCATCACCCGGCGCGGGCTCGCACTCGTCCGCTCCGAACTCGACAACAGGTAGCCCGCGGTTCCGCCGGTCGTTCTCCGGCCGGCGGTTCGCCTCACCGTTCAGGCAGTGGCGATATAGGCCCTGATCTGGTCGGCCTCGCGCTCGACATCCTCGATGCGGCGCTTGACCACGTCGCCGATGGACACGATGCCATCGAGCATGCCGTCCTTTTCCACCGGCAGATGGCGGAAACGGCCGCGGGTCATAATCTCCATCACCTCGTTGACGGTGTGATTTTCGTTGCAGATCTTCACCTTCGGCGTCATCGCCGAACGCACGGCGATATCGAGCGCGGCTCCACCTTCCCGGGCAACAACCCGGACGATGTCGCGCTCTGACAGGATGCCGACGATCTTGCGATCGCCATTAGTGATGACCAGCGCACCGATCTTGTGCTCTGCCAGGATGCGGATGGCTTCGCTCAGCTTTTCGTTCGGCCCGAGCGTCAACACGTCATGGCCTTTTCTCTCGAGAATTGCCTTCACCGTCATGGCGTCCTCCTCTGCTTTGCCTGCCGGTTCCTGCCCTGACCGGCCTTCACGTAAGAGTGAACATCGTGCGCCGTGATCGGTTGCATTTCAAGTGCGGTGGTCAGTCGTCTCCCACTCGGGCGCCTGCCATCGCCTGTCGAACCAGCGCAGGCCGAAGAAGCCCGCGACAAAGCCGCCAATATGAGCCTCCCAGGCGATCTGACCATCTACCCCTGGGGCAAACCCGAGCAGGCCGGTGGCGAGATTGATGACCATCCACATGGCGAGGAAGATCACGACACCGCGCAGGCGCAATACGAATGCGATCGGCAGCACAGGGCCGGCGAAGGCGGCCTTGCCGGCCGAACGGTCGGTGCGGAAGCCGAAACGCGCCGCAGCCCCCATCATGCCCGATATCGCACCGGAAGCCCCGACCAGCGGCGCCTCACCATAAGGATGCATCGCCCAGAAAAGCGCGACCGAAGCCAACCCGGTTGCGGCAAAAAACAGCGCGAACCACAGCGTTCCCAGACGGTTTGCCAATGGTGAACCAAACGCGGCGAGCCACACCATATTGATGGCGATATGGGCAAAGCCGCCATGCATGAAGGCATAGGTGAAGGGCCGCGAAAACAGGAACCAGTCGAAGCCGTATTGCCCGGTGTAGAGAACGGGGATGAAGGCCCCGTCATACAGCAATGTCATCTGCTGGGATTCGCTCAACACATATTGCTGCAACAGGTAGACGACGACGCAGATGCCGATCACCGCCAGCACGACGGGCGGCAGGTTGAACACCGGCTCGCGTCGCGGTTCGGGTGCGCCCTCGACCGGGTCGACTTCCGAGGGAGATGCCGGTTCACTCATTTGAAATTGCACTCTGCGGGATTCGGGGTTCGAGCATCTAGATCACCAGGGACCGAACCGCAAACCGCGAATCGCCGCGGCGCGAATCAAAAAAGAAGCCGTTCAAGGTTTCCCTTGAACGGCTGGTCGAGCCCCCTGCTCCCCTAAAACTCTTGACTGAAGTGCTGCCGATCGTCGCGAAACGACCGCTTCTGGAGTGGTTTTTGTGTGCCACGGGGCTCGCTTCGATGCAACGTAAACCACCTGTTAACCTTAACGGCCCCGACCCGTGAACAAGTGTTAACGACGCTGGCACGCTTCCTGCTCCGCAACGCATGTAGGTCATCGGAGGGCGCCCTTCTGTTCACCGATGGGACATCAGACGACAGAATGCGCGGAGCAGCATAGCATGAACCAGAATGGATCGATCACGCTGTTCCAATATTGGAATCGCCTGCGTGACGGACGTCCTGCCCCGAAGCGTTCGGAGGTCGAGCCGGCCGACATCAAGTCGCTGCTGGCCGACACCTTTATCCTGGAACGGGACACGCGCGGGCAAGCCGTATTCCGGCTGGCCGGCACCAGGCTTTGCGCCTGCTACGGCCGCGAACTCAAGGGGTTTTCCTTTCCATCGCTGTGGCGCGAGAAGGATCAGCGGCTCGTCTCGCGGCTGATCCATGGCGTCTTCGAGCAGAAGTCGGTCGTGCTCATCAGCTATGAGGGTTTCAGCCGCAACGGGCGTTCCAACAAGTTCGAACTGCTTGCCCTGCCGCTGGACGGCGGCGTCGAAAATCCGCGCTGCCTGGGCGTCATCAGTGCCGTGGAGAAGCCCTTCTGGCTGGGTGCCGATCCGATCACCGACGCGTTGATCGATTCGATACGCGTCATCGATCCGGAGAAGGAGCTTCTCAACAATCGCCCGGCGATCGATGTTCCCTCGCTCGTTCCCGATGAACTTGGAGCACCCGAGACGATCTCGGCGCTCGGCCGGGCGCGCCGCATCCGCCATCTCGTCGTGTTCGATGGCGGGCGCGAGGAATAGTCCGTTTGCGGCCTGATGCACGTCGCCCAAAACTGCGCGGCTGTTTTGGCACCGCGACCTGCAAAAAGGAAACCCCTGGAGCGCCCGCTTTTTCCCTTTGTTAACCCGCTTTGTTGTACTTCTCTGATGAAGTTCCTCGCATCAGCGCGCGGGATGCCAAACGGGGTGTAGGCAGTCATGAGGTCAGCGGCGGTCGACTATGCGCCGTCCCAAGCTGAAAGGCGTAACTTTCAGCGTGTCCGGGTTAAAATTTACGGACGCTTCATGCTGGAAGACCGCACCGAACACCCCTGCCAGGTCGTCGACATGTCACCGGGCAATGTCGCGTTTCGCACCGACCGCATCGGCATGCCTGGCGAAAAAATCATTGCCTACATCGATCATATCGGCCGCATCGAAGGTGTCGTCACCCGCACTTTGCAGGACGGTTTCGCGATGACCGTCATCGCGTCGGATCGCAAGAAGGACAAGCTGGCCGCGCAATTGACCTGGCTCGCCAACAAGCATGAGCTCGACCTGCCGGAAGATCGCCGCCACGAGCGCGTCGCACCGCGCAATCCGACCAGCGTGCTGCAGCTCACCGACGGCCGCCAGTACCAGTGCCGTATCATCGACCTTTCGCTCTCCGGCGCCGCGGTCGAGATCGACGTCAAACCGGCGATCGGCATTCAGGTCATGCTTGGCACCATGCGCGGGCAGGTCGTGCGTCATTTCGAGGACGGCGTCGCCATCGAATTCGCTGTGATCCAGCGCCCCGAAACGCTCGATTCCGAATTCAACACGCCACGCGCCTGAGCAGACCCGATAGCAACACTCCAGGAACCGGCCCTTGCGGCCGGTTTTTTGTTTTCGACGCCATGACATGCTTCGGCCGCTCTTGGCGGGATCTGGGAGCCGTCCGCGCCCGAGGTGGAAGCCTCAATATCCAAACGAATTAATACTCAAATGATTCAAATTTTATGTTTATTCTACTGGAGTTTTACTCAATATCTACTTCGCGCTTTTGCGTCAAATAAATCCACATGTGGCAATGTCTCCTTCGAACGGGGAGACTACAACAATGAAGAAAACGAGGGGCAAGCTGTTGCTGGTGGCAATGGCGATGCAGCTTTCCGCTTGGGGATCAGCATATGCCGCGGGACCGGCCTATATGCACACCGGCGGACGCACCACCCAGCCTGTTGGCCATTATGAGTTCTGCCAGCGCAGTCCTGGCGAATGCAGCGAACGGACCCCCAGGGGTGCGCCGGTCGAACTGACCCGCAAACTGTGGGCGACGATCGTCAACATCAACAATTCGGTCAACACCCGCATCAAGCCGCGCACCGATATGGAAAACTACGGTGTCGAGGAATATTGGGCCTATCCGGCCAATGGCTATGGCGATTGCGAGGATTACGCGCTGGAAAAGCGCCGCGAGTTGATGGATGCGGGCGTGCCGGCCGGCAATCTGCTGATGACGGTGGCGCGCCAGCCGAATGGCGACGGCCACGCGGTGCTGACCGTGCGCACGAGCCTTGGAGAATTCATCCTCGACAATCTGGAAACCAAAGTCCTGTCCTGGACGGACACCGACTACACCTATCTCAAGCGCCAGTCGGACCAGAATTCCGGCGTTTGGGTGACGATCAATGACGGCCGCTCCGACGCGGTCGCCAGCGTCCGCTAAAACAGAGATCAAGCGCGTCGCATGAATGTGAGGCGCTTCAGGAGAAACCCGGTCGAGTCCCCACC
>NZ_RZTT01000440.1 GCF_003996995.1 Mesorhizobium sp. M7A.T.Ca.US.000.02.2.1 | reverse complement strand
ACAAGGCGCTGGGCGGCATCAAGGACATGGGCTCGACGCCCGACCTGATGTTCGTGATCGACACCAACAAGGAAGCGATCGCCATCCTCGAGGCCAAGCGCCTCGGCATCCCGGTTGTCGCCATCATCGATTCGAACTGCGATCCGGACAAGATCGACTTCCCGATCCCCGGCAATGACGACGCGGCCCGCGCCATCCAGCTCTATTGCGATCTGATCGCCAAGGCTGCGATCGACGGCATCGCCCGCCAGCAGGGCGCGCTCGGCGTCGACATCGGCGCTTCGGTCGAAGCTCCGGTCGAACCCGCGCTCGACCCGGCTCCGGCTCCGGCGTCGGAAGCTCCCGAAGCTTGATAATCGAAGGCCGGTTGCGGCCTTCATCTTTCTCATATTCTGGCACGCTAAACAGACGCACCATCGAATACCGATGGTGCGTCGGTGCATTTAAAACAAAGAGGCGACAATGAGCATTTCGGCTGCACAGGTCAAAGAACTCCGCGACTTGACCGGCGCGGGCATGATGGATTGCAAGGCCGCGTTGACCGAGACCAACGGCAACATGGAAGAGGCCGTCGACTGGCTGCGCAAGAAGGGTATCTCCAAGGCCGACAAGAAGGCTGGCCGCACCGCGGCTGAAGGTCTGATCGGCGTCGACAATGGCGTGCGCGAAGCCGCCGTCGTGGAAGTCAATTCCGAGACCGACTTCGTGGCCCGCAACGCCGCGTTTCAGGAAATCGTCGGCAACGTTGCCAAGGTTGCGCTGGCCTATGGCACGACGGAGGCTGTGGCCGCCGCAAAGTATCCAGGTTCCGACAAGTCGGTTGCCGACACCATCAAGGACGCTGTCGGCACCATCGGCGAAAACATGGGCTTCCGCCGCTCGGCCAAGCTCACCGTCCCGCACGGCGCTGTCGCTACCTACGTCCACAACGCGGTTGCCGACGGCCTTGGCAAGCTCGGCGTGCTGGTCGCGATCGAGACCACGGGCAATGAGCATGCAGCCAACGCCTTTGGCCGCCAGGTGGCCATGCATGTTGCCGCCACCAACCCTCTGGCACTGACCGCAGAGCAGATCGATCCGGCCGCGGTCGAACGCGAGAAGGCGATCTTCTCCGACCAGGCGCGCCAGTCCGGCAAGCCGGAAGCGATCATCGAGAAGATGGTCGAGGGCCGTCTGCGCAAGTTCTACGAGGAAGTCGTGCTCCTGAAGCAGGCCTTCGTGCTCAATCCCGACATCACTGTCGAGAAGGCGCTGAAGGATGCCGAGAAGGACATCGGCGCCCCGGCCAAGATCACCGCCTACCTGCGCTTTGCGCTGGGCGAGGGCATCGAGAAGGAAGAGACCGATTTCGCCGCGGAAGTCGCTGCAGCGGTCAAGAAGTAAGCTGCCAAGCAGCTTTTCGGCTCAGGCAACTCGGCCGGGCGCTCGCGAGGGTGTCCGGCCGAATTCTTGTGTGACGTCGACAAAGGCGCGCAGCTTCGGTGCCATTGCCGCCCGGCGCGGAAAGTAGAGAAACAGGCCTGGTTCCTCGATTGCCGACTGCGGCAACACCTGGACAAGCCGACCAGCGGCCAGGTCGGCGCGCACCAGCGGCTCGAACACATAGGCCAGTCCCATTCCCGACAGCGCCAGGTCGATCGCGGCAAGCGAATCGGTGACGATGGCGGTGCCGCGCGTTTCCACGGCCACGTCCTTGCCGTCTTCCGTCAAATCCCAACGATAGACCGCGCCGGATCGCACCAGACGGTAGCCGATGCAATTGTGGGCGGCGAGATCGGCCAGGCTGTGCGGGCGGCCATGCCGGCCGATATAGGCTGGTGACGCTACGATGATCACCTGGAATGGCGGGGTCATCCGGATCGCGATCATGTCCTGCGCGATCATTTCGCCAAGTCTGATGCCGGCGTCAAAGCCTTCGCCGACGATATCGACCAATCCTTCATTGGCAAAGATTTCCACTGTCACATCCGGATAGCGCTCGGCCATGGCCGTCACCACCGGCGTCACCGCCATCGGGACGGCGATATGTGATACATTGATTCTGAGCAGTCCCGCCGGGCGACCCTTGATGCCGCGGATACGCTCCATCCGCTCGGCGATATCCTGCAGCGCGGGCTCGGCCGTCGCGATAAGCGCCTGACCGGCCTCGGTCAGCGATACGCTGCGGGTCGTGCGGGCAAAGAGCGGCTGGCCGATGCGCTCCTCCACAAGGCGTACAGCGTGGCTGACCGCCGAAGGGCTCATGCCGAGTTCGGCAGCGGCAAGCGCAAAGCCGCCTCGCCGCGCCACGGCGACGATAACGGGAAGGTGGCTGAGCAGGTCGCGATCCATTCATGCATAGTATCGCATAGTCCATGCGAATAATGCAATCTTTTTGATGCCGGCCTGTTGGCCCACATTGTCGCCAGCAAACCGGCGACGGGCCGATGCGCAAAGGAGAAGAGACATGAATGCATTGAGGTATGCCACCTTCGCGGCGGGTATCGCGCTGGCGCCGGTCGATGCCGGCGGAGCCGAATCGTCCCCTGAAATCGCGCTCGCCGATGAGCGCGCCGTCATCCGCATCGCCGATGCCATCGACCGCGCGGTCGATGCCCAGGATTGGCGGCTCGCCCGTAGTTACTTCGCCGACCGCGTCACCGTCGACTTCAGCAGCCTGAGTGGGCAGCCTGCGGCCACCATCGCGTCGGACGACCTGATCGGGACCTGGGCC
Source organism: Mesorhizobium sp. M7A.T.Ca.US.000.02.2.1 (assembly GCF_003996995.1). GTDB lineage: Bacteria > Pseudomonadota > Alphaproteobacteria > Rhizobiales > Rhizobiaceae > Mesorhizobium. Next base: position 2,039 of record NZ_RZTT01000440.1, on the reverse strand, counting down.
GCCAACCTCAGGGGCAACAAGACCAGCCTGCACCTGCGCACCAACCATCAGGTCGCCATCGACGGCGACGCCGCGACTGTCTCCTCCAACGGCTACGCCTGGAACCGGATGGAAGGCAATGGCGAACCGCTATGGGAAGTCTGGGGCACCTACGAACACCACCTGACCCGTTCGGGAGCCGACTGGAGCGTGGACGGCTTCACATTCCGCATGACGCATGAACGCGGCAACCCGTGGGTCAAGACGACCCCCGGACAGGATCGGCATTGAAGATTGGATCAGGATCGGAGCGACATCATGACCATGCCCTTCTACACCCTTGGCAGCAGCGGGCTTCGTACACCCGGCTGGCGCTCGGAACCATGACCTTCGGCACCGAATGGGGCTGGGGCGCCGACAAGGAGACGGCCCGCGCCCTGGTCAATGCCTATGTCGAGGCAGGCGGCAATTTCTTCGATACGGCCGATGCCTATACCGGCGGCACCTCCGAGACCTGGCTTGGCGAGTTCGTTGCCGAACGCGGTCTGCGCGACAGAGCGGTGATCAGCACCAAGTTCAGCATGAATCTGGAGCAGGGCAATCCGAATGCCGGCGGCAACGGCCGCAAGAACATCATCCGCGCCGTCGAAGGCTCGCTGAAGCGGCTCGGCACCGATTATATCGACCTCTATGTCCTGCATGCCTGGGACAGGCTGACTTCACCGGAAGAGGTGATGCGGACGCTGGACGATCTGGTGCGCGCCGGAAAGATTCGCCATGTCGGTCTCTCCGACGTCCCCGCCTGGTACGCGAGCAGGGCGCAGTCCATCGCCGAGCAGCGCGGCTATGAACCGGTTTCGGCGCTGCAGCTCGAATATTCGTTGGTCGAGCGCAACATAGAGCATGAATTCGTGCCGTTCGGCACGCGCTATGGCGCCGGCATCATGGTCTGGAGCCCGCTGGCCAGCGGCTTGCTGAGCGGCAAATATCGTTCAGATACAATCAGCAACGCCGGCGGCAGGCTGGAGGCGATGCGCGGTTCGACCAATCCCGGCTTCCAGAAATTCACCGACCGCAACTGGGCAATCGTTGCCGAACTGGAAAAGGTCGCCGGCGAGCTTGGCCGCGGCATGGCCCAAATCGCCTTGAACTGGGCGGCAACGCGGCCCGGTGTCGCTTCGGTGATCATCGGTGCGACGAGGCTCGATCAGCTCAGGGACAATCTCGGCGCGCTCGATTTCGAGATTCCCCAAGAGCTCCTGGCAAGGCTCGACGCAGTCAGCCTGCCGGTCACGCCGTTCCCGTACTCGTTCTTCGGTCCGGAAATCCAGGGTGGCCTTACCGGGGGCCAGGCCGTCGGCTGCAAGCCTGCGGGCTATTTCCCCGACCTGCTCATGGAAGGTGCATTTGCCGGCGTGAGTTGACAAAAGGCGAGAGAATTCCGGGTCGGGCGCCGCGTGACATCGCGGCGTCCTTCGTGTATCGGAACGCCATTGTTTCGGTGGCGCGCCTGCGCGAGAGCAGCCACCCGGAACGCGCCACATGCAAATGAAGAGGCCCAGATGACGGTGAAGCCCCTCTACCGACGTGTCTTGCTGAAAGCGTCGGGCGAAGCGTTGATGGGCGAGCAGCATTTCGGCATTGACGTGTCAGTGGTGGATCGCATCGCCGGCGACATCGCCGAGGCGCGTGCATTGGGCATCGAGGTCGGCGTCGTCATCGGCGGTGGCAACATCTTTCGCGGCGTGGCCGTTGCCTCCAAGGGCGGCGACCGTGTTACCGGCGACCACATGGGCATGCTTGCCACGGTGATCAACTCGCTGGCGCTGCGCACGTCGTTGAACAAGATCGGCGTCGACGCCGTGGTGCTTTCGGCGATCGCCATGCCCGAACTTTGCGAGAGCTTTTCGCAGCGCCAGGCGACCGCCTACATGAACCAGGGCAAGGTGGTGATCTTTGCCGGCGGCACCGGCAATCCATTTTTCACCACTGATTCGGCCGCGGCCCTTCGCGCCGCTGAAATCGGCGCCGACGCGCTGTTCAAGGGCACTCAGGTCGAC
>NZ_RZTT01000043.1 GCF_003996995.1 Mesorhizobium sp. M7A.T.Ca.US.000.02.2.1 | reverse complement strand
GGGGAGGGCGCGGGCGTCGCGCCCGAAAACCGCCTCGACCGTGCCGTCGGTGGCGACGGCCTCGACCTGCAGCTTCGAGCCGAGCCGGTCGATCGCCTGGCGGTGCAACGAATTGACCTTGATGTCGCCGGCACCGAACACGCCGGCCAGGCAACTGTCAGGTTTGATCGAAATGGTCTGATGGATGGCGAAGCGTTCGTCCTGCTTGTCGCTCACCGGCGCGCGGTGGTCGAGCGAGCCCTCGCGCTCCTGGATCTCGGTGCCGAGCGTGCCGCCCAGCGCCACGTTCAATTCCTGGATGCCGCGGCAGATGGCGAGCAGCGGCACGCCGCGTTCGATCGCCCGGCGGATCAGCGGCAGCGTCGTGGCGTCGCGCGCCGGATCATAAGGGCCATTGGCTTCGCTGGCGTCGCCGCCATAGAGCGAGGGATGCACATTGGATTTCGAGCCGGTGACCATGACGCCGTCCACCGACGACAGGAGTTCGTCGAAATCGAGCCGATCGCCGAACGACGGCACCAGCACAGGGAACACGCCGGCGCCGGTGATCGCCGCTTCCAGATATTGTTGTGGGGCTGCATGCCAGGTGTAGTTGTCGAACTGACGGACGTCGGTCGATATGGCGACGAGCGGCTGGTGCATTTTGGCTCTGTGTTCCATCTGGGCAAGGGATACCTGCCGCTAAAATAGGCGATCCCCGGTTGTTTTTCCATGCCAAGTTTCGGCGTGTCGCATGGGCCACGAAACGGCCTGTTAGACTATAGTTGCAGGGCAGCCGGGCTTCGCCGTCAAATCGGGCCGGCCTGCTGGACTCGACTTCTTGCCTGTGTATTGTCTCGAACGAACCGACACGGAAACCGAGGATTTCCTGACGTCGGCCTGTTGATCCAAAAGGGAGGAACTTCATGGATCGTCGTTCATTCATTCGCAAGGCCGGTGTCACCGGCGTCGGTGCCGCGGCGGCCGCGGCCACGCTGGCGGCGCCTGCAATAGCCCAGTCCAATCCCAAGGTGACATGGCGGCTGGCGTCGTCCTTCCCGAAGTCGCTCGATACCATCTATGGCGGCGCCGAGGTGTTCTCGAAGATGCTGTCGGAAGCCACCGACGGCAATTTCCAGATCCAGGTTTTTGCTGCCGGTGAGCTGGTGCCTGGCCTGCAGGCCGCCGACGCCACCACGGCCGGCACGGTCGAAGCCTGCCACACGGTGGCATATTATTACTGGGGCAAGGACCCGACATGGGCGCTCGGTGCGGCGGTTCCCTTTTCGCTCAACGCACGCGGCATGAATGCCTGGCATTACCATGGCGGCGGCATCGACCTGTTCAACGAGTTTCTCGCCACGCAGGGCCTTTTCGGCCTGCCGGGCGGCAACACCGGCGTCCAGATGGGTGGCTGGTTCCGCAAGGAAATCAACACGGTGGCCGACCTTTCCGGCCTCAAGATGCGAATCGGCGGTTTTGCCGGCAAGGTGGTGCAGAAGCTCGGCGTCGTGCCGCAGCAGATCGCCGGCGGTGATATCTATCCCGCGCTGGAGAAAGGCACCATCGACGCGGCCGAATGGGTTGGTCCCTATGACGACGAGAAGCTCGGCTTCTACAAGGTCGCGCCCTATTATTATTATCCCGGCTGGTGGGAGGGCGGCCCGACCGTCCACCTGATGTTCAACAAGGCGAAGTACGAAGAACTTTCGCCGACGTACAAGTCGCTGCTGCGCACTGCCGCGCAGGCGGCCGACGCCAACATGCTGCAGAAATACGATTATTTGAACCCTGCGGCGGTGAAGCGGCTGGTGGCCGGCGGCGCGAAACTGCGCCCGTTCAGCCAGGAGATCATGGCTGCCTGCTTCGAAAAGGCCAACGAGGTCTATACCGAAATGGAAGCCTCCAACGCCCCGTTCAAGAAGATCTGGGAATCGATCAAGGGCTTCCGCAAGGAGCATTATCTCTGGGCGCAGGTGGCCGAATACAATTACGACACCTTCATGATGGTCCAGCAGCGCAACGGCAAGCTGTAGTCGGCCGGACTTCTGCTCAAAAGCTCTCTGGGCCGAACCCGCTCAGGGAGCTTTTCTGCATATGCCGGGAGGCGAAGCCGACGGTTCAGCCTCGGCGCGGCACCACCAGAACCTTGACCTCGCCGGGCGCCGGCGGATTGGCGATCACCGCTGGAGCTTCTTCAAGCGACACCTGCCTGGAGATCAGCCTATCGATCTCGATCGTGCCGGAAGCAATGAGTTCGGCGGCACGGCGATGGGTGTAGGGATTGAGGAAGGAACCGAGCACCTTCAGTTCCCGGAACAGCAGGTCGAACGGCTCGAATTCAGCTTTCACGCCTTGCGGCGTCACGCCGACGATGACGACCGTGCCACCGGCGCGGGTCAGCCGCATCGACTGCTCGACGGTCTCTCGCACGCCCGCACATTCGAAGACGACGTCGACACCGCCTGGCACCAGCCCCACCCGTCCGGCGATGGCATCGATGACATCGGCGGCGGTTGGATCGATCGTCACCGTCGCGCCGAGGTCCTCGGCGAGCGCGCGCCGCGAAGCTTGCCTGGTCGACAGGATGATGGTCGTGGCTCCCGCCAATCTTGCCAGTTGTACGGTGAGCAGGCCGATCACGCCGCCGCCAAGCACGACCACCGAGCTGCCCGGTTTGATACCGGCAAGGTCGACGCCGTGCAGGCAACAGCCGAGCGGCTCGCAGAAGGCACCGTGCAGGGGATTCAGGCCGGCAGGCAGGACGAAAGCCTGCTTCTGCGGCAAGGCAAGATATTCGGCAAAGCCGCCATCGCGATGAATGCCGATGGCGCGCAGATTGCTGCAGAGATTGACTTGTCCCGCGTGACAACGCGCGCAGCGCCCGCAGGCGATGTTGGGGTCGCCGGTGACACGATCGCCGATGGCAAAACCCGAGACCGATTTTCCGATCGCCTCGACGAGACCGGAGAACTCATGGCCGGGCGTCACCGGCGGCGTGCACGGAAATTCGCCGTGAAACAGATGCCGATCCGTGCCGCAGACGCCGCAGGCTTCGATGCGCACCAGTAGCTCATCCGCACCGATGTCAGGCATGTCGACGTCGCGGAGCGTGATGCCGCCCACTGCTTCCAGCCGCACCGCTTTCATGGTTTTGACCATGCCGGTTCAGTTGAAGCTTGGCGGTTGCGACAGGTCGGGCTGTGGCGTTGCCGGCTTGGCCGGCGGCGCGTCGCCGAAGCTCGGCGGCTGCGACAGATCGGGGGCGGCGGGAGCCGTGCCGCCGCCGGCAGGCGCTGCGCCATCCGCCGGCGGCGTGCCGAGCGGCGACAGGCCGGGCATCTCCGGCACCTGGTAGTCGATCGTGCCCGGATCGACGGTCGTTCCCTTGTAGTGCATCACCATTTGCGGGAAGGCGATGGTCAACCCGATCATGATCACCTGGATGCAGACAAAGGGCACCGCGCCCCAATAGATCTGTCCGGTGGTCACCGGCGCGATTTGTTTGCCGGTGAGACGATCGAGATAGGGCACGCGCGCAGCCACCGAACGCAGGTAGAACAGCGCGAAGCCGAAGGGCGGGTGCATGAAGCTGGTCTGCATGTTGACGCCCAGGAGCACGCCGAACCAGATCAGGTCGATGCCGAGCTTGTCGGCGGCGGGCGCCAGCAGCGGTACGATGATGAACGCCAATTCGAAGAAGTCGAGGAAGAAAGCGAGGAAGAAGACGAGCATGTTGACGCCGATCAGGAAGCCGACCTCGCCGCCCGGCAGCGACGTCAAAAGGTGCTCGACCCAGATGTGGCCGTTGACGCCGTAGAAGGTCAGTGAGAACACCCGTGCGCCGATCAGGATGAAAAGCACGAAGGACGATAGCCTTGTCGTCGAGGCCAGTGCCTGCTTGACGACGTCAAGCGACAAGCGCCCCTTTGCCGCCGCCATGATCAAGGCGCCGACGGAACCCATGGCGCCGCCTTCGGTCGGCGTGGCGATGCCCAGGAAGATGGTGCCCAGCACCAGGAAGATCAGCGCTAGCGGCGGGATCAGCACGATGATCACCTGCTGCGCGAGCCTGGACATCATGTTGAAATTCAGGCGTTTGTCGGCAATGGCGACGATGTAGATGAACAGGACTCCGGCAGTCGCGCCGAGAATGTCGGCATTGTCGCCATGCGCCGGCGCCAGATAACGATACGCCGCGTAGGAGACCGCTAATGTGACCAGCAAAGCCACCAGCAGCGACATCACGCCATGGCCGAGTGTACGGGCCTCGAGCGGCAGCGCCGGCATCGAGTTCGGCCGGATGATCGACATGATCAGGATGTAGGACATATAGAGGACGGTGAGCACGAGGCCGGGGATCAGCGCGCCGGCATACATGTCGCCGACCGAACGGCCGAGCTGGTCGGCAAGCACGATCAGCACCAGCGACGGCGGGATGATCTGGGCAAGCGTGCCGGAGGCGGCAATGACACCGGATGCGAGCCGGCGGTCATAGCCATAGCGCAGCATGATCGGCAGCGAGATCAGGCCCATGGCGATGACGGAAGCCGCCACCACGCCGGTGGTCGCCGCCAAGAGCGCGCCGACGAAGATCACCGCATAGGCAAGGCCACCGCGGATTGGCCCGAACAGCTGGCCGATCGTGTCGAGCAGGTCTTCGGCCATACCCGATCGCTCGAGCACGATGCCCATGAAGGTGAAGAACGGAATGGCCAGCAGCGTGTCGTTCGACATCACCCGGCTGCCGTAGAAATTATCCGGCAATGCGTGCAGGAGCGGCCAGGCGAGGTTGATCGATCCTCCGGAATAAGGCGACAGCAGCACGCCGATGAAGAAGAACATCAAGCCGTTGGCGGCCAGGGAAAAAGCGACGGGGTAGCCGATCAGCAGGAAGATGATCAGCGAGGCGAACATGATCGGCGCCATGTTCTGCGCGATGAACTCCATCACGAGCGCACCTCGTCGGCCAGCGCCTTGGCTTCGAGTTCGGCCTGTTCATGCACGGAAATGAACGGATTGGGATCGTCCATGTCGCCGCGCATGATGGCGATCTTCTTGATGATCTCGGAGATGCCCTGCAGCGCGAGCAGGAAAAAACCGACGAGCAGGATGGCCTTGGCCGGCCAGATGATCAGACCACCGGAATTGTTGGACATCTCGCCGCTGCGAAACGACAGCGACACATAGGGCACGAAATAGATCACCATCAACGTCACGAACGGCATCAGGAAAAAGAGATGCCCGAGCAGGTCGATCCAGTGCTGCACGCGGCGTGAAAACAGGCCGTAGACGACGTCGATGCGGATATGTTCGTTCTGCTTCAGCGTATAGGCGGCGGCCAGCATGAAGGCGGCGCCGAACAGATACCATTGCAGTTCGAGCCAGGCGTTCGAGGATATGTCGAACACCTTGCGGATAATGGCGTTGGCGGCGCTCACCAGGATCGCCAGCAGGATCAGCCACGATATCCACTTGCCGATGAATTCGTTGGCGCGATCAATTGTCCTGGATAGAGCAAGAAGCCCTGCCATGCATTCCTCCCTTGTACCGGAGGCGTGCCGGCTTCCCCCTTTTGTCCGTCACGCCGCGTGGTCCAACGGTATGCCGCGCGTGGACTGACGGGTCAACAAGGATAGAGGGAGCAAATATCATCGCATGGCAGACAGTGCCCAATACCGGCGATCTGCCCTGGCGTCATGCAACCAAAGTCTGACGTTTCAGGCGATTTTGCCGGTGTCGCGGCCGGCGCCGATCAGGATCAGCGTCGTGACCAGGAACAGATACATCCACGCGTCGCGCCATTCGACCGGGAAATAGCCGGCCCACAGCGATTCGGCCATGCCGAAGGCGGCCGCGCCGAGTGCCGCGCGCAATGGCGAGAGATAGCCGCCGACCGCCGTCACGAACAGGATTTTCAGGCCGTAGACGAGGCCCGAGCCGAAGCTGACATTGCCGTAATAGAGCCCGGCCATCACACCGGCCAGCGCGGCGCAGAAGCCGCCGAACAGCACCGCGTGCCGGAACACCGCGCGTACGTCGACGCCGCACATCGCGGCTGCCTTGGGGTCGTCGGAGACGGCGCGCCAGCGCCGTCCGAAGCTCGACCGGGCAAATGCCCAGCTGGCCAGCGCGATTGCCGCCACTACCACGGCGCAGTCGATGAGCTGGATGAGCGTCAGCGTTGCCGTGAAGGTGGCGCCCTGCGCGAAAACGATAGGCTGCGCCAGCATCGGCGGGAGCCACAGATCATGCGTGTCGGCGGCGATGCGGCTCGCTTCGGACAGCAGCAGCAGGATGCCGAGCGTCGTCACCACAATTGCATTGGGCGTGCGGTCGGCCAAAGGTTCGAAGACACTGCGCGACAGCACGTGGCTGATCAGCGCGGCATAGAGGAACGCAGCGACGACGCCGAGCGCCACCGCCGCCAGCAGCGTCAGCCACAGCATCTGATAGCCGAAGGCCGCGGTCAGGATCATCGTCTGGCCGCAAAAGGCGAACAATGCGCCATAGGCGAGATTGGTGCGGTGCAGGATGCCGTTGGTCAGCACATAGCCAAAGGCGAGCAGCGCATAAAGCGCGCCCGAATGCAGCCCGTTCAGCACCTGCTGGAAGAAATAGAGCATGCAAAACCTCGAAGCATGCCGCCCAAAAGTGCGAAGCGGTCCTGGCCAGCGACAGGCTCAAAAGGCTGCGAAGATCATCACAGCCCAGAGTGAGGGTGCATCGCTGAATCTAACTTGTCAAATACGATTTATAGGTTAGATTTTCGCCATGACGGTATCCTGGACCCCGCACCGCTTCACCGGCGGCCTGCTTGCGCTCGACACAGCGAACACCGTCGTGCTGCGCGGCGATCCGGGGCGAACCTTCGATCGCTTCGACGATCCGGCCGAGATTGCCCGCTTCGCCGATGCGGCGAGCCGCTTTCGCGCTGCCGAACTTGGCGATAGGCCATTGGCGGTATCCTCGGCGGTGGCGATCGCACCCGTCGTGCTGTCGATCCGCGAGGCGACCGACCGGCTGTTTCGTGGAGCGGCGTCGAAGGGCGCGGTTGCCACCACTGATCTGCCCGGATTCCTGAGAGCCTGCGCCGATGGCCTTGCCGGCAGCCGGACCGAGATCGGTGCGCCGGGGAGGCCGTTCGGTGATCCCCTGACGCCGATCGCCTTCGAGGCGGCACTGGCGGTTTCGGCGTTGTCGCTTCTGCGTGACGACACCGTCGCGAGGCTGAGGATCTGTCCCAATTGCACCTGGCTGTTCGTCGACAGAAGCCGCAATTCCAGCCGCCTTTGGTGCGACATGGCGGTGTGTGGCAACAGGCAGAAGGCAAGCCGTCACTATCGTCGCCGTCGCATGGCGGAAAATGAGGTCAGGAATGCGTAGCGGCCTTTCCCGTTCGATCCTTGTCGGCGTGGCACTCATCGCGGCCGTTGCGCTGGGCGCCTGCCGCGATAGCGGCAATGACGAAGGCAAGCTGTTCGAGATTTCCGGCAAGATATTCGTCTTCAACTACCGCCTCGCAAGGGCGACTTATGTCGTGACCCTGCGGCCGCTGAAGCCGATGGGAGAGGGCCAGGTCGCGGTCGCCAGCTTCCAGGATCCCGCCGGCGGCGCGCCTCTGGTGGTCGAGCAGAAGGTCTGGCCGAAGCTCGACAAGGTGACGCTGGAGAGCCCGGCACTGACCTGCGTCGTCAAGAACAAGCCCTATGCGATTGCCATCAGCATCAAAGGCGCCGACGGCGCGGTCCTGCAGAAGATCGACACCACGCTGATGTCGACGGAAGACCAGTCGATCCTGCCCGACCGGCCGCTGGTCATCGACCAGCTCTACACCGCCAATCCCGATCTCGTCGGCCATCCCGACGGCAAGCTGCCGGGCGAACCGAAGCCGGATTGCTCGAAGGGCGGCTGACGCGTCGCGGCCATCCGGGCCGCAGCTGAAATTTTCGTGCGCCGGGCAATGTCCGTGGATCGGTTTCATACCCGATTCAGGATGGCCGCGGACTGTCCGTTGCGCGTTGCCTGGCATCTGCGATTTTGTTTGACCTGCCTTGCAAGGGGAGAAAGGATGCGTCATCCGACCCCGACGTTGGCTGCCTGCCCCGCGTGGCCTCCGCAGAGGAAATGCCTGATGACGCTGCACGACGTCGCGCTCGACGACAAGTTCGATCTCGCAAAGGAGCGCATCTTCCTGTCCGGCGCGCAGGCGGTCATCCGCATGCTGCTGATGCAGCGCGAGTGCGATCGCCGCGCCGGCCTGAACACGGCCGGCTTCGTCTCCGGCTATCGCGGTTCGCCGCTCGGCGGCCTCGACATGCAGCTTTGGAAGGCGAAGAAACAGCTCGCCCAGGCTGACATCGTCTTCCAGCCGGGTCTCAACGAGGAGCTTGCCGCCACCGCTTGCTGGGGAACGCAGCAGACGGAACTGCTGGGCGAGGGCACTCATGACGGCGTCTTTTCGGTCTGGTACGGCAAGGGACCGGGTGTCGATCGCTCAGGCGACGTGTTCCGCCACGCCAACCTCGCCGGATCGTCGAAGCATGGCGGCGTGCTTGCGCTGATGGGCGATGACCATATGGCCGAATCCTCGACCAATGCGCACGCCACCGAATTCCTGTTCGTCGACACGATGGTGCCGATCCTCAATCCCGCCGGTGTCCAGGAGATCATCGATTACGGGCTCTACGGCTTTGCCATGTCGCGCTTTGCCGGTACCTGGGCGGCGATCAAATGCGTCAAGGATAACATCGAATCGACCGCCTCGGTCGATGCCGCGCTCGAGCGGCTGAACATCGTCGTGCCGGATTTCGACATGCCATCAGGCGGTCTGAACATTCGCCACGAGATCGATATGCTCGGACAGGAGGAGCGGCTGCATGAGCACAAGCGCGCCGCGGCTTCCGCCTTCATCCTTGCCAACGGGCTGAACCGCATCGTCTATTCGGGCGGCCGCAACCCGAAGATCGGCATCATCACGCTGGGCAAGAGCTATCTCGATGTCCGTCAGGCGCTGGAGGACATCGGCATCGACGAGGCGGCCGCCAACCGCATCGGCGTGCGGCTGTTCAAGGTCGGCTGCCCTTGGCCGCTCGACCTGCATCACATCGCCGATTTCGCCCGCGGCCTCGACACCATTGTCGTCGTCGAGGAGAAGCGCTCGCTGATCGAAGTGCAGCTGCGCGAAAGCCTTTATGGCACTGCCACCCAACCGGTCATTATCGGCAAGAAAGACGAGCGCGGCGACTGGCTGTTTCCGGCCAAGGGCGCGCTCGATCCCAACGAGATCGCCATTGCGCTTGGCGAGAGGATCGTCAGGACCATCGGACCGTCCGAAGAGATTTCGGCGCGGGTGGCGAAGCTGCGCCAGTTCCAGGCAATGCTCACCGAGGCCACCGACATCGGCTCGCGCACGCCGTTCTTCTGTTCCGGTTGCCCGCACAATTCATCCACCAAGGTGCCGGACGGCTCTATCGCCGCGGCCGGCATCGGCTGCCACTTCATGGCGCTGTGGATGGACCGCAACACCGTCGGTTTCACGGCCATGGGCGGCGAGGGCGCGCAATGGGTCGGCCAGGCGCCGTTCTCCAAGCGCGAGCACATCTTCCAGAATCTTGGCGACGGCACCTACAACCATTCCGGTACGCTGGCGATCCGCTTCGCGCTGTCGAGCGATGCCAACATCACCTACAAGATACTCTACAATGACGCCGTCGCCATGACCGGCGGCCAGCCGCACGAAGGCGGCCTGACCGTCGACATGATCGCCAGGCAGGTGCGCGCCGAAGGCGTCGACCGCATCGCCATCGTCACAGATGAGCCCGGCAAATATGCCGGCAAGGCCGAATTCCCGGCCGGCGCCACCATCCATCACCGCGACGACCTCGATCTCGTCCAGCGCGAGCTGCGCGATGTCAAAGGCGTCTCCGTGCTGCTCTACGACCAGACCTGCGCCGCCGAAAAACGCCGCCGCCGCAAGCGCGGCACCTTCCCCGATCCCGACAAGCGGGTCTTCATCAACGAGCTGGTCTGCGAGGGCTGCGGCGATTGCGGCGTGCAGTCGAACTGCGTCTCGATCCAGCCGGTCGAGACCGAATTTGGCCGCAAGCGCAAGATCGATCAGTCGAGCTGCAACAAGGATTTCTCCTGCGTCAACGGCTTCTGCCCATCCTTCGTCACTGTGCACGGCGCTAAGATCCGCAAGGCCGAGGGCCTGGCCGGCAAGGCCGATCCGCTGGAAGGCGTGCCTGTGCCGGCGCAATTCCCGCTTGGCGAGCAGGGCTGGGCGGCGATCATCGACGGCGTCGGCGGCACGGGCGTCGTCACCGTAGGTGCGGTGCTTGGCATGGCGGCGCATCTCGAGGACAAGGGCTGCGGCATGATCGACATGGCCGGCCTCGCCCAGAAGGGTGGCTCGGTGTTCACGCATGTCCGCATCGCCCGCACCCCGGACGACATCCATGCCATCCGCGTCTCGGCCGGCAAGGCCGATCTCGTGCTTGGCTGCGATCTCGTCGTTTCGGGCGCCAAGAAGGTGCTGACCGCGGTGCGCGAGGGCCACACCATCTTCGTCGCCAACACCGCCGAGATCATGCCTGGCGAATTTGCCCGCTCGGCGGATTTCTCGTTGCCGATAGGCCGCCTGAAGAAGGCGATCCGCGCGGCCGCGGGCGACGACAAGGCGCATTTCTTCGACGCCACCCGCACCGCCACGGCACTTTTCGGCAATTCGCTCGGCGCCAACATGTTCATGCTCGGCTTTGCCTTCCAGCATGGCGGCCTGCCGCTGTCCGCCGAGGCGGTCGAGAAGGCGATCGAGCTCAATGGCGAAGCCGTGGCGATGAACGTTGCCGCGTTCCGCTGGGGACGTCGCGCTGCCCATCAGCCGGAATTCGTGCGCGGCCTCGTTGCCCAGCCGGGTCCAGCCGTGGCTGGAAAGGCCGGCCCGGGCACGGATGTCGCCGAGACACTGGACGATATCATCGCCCGCCGCGTCGCCTTCCTGACAGCCTATCAGAACGCCGCCTATGGCAGGCGTTATGCCGAAAAACTTGCCGTTTTGCGCGCCGCCGAAGCGAAGGCCATACCTGGGTCGACCACGGTATCGCAGGCCGCCGCCAGGAACCTGTTCAAGCTGATGGCGATCAAGGACGAATACGAGGTGGCGCGGCTCTATACCGACGGCTCTTTCGCCGCCGAACTGGGCAAGCAGTTCCAGAGCTACGAAAGGCTCGAATTCCACCTCGCGCCGCCGATCATGGGCCGTCGCGGCAATGACGGAAGCCCCCGGAAATCGAGCTTCGGCCCGTGGATGATGAAGGGTTTTCGCGTGCTGGCAGCGATGAAGGGCCTGCGCGGCACCGCCTTCGACCTGTTCGGCTATACCGCCGAACGGCGCATGGAGCGGCGGCTGCTGGCGCAGTATGAGGCGGATCTGGAGCTCATCGCCGGATCGCTGGCCCCGGCCAGGGTCGATGCGGCCGTTGCGCTGGCCTCGGTGCCGGCCCTCATTCGCGGCTATGGTCACGTCCGTCGAGCCAGCGCCGACAAGGCTTCGAGCGAACGCCAAAGGCTGCTCGAACGCCTGTCGAGTACGAAGGCGCGGCCGAAACTTCAGGCCGCGGAATGATCGATACGCCTTGTTTACCTGAACGACAGTTTCCTTGCTTTCCGTTGCGTCACCCGGCTTGACGGCAGGAGCGGCGGGGCCTCTCTAAATCTTTCTTAAGGCGGATGTGGCACTGCTTGGCTCCCCAGGGTTGGGATTCAGGCGTTGAATCTGATAAAGAAGAACGAGATTCCGGTCGACGTCTACATTCCGTTCGTGGAAACCTTGTTTCGCGACGGGTTGACGCTTTCGATAGGATTCTTTGCCCAAACCCTGCTGGTCGTGCTGGTTTACTGGAAAACCATGGATCCGGCCTATCTCGCCGTCACACTCGGACTGCTGGCCGTCGCCTTCCTTCGTCTTCGCAACATCAGGAAATATCGTCACGCTCCTTCGCCTCAAAATTGGGAAGAGGCGCGTCGCCGCGAGAACGACTACATACTGTACGGCTCGATGCATGGCTTCATGCTTGGTGCCTTTTGCTTTGTCGGCATCTATCTTGCCTATGACCCATTCGCGGAAATAGCTGCCGTCTGCGTGACGCTTGCCTCCGCCACGTCTATTGCTGGCCGCAACTATGGTTCGCCCAGGATGGTCGTGATCTTCATTATGACCATGACTTGGCCGATCTCGCTGGGCTTCATCCTGCGGGGCGATCCCTATCACTTCATTCTCGGCCTGCTTTCGGCGCCATTTCTTTTTGCCATCAAGCGCTTCGCCGATCTGGTCCGCGAGGTGCTCTTCGCCGCCCTGTCCGAGGAAAAAAAGGCCAATCGCATCGCCCAGCGCTTCAACCGAGCGCTCAACACCATGTCGCACGGCCTTGTCATGCTCGGCCCGGACGGCCGCGTCGCGGTGGCCAATGCCGAGGCCGCGCATCTGATGTCGCTCAAGTCGCCCGACGCGCTGCTCGGCCGGTCGATCCATGGTCTGTTGATGCGCGGTGTCGCCGGCGGCATGCTGGCGCCCAAGGATTGCCGCTACATCGAGGCCCAACTGACGCGTGCCCTGCGCGAGGGCCGCGACCGCAAGGTGCTGGTTTCCCTCGCCAACGGCCAGCATTACGAGTTCTCGGCTCGCGAAGGCAGCCAGGAACTGGGCGTCATCACCTTCGAGGACGTCACCGCCCGTGTCGAGGCGGAAGACAAGATCCGCTTCATGGCACGTTACGACAACCTCACCGGCCTGCCCAACCGCGCCTATTTCCATGAACTGGTCGGCGAGGCCATGGTATCCGGCGATCGCGATCGTCTCTGCGGCCTTGCGGTGCTCGACCTCGACGATTTCAAGAGCGTCAACGACACGCTTGGCCATCCGATCGGCGATGGCTTGATCTATGCCGTTGCCGAGCGGCTTGCCGCCATTGCCAGGCAAGATATCACGGTCAGCCGTTTCGGTGGCGACGAGTTCATGATCTTCTTCGACCGCGTCGAGGATGAGAGCCATCTGACCAGCCAGCTCGACGAGATTTTCGCCGGCCTGCAAGGGGAAGTCGACGTCGCCGGTCACGGGCTGCGCATTCAGGCCAGCGGCGGCGCGGTGCTGTCACGGGTCAAGGATACCGATGTCGACGCCATGATCGTCAAGGCGGACCTGGCGCTCTACAAGGCCAAGGAGCTCGGCAAGAACAGCTGGCGGCTGTTCGAAGCCTCGATGGATGCCGCCTTCCGCAACCGTCAGCTGATGAAGGCGGACCTGCGTACAGCCGTGGAAAGCAAGGGCTTGAGGGTGGTCTATCAGCCGATCGTGGCGATGAGCACCATGCGTATCGCCAGCTGCGAGGCGTTGTGCCGGTGGGATCATCCCGATCTCGGGCCGATCTCGCCCAGCATCTTCATTCCTTTGGCCGAGGAAATGGGCATCATTTCCGAGATCAGCACCTTCGTGCTGCAGGCAGCCTGCGCCGAATGCGCCAAATGGCCGGACCAGACCAGCGTCTCGGTCAATCTCTCGGCCAAGGATTTCCGCAACCGCGACGTCATCCAGAAGGTTCGCGATGCGTTGGCCGGCTCCGGCCTCGCCGCCTCCCGGCTCGAGATCGAGGTCACCGAAACGGCGCTGCTCGACGACAAGTCGCTGACGCGCCAGTATATCGAGGAGCTGAAGCAGATCGGCGTACGCATCGCGCTCGACGATTTCGGCACCGGCTATTCGAGCCTGAGCTACCTGCACAAACTGCCGCTCGACAAGATCAAGATCGACCGCTCGTTCCTGATGGACGTCACCCAGAACCCCCGTTCGCTCGAGCTGCTCAAGGGTATCGTCAACCTATCGCGGCCGCTGGGGCTTTCGGTCACCGTCGAGGGTGTAGAGACCTTCGAGCAGCTCAAGATACTGGCGCTGCAGGTCAAGCCCGACCTTGTCCAGGGGTTCCTGTTCGGTTCGGCGCTCAGCGCTTCCGGCATCGAGACCATGTCGAACACGGTATGGCCCTTCGCCAAGGACATCAATTCAGCCAAGAGAGCCGCACGCCGCTGACCGGTGCCGGGAAGAGTGTCGCCTTTTCATAAAAATTTACGGATCGTTAACGTTAATGGTCGGTAAACGACGTGTGCTCCATTTTCATCTTTTACATCTCAGGGTCCCGTCGTAGGTTGAACTGCGGCGGAAACTTACGAGGGTTTGAGTATGGATGTGCAGTTGGAAGCGCTTGGCCATGTGGCGGGCGGGGGTGAAGAAAATTCGCCCGACAGCATGTCGAGTTTCGCCCGCAATGTTTCAGCGATGCTTGAGCGGACGGAATATCGCCGCTGCGACAAGGGAGAGGATCTCGAAGACATCTATAGGTTACGCTACAAATCCTATCGCTTGAATGATATGGTGCCGGAAAACCCGGAACATATTGTGCATGACGAGCTCGATGAAGCTGAAAATTGTTCCAAGTTCGGCGTCTATATTGACGGCATCCTGGTCTCCACGGTGCGCATTCATCATGCCTGCCGGGCCACGCCACAATCGCCGTCTACAACTGTCTACGGCGACATCCTGCGCCCGATGCTGGCTGCCGGGGCGCACTTTGCCGATCCGAGCCGCTTTGCTGCCGACCCAGACTGGTCGAAGGTCTATCCGCAGATCCCGTACCTGACGCTGCGCCTTGCCGGAATGGCCTGCTTCTACTTCGACGCACCTTACTGTCTCTCGACTATCCGGCCCGAACATGCGGGTTTCTACCGTCGTATCTACTGTTCTGAGCAGATCGGCGAGCTGCGCGACTATCCAGGCCTGAACTACAAGGTCGTGCTCTATCGCGCCAATGTCGCTGCCATTCGCGAGCGGTCGTTCTCGCGCTTTCCATTTTTCCGATCCACATCTCTGGAGCAGCGTATGCTGTTCGAGACACCTGGTGCTGGAGAATTGGCGCCGCTGACCATCCTGCCGACTGCCAAATATTTTCGCGAAGCCGCCTGAGATTAGGCGTTTCGCAGAACCACTGGAGCTTTCCGGCCGGATACGCGTTCTGATGGCTCGGCGTCTTGTCGTCCTCGCCATTGGTCGCCGAATCCACGGATATGCCAAAGGAACCCGTCATGACCATTTCCACACTTGCGCTCACCCCGCTCATCTCGCTGATCGCCGGCGTGCTGATCCTGGTCATGCCAAGGCTGTTGAACTACATCGTCGCGCTCTATCTGATCGTCGTCGGGTTGCTCGGGCTATTTCCGCATCTAGCCGGCTGAGGGCGCCGGCTTAGGCCACGCAAGCGTCTGCCTTCCAAGCATCTTTCCGCATCAAGCCTCAGAATCCAGCGATCGGACTCCGTCGCGCGTTGGCAGCCGGCTTCAACCTTTCCTTGAGGCAGTCGTCCGCTGTTGTGCGGCAATAGCGCCATTGCTCTCGGCCCGGCTTTTCGCTATGTGCCTGAAAGATGTCTTCGAAGGGGTATTCCTATGGCTGATCACTCGCCGACCGGTCCTGTCGAACTGGGCGCGAAGATGGACTATGCCGAGCATGACCGCACCTATGCGGGCTTTCTCGCGCTGGCCAAATACGGATCGCTTTTCTGCGGAGCCCTGCTTCTGGCGATGGCCTTCGGCTTCTTCGCGGGCGGCTTCTTCTCGGCGACCATCCTGTTCGTGCTGATTATGGCCGTCGGCGCCTTTATCCTCCGATAGATTTTCCGACACCTTGTCCACGGCGCCGCCGCGAGGCCGGCCGGCGTCTTGCGGGAAATAGCTTCCGGCCGAAAGGATCATGCGGTGGGACAGACGGTTTTCATCCCTCGTGAGCTCGATGCCAATGAGCCGCGCGTCGCGGCCTCGCCCGATACGGTGAAACGGCTGGCGGCGTTGGGCTTCGACGTCGTCGTCGAGGCCGGCGCCGGCACGCGGTCGCGCATCCCCGACGAGGAGTTTTCCAAGGCAGGAGCCACGATCGGCAAGGCTTCCGATGTCGCCAAGGCCGATGTCGTGCTGAAGGTGCGTCGGCCCGGCGATGCCGAGCTGAAGAGCTACAAACCCGGTACAGCGGTCATTGCCATCATGGATCCCTATGGCAACGATGCCGCCGTAGCAGCCCTTGCCAAGGCCGGCGTCACCGCCTTTTCGATGGAATTCATGCCACGCATCACCCGGGCGCAGTCGATGGACGTCTTGTCCTCGCAGGCCAATTTGGCCGGCTATCAGGCGGTGATCGACGGCGCTTCGGAATACGACCGGGCATTGCCGATGATGATGACGGCGGCTGGCACCGTGCCGGCGGCGAAGGTCTTCATCATGGGCGTCGGCGTTGCCGGCCTGCAGGCTATCGCCACCGCGCGTCGCCTTGGTGCGGTCGTCACCGCAACAGACGTGCGCCCTGCCGCCAAGGAACAGGTCGCCTCGCTCGGCGCAAAGTTCCTCGCCGTAGAGGACGACGAGTTCAAGGCCGCCGAAACAGCCGGCGGCTACGCCAAGGAAATGTCGAAGGAATACCAGGCCAAGCAGGCGGCCCTCACATCAGAGCATATCGCCAAGCAGGATATCGTCATCACCACCGCGCTGATCCCCGGCCGGCCGGCGCCGAAGCTGGTCTCAGTGGCGATGGTCGCTTCGATGAAGCCAGGCTCGGTTCTCGTCGATCTGGCGGTCGAGCGTGGCGGCAATGTCGAGGGCGCCGAAGCCGGCAAGGTCGTCACCACGGCCAACAACGTCAAGATTGTCGGCCATCTCAATGTGCCCGGCCGCATCGCGGCGTCGGCATCGCTGCTTTATGCCCGGAACCTCTTCGCCTTCCTCGAAACGCTGGTCGACAAGATGACCAAGACGCTTGCCATCAACCGGGACGACGATCTGGTCAAGGCAACGATGCTGACCGACGGCGGCAAGGTGGTTCATCCGGCATTCGTGAAGGCTGACCAGCAGCCCCATGTCGAGCCGGCGGCGATCCCGGCCAAGACCATGGTCGCCGACGCTTCGCCCAAGAAAGCCGCGCCCAAGAAGGCGGCCGCATCCAAGTCGCCCTCGTCGAAGCCGAAAGGGATCGCGTGATGGATCAGACCCTGCAGAAAGCCCTCGACCAGCTCGACCAGGCCTCCGCCGCGGTTCGGCTGGCAGTGCACAATCTGGCGACCGCGCCTGGTGGTGCCGACGCGGCGGGTGATGCCGCGCATGCGCTCTCCGGCGGTGCCATCGATCCCTTCGTCTTCCGCTTCGCCATCTTCGTGCTGGCGATCTTCGTCGGCTATTACGTCGTCTGGTCGGTGACCCCCGCACTGCACACGCCGCTGATGGCCGTCACCAACGCCATCTCCTCGGTCATCGTCGTCGGCGCGCTGCTTGCCGTCGGCATTGCTGCTTCCGGCGTCGCCGCCGGCTTCGGCTTCGTCGCGCTGATGCTGGTGTCGGTCAACATCTTCGGCGGCTTCCTCGTCACCCAGCGCATGCTGGCCATGTACAAGAAGAAGGACAAGTAGAGCGCCATGAACGCCAACTTCGCGTCCTTCCTCTACCTCGTCTCCGGCGTCCTGTTCATCATGGCGCTGCGCGGCCTGTCGCATCCGACCACCAGCCGCCAGGGCAATCTCTACGGCATGATCGGCATGGGCATCGCCATCGCCACCACGCTGGCGCTGGCAACCCCCTCGGCCGGCCGCTTCGGCCTGATCGTGCTCGGCCTGGCCATTGGCGGCAGCGTCGGCGCCGTCACCGCGCGCCGCATCGCCATGACTTCGATGCCGCAGCTGGTCGCCGCCTTCCACTCGCTGGTCGGCCTCGCTGCCGTCATGGTGGCGGCCGCCGCCATCTATGCGCCGGAAAGCTTCGGCATCGGCACGGATGGCGACATCCACGCCCAGGCGCTGATCGAGATGAGCCTTGGCGTCGCCATCGGCGCCATCACCTTCACCGGCTCGGTCATCGCCTTCCTCAAGCTCGATGGCCGCATGTCCGGCAAGCCGATCATGATCGGTGGACGCCACTTCATCAACGCGGCACTTGCCATCGCGCTCGTCGTGCTGATCGTGCTGCTGGTCACCACCGAGTCAAAGCTGGTCTTCTGGCTGATCGTTGCGGCATCGCTCGTCCTTGGCGTCCTTCTCATCATCCCGATCGGCGGCGCCGACATGCCGGTCGTCGTCTCGATGCTGAATTCCTATTCGGGTTGGGCGGCCGCTGCACTCGGCTTCACGCTCGGCAATCTGGCGCTGATCATCACCGGTGCGCTGGTCGGCTCATCCGGCGCGATCCTGTCCTACATCATGTGCAAGGGCATGAACCGAAGCTTCATCTCGGTCATTCTCGGGGGCTTCGGCGGCGAGACGGCAGCGGCCGCCGATGACGGCATCGAACGCACGGTCAAGCAGGGTTCCGCCGACGATGCCGCCTACCTCATGATGAACGCCCAGAAAGTCATCATCGTGCCGGGCTACGGCATGGCGGTTGCCCAGGCGCAGCACGCACTGCGCGAAATGGCCGACAAGCTTAAGGCCAATGGCGTCGACGTCAAATACGCCATCCATCCGGTCGCCGGCCGCATGCCCGGCCACATGAACGTGCTGCTCGCCGAAGCCAATGTGCCCTACGACGAAGTGTTCGAACTCGAGGACATCAACTCGGAATTCGCGCAAGCCGATGTCGCCTATGTCATCGGCGCCAACGACGTCACCAACCCGTCCGCGCGAGACGACAAGTCGTCGCCGATCTACGGCATGCCGATCCTCGACGTCGACAAGGCGCGCACCTGCCTGTTCGTCAAGCGCTCGCTCGGCTCCGGCTATGCCGGCATCGACAACACGCTGTTCTACAAGGACGGCACCATGATGCTGCTCGGCGATGCCAAGAAGATGACCGAAGAGATTGTCAAGGCCATGGATCACTGATTTCGCCACGGCGACTGACCCAAAAGCAAGAGCCCGGCGCAAGGCCGGGCTTTTGCTTTTCAATGCTGAGCCGCTTCAGCGGCTGGTGAGAAAAACCGCTTCCTCATCGTCGCGCTGCTTGCCCCCAAGGGCCGCGGCAGCACTGGCGATGAAAGCGCCGATGGCTAGCGAGAGCGCACCAAGCAGGGCAAACGTCGCGCCGGCCTTCCTGGCAGTGTCGGCAGCCTCCTGCGCCTTGACCTTGGCGTCCTGAGCCCTGGCGATGATCGCATCCACCCGCGCCTTGGCATCTGCTTCCGAAAGACCGGTGCGAGCGGCGACGAGTTGCGACAGATAGGTCTTGTCGTCTGCCGAAACCTCGCCTGCCGCCGCACCGGCGATCAGGATGCGCGAGGCCTGCCCGGTCGCGGCGGTATCGCTGTCCGTATTGGCGGCAGCCAGCCTGCCCGGATCGGCCGGACGGAACAGTGAATCCACAAGGTAGGATGTCGCATTGTCGACCGATGCGCCGCCGGCATTGGCCGAAGCCCCCGCCGATGCACCCATGGCAGCGCCAGAGGCGACGGTGGACACCGCCTGCACGCCTGAACCGATCGCTGCGGAAAGGGCGGAGCCAAGCACGCCGACGACGAGCAAAGTGGCCAGCGCCCAGGCAAGAAAGCCGTGGGCGGTGTCACGGAAATACACTTCGTCGGTGTGGATGCCGACCCATTTGGTGCGCAGCCGCCCGGCAAGATAGCCTCCGACACCAGAGGACAGCCATTGCACGATGACAAGCCAGACGGCGGTGGATGCCGCGAAGGTGGTTACCGACGCGCCGGATCCCGACCATGGCGACACCATGGTCAATCCCAGCCCCGAACCGAGCAGCATGAGGATGAAGGTCAACGTGGAAGCCGCGAAGGCACCGGCGATGATCGGTCCCCAACTGACGGCGGTGGAGGAGGATTCTGTTGATGTGGAAACGTCGACAGCCGATAGGGTGGACTGCATGGAAGCCCCCTACCGTACGAACAGCATGATCAGAATGATGATCGGGATCGGAATACCGAGCAACCAGAGCAAAATGCCGCGTCCCATGAAGGCCTCCTGTAAGAAATTGTGACCGATGTTGTCACAATGTCCCGCAGGGACTTCCGTTCCGGCGCGTTGTAAAATGATTTTGTTGCCGCCGGTGGAACAATGGCGCGCCGCAGCGCGCCAATTCAGATTTAACGTCCAGATCAGATATCCAGATTGGCGACCGACAGCGCGTTGTCCTGGATGAACTCGCGCCTGGGTTCGACCTCGTCGCCCATCAGCCGCGAAAACAGCGAATCCGCGTCGGTCGCATCATTGACCTTGACCTGCAGCAGCGAGCGCACGTTCGGGTCGAGCGTGGTTTCCCACAGCTGTTCGGCGTTCATCTCGCCGAGACCCTTGTAGCGCTGCATTGTCAGGCCCTTGCGGCCGGTCGCAAAGACCGCATTGAGCATCGCCAGCGGCCCCGAGATGGTTTCGGAGACATCCTTGCGGCGCAGCACCGGCGGCGACCCGTAGACTTCGCTGAGGCGCTGTGCGTAGCGGTCGAGCTGGCGTGCGTCGGCCGAATTGATCAGCGCCAGGTCGAGATGCGCGTATTCCTTGACGCTGCGCACCGTGCGCTCGAACACATAGCCGCCGACACCTTCATTCGAGGTCGACATGCGGCCGGTCCAGCCGCGCTCGGTGTCCTCGGCAATGATGTCGAGGCGTTTTGCAATCCGCTCCGCCATGGCGTTGGCGCGGCCGAGATCGGTGAACACGTCCGGGTTGAGCCCGCCGGCGATCGCCGCCTGTTCGACGACGCCTCTGTTGTAGCGCGTGTGCAGGCCGTTGATCAGCTGGCGCACCGCCAGTGCGTCGTCGATGGCTCCGCGCAGGTCCTGCCCGATGCGAACCTCGCCCGAGCCGAGCGTAAGCGATGCTTCCTCCAGTCCCGAGCCGATCAGGAACTCTTCGAACGCGCTCTCGTCCTTGATGTATTGCGAGCTCTTGCCGCGCGTCACTTTGTAGAGCGGCGGCTGGGCGATATAGAGATGGCCGCGCTCGATCAGCTCCGGCATCTGCCGGAAGAAGAAGGTCAGCAGCAAGGTTCTGATATGGGCGCCGTCGACATCGGCGTCGGTCATCAGGATGATCTTGTGGTAGCGCAGCTTGTCGGCGTTGAACTCG
Organism: Mesorhizobium sp. M7A.T.Ca.US.000.02.2.1; assembly: GCF_003996995.1. Classification (GTDB taxonomy): domain Bacteria; phylum Pseudomonadota; class Alphaproteobacteria; order Rhizobiales; family Rhizobiaceae; genus Mesorhizobium. The sequence goes on along the minus strand of NZ_RZTT01000043.1, from coordinate 3,949 downwards.
TCCTTGCCGATCGAGGTGCCGAGCGCCGTGATCAGCGTCCCGATCATGTCGGAGCCGAGCATACGGTCGAAGCGCGCCCGCTCGACATTGAGGATCTTGCCGCGCAACGGCAGGATCGCCTGGTTCTGGCGCGAACGCCCACCCTTGGCCGAGCCGCCGGCGGAGTCTCCCTCGACGATGAAGATTTCGGACTTCGCCGGGTCGCGTTCCTGGCAGTCGGCCAGTTTGCCGGGCAGGGAAGTGACGCCGAGCGAGCTCTTGCGGGTGATATCGCGCGCCTTGCGCGCCGCTTCACGCGCCGCCGCCGCCTGGATGACCTTGTCGACGACCACCTTGCCTTCGCTCGGATGTTCTTCAAGCCAGGTGCCGAGCGCTTCGTTGACCAGGCCTTCGACGACAGGACGGACTTCCGACGAGACCAGCTTGTCCTTGGTCTGCGAGGAGAATTTCGGATCTGGAACCTTGACTGAAAGCACCGCCGTCAGGCCTTCGCGACAATCGTCGCCGATCAGCGAGACCTTTTCCTTCTTGGTCAGGCCGGAGGATTCGCCATAGCCGGTGATCTGGCGCGTCAGCGCGCCGCGAAAGCCGGCCAGATGCGTGCCGCCATCGCGCTGCGGGATGTTGTTGGTGAAGGCCAGCACGTTCTCGTGGTAGCTGTCGTTCCACCACATCGCCACTTCGACGGTGATCCCGTCGCGCTCCGCTCGGATGGCGATCGGCTTGTCGATCAGCGGTTTCTTGACCCGATCGAGATATTTGACGAATTCTTCGAGGCCTCCGTCATAGTGCAGTTCATGGCGCACGACATCGGCGTGACGGGCATCGGTCAAAATGATGCGCACGCCGGAATTGAGGAAGGCAAGCTCACGCAGCCGGTGTTCCAGCGTGCCGAAGTCGAATTCGACCATGGTGAAGGTCTCGGCCGACGGGAAGAAGGTGATCTGGCTGCCGCTGCGGCCCTCATAGGTGCCCGGCTGCTTGTCCTGCTCATAGCTGCCGGTCGCCTTCAGCGGCGCGTCGGCATTGCCATGCGTGAAACTCATCTCGAAGATCTGGCCGTTGCGGCGGATTTTCAGCTTCAGCCACGCCGACAGCGCGTTGACCACCGAGACGCCGACGCCATGCAGGCCGCCCGAGACCTTGTAGGAATTCTGGTCGAACTTGCCGCCGGCATGCAGCTGCGTCATGATCACTTCGGCCGCCGAAATGCCTTCTCCGGTGTGGATATCGGTCGGAATTCCGCGGCCATTGTCGATCACGGTGACCGAACCATCGGGGTTGAGCGTCACGGTGACGAGATCGGCGTGACCGGCCAGCGCCTCGTCGATGGCGTTGTCGACCACTTCATAGACCATGTGATGCAGGCCCGAACCGTCGTCGGTATCGCCGATATACATTCCGGGGCGTTTGCGGACAGCATCCAACCCCTTCAAAACCTTGATGGAATCGGCGCCGTATTCGGCTTCAGCGCCGTTGTTGTTGTCGATCTGATCGCTCATGAAAACCTGTTGTCTGGATGCCGCTTGCACGGCGCGAAAAACCCGCTCCGAATCGCGCCTCTGATATGCACTAGATATAGGCGCAAAAGGCGGTTTTTCCAAGGTTTGCAGGCATTTCACGGGGAATGAGCCGGCTGTCCATGGCAGCCTCCCGTCAGGCCCTATTTCACTTTGGCCAGCCGGTCCCTGAGAAACTTGATCATGAACTTGTATCGCGGCGCCAGCCGCCCGCTGCGGTCGAGCTCCAGCGTCATGTCCAGCGCCTGCGAAAGCACCGTCTTGGGGTTCTTGGCGACCTGAGCGTAGTCGATCATGGCAACCACCAGGTCGCGCTGCCAGGTGGCGTTGTTTGGGTCGGACCGGGCGAGCTTCTGGCGGATGTCGAGACTGTCCTGGAAAGCCTGCCGCGCGCCTTTGACGTCGCGCTGCTTGGCCTTGAGCATGCCGATCTCGGACAGGGTGATCGACAGGTCGCGTTGCCAGTCGGCATTGGCAGGGTCGAGCTTGGCCAGCCGGTCGGCGATAGCGAAACTATCTGTATAGGCCTTGAGCGCTCCGGCGCGGTCGCCCTGAATCGCCAGAATGCCGGCGACCTTTTCCAGGCTGACCGAAAGGTCACGTTGCCAGTCGGCGTTGGCAGGGTCACTGGCCGCCAGCATGCGGGCTATCGAGAGGGCTTGCCTATAGGCGGCGAGGGCTGCCGGCCAGTCCTCTTGATCGCTCAGCGCATTGCCCATCTTTGCGTTGCCGACAGACAGGTCGCGCTTCAACTCACTGTTGTCGGGGTCGCGGCCCACTAATTGTTCGACAATCGCATGGCCCGCTTTATAGGACGCGAGTGCGCCCGCCGCATCGCCGCGCTCGCGCTTGAGGTCGCCGATCGTATCATGGCTGACCGACACATCGCGCTGCCGTTCGGCATCCTGCGGCTTCTTTTCGGCCAATGCCAATCGGATATTCAGGCTCTCCTCGTAGGCCATCTGGGCGTTGTCCAACTGGCCGGCGGTACGCGCCAGTGCACCGATCTCGTCATAGCTGATGGTCAGGTCGCGCTGCAGTTCGGCGCGCTCCGGCTCGTTGTCGGCAAGCTGCTTCTTGACCGACAAGCCTTCCTGGTAGATCTGCGAGGCCCCAGCCAGATCGCCTTGCGTCACAAGCACATTGCCGATCTTGTCATCGGCCATGGCGAAGTCGCTGAACCATGACAGCCGATCGGGTTCGGCAGCGGTCAAATCCCTGAGCATGGTTCTGGCGGTCCGATAGTTTTCCAGCGCTTCCGGCAGGTCTCCTTGCGCCAGCTTGATGTTGCCGAGCTTGATGTGGCTGACGGCAAAATCGCGCTTGACGCTCGGGTCGGTTTCCCGGGCCGAACGCAGCTCGAGATTGGACACCAGCGCTGCAAAGGCGCGGCCTGCCGCATCGGTGTTGCCGACAAGGGTGTAGAGCTTGCCGAGCTCGTCCAGCGTTCGGATCTGGCGGTCGGCCTGGTCCAGGGTCAGATCGGTTTGCCCGGCCTCGCCGTAGAGGACCAGCACCGATTCATAGTCCTTGATGGCCGTGGCATAGTCGAGGTCGGCACGCGCCGCACCGCCCGACAGGAAACGCGTCGCCGCCTCGGACAGCGTGCGGTTGACGAAGTTGGCCTTCAAGGCGTTGCGCGAAACATTGTCGATGTCGGCGGCCTTTGCGAGGATGGCGCGAGCCCCATCGAAGGCGCCGAGCGAAAGCTGCTCCTCGGCCTGCCGGCGCAATTCCGTCACCTGCGGATCATCGGAGGCCAGCGTCCTCATTTCGCCGCGCACCTTGACGAAGGCGTCAGCCGCCTCGCGCAACCGGGCATTCAGGCTGTCCGCGGAAAGGTGGCTGGCGTCGGAGCTGATCAGCACGCCGTAGAGAGGCGCCAGCGGCATGTCGGCATCGCTGGCGACCTGCTCGACCTCACCGCGCATTTCCGGCGTCACGTCGGCCATGGCAAGCAACAGGCGCTCGCGCTCCGGCAATTGTTGCTTGGCGGCCGCGGCAAAAAACAGCTTCGGCAGGCCGCTCTCGACGTAAGGCAGCTGTTTGCCCCGCGACAAATCGTAGACCTCCTGCTGTACCAGCGTCAGCACCGAGCGGATCTCGAGCCCGTCGGTGCCGAGATATTTGGTCAACGCTGTCGTGAAGGGCGAGTTCTGGCCGGTGCCGTCGGCAGCCGTCTCGCCCGGTGCGGCGGAGAAGGCGAACAGGATGTTTTCGGCGCGGCCAATCCGGCCGAGACCCGGCTTCACCTTGTCGGAGACATCCTTTGCCAGCGATGTCGCGCCGCGCCCTTCACCGCTGCTTCCCGAAAAGGGATCGCTGCGGCAGGCGTCGAGCATGATCAGGCCGACCTTGGCCGTGGCGGCCACGCTGTCGCGCACCTCTTCCAGCGGCAGGCTGGTCTTCTCCAGCGCATCGAGCGAGGA
>NZ_RZTT01000439.1 GCF_003996995.1 Mesorhizobium sp. M7A.T.Ca.US.000.02.2.1 | reverse complement strand
AGGTCAAGGACTTCGACCAGCGGCTGGCCGACAATGAGCGCGAATGGCGCGGCTTCCTCGACACCATCCAGGTCGAGACGCCTGACAAGGCGCTCGACGCCATGGTCAATCACTGGCTGCCCTATCAGAGCCTGGCCTGCCGCATCCGTGCCCGCTCCGCCTTCTATCAGGCCAGCGGTGCCTTCGGCTTCCGCGACCAGTTGCAGGATACGCTGGCGCTGCTGGCGCATGACCCGCAACTGGCGCGCGACCAGATCCTCAATGCGGCACGGCGGCAGTTCCCCGAAGGCGACGTGCAGCACTGGTGGCTGCCGCGCACGGGTGCTGGCGTACGCACGCTGATCTCTGACGACGTGGTCTGGCTTGCCCACGCCACGGCGCGCTATTTGCTGGTCACCGGCGATGCCACCATCCTCAAGGAGCAATTGGCGTTCATCGATGGACAGCCGCTGGGCGATGGCGAACACGATGCCTTCTTCACCCCGGAAATCTCGAAGAAGACGGCGTCGCTCTACGACCATTGCGCGCGTGCGCTCGACCTCGCCATCAAGCGCAGCAGCCCCGCGGGCCTGCCGCTGATCCTCGGCGGCGACTGGAACGACGGCATGAACCGCGTTGGCGAGCACGGCAAGGGCGAGAGCGTCTGGCTCGGCTGGTTCCTGCTGAAGACGCTGGGTGATTTCGCCCCCGTCGCCAAGGCCGAGGGCGACGCTAAGCGAGCACAGGCCTGGGCAAAGCATGCCGATGTTCTGAAGCGGGCGCTTGAGAGCACCGCATGGGACGGCGAATGGTACCGGCGCGGCAGTTTCGACGACGGCACCCCTTTGGGGTCCCGCAACTCGCAGGAGTGCAAGATCGACTCGATCGCCCAGTCCTGGAGCGTGCTTTCGGGAGAGGGCGATCCGGCACGGTCGACGACCGCGATGGAGCAAGCAACGAAGCTGCTCGTCGACGACAAGCTGAAGATCGTCAAACTGTTCACGCCGCCCTTCTCGAAGACGGAGAAGGACCCGGGTTACATCAAAAGCTATCCGCCTGGCGTGCGCGAGAATGGCGGCCAGTACACCCACGCCGCCACATGGTTCGTCATCGCGCTTGCCGAGATGGGACAGGTCGACGAGGCCTATCGCTGTTTCTCGATGTTGAACCCCGTCAACCATGCGACCGACGAGGCCACGGCCGAGCACTATCGTGTCGAGCCGTATGTCGTGGCGGCCGATATCTATGCCGGGGACGACAATGCCGGAAGCGGCAAGGGCGGCCGTGGCGGCTGGACCTGGTACACCGGCTCTGCCGGCTGGCTCTACAGGGCTGCGGTCGAAGGCATCCTGGGCATCGAGCGGCGCGGCAAGCGTGTCCAGTTCAAGCCGAAGCTGCCGAGCCACTGGGACGGCTACTCGGCAAATCTCAAAATGCTGGGGGCGGAACTCAAGGTTCGCGTCATCCGCGACAATAGGGCCAAGGCGGTGTCGCTGGAGGTGAATGGGACAAAGGCCAAGGGTTCGGCAGTCGAACTGAAGGACGGCGAAGTTGCCGAGGTGGTCATCCGGATCCCGGCTTGATGCATGTTGCTCAAAAACTATGCGCTCGGGCCTGGGATCCGGGGCGCGACTTTTGCCGCCACGGCGGGATGAGAGGCACCGTCCCGCCTGGCGTTGCCGCCTGCCGATTGAAGGACATGCCACCGAGGAGTGCATGAAATCAAAGGCTTAGGGCGTCCGATAGGGGGCGCCACGAGCAGTGAGAGTTGGCCCTTCCTTCGCCTGGAGGGGCGTCATGCAGCTTTGTTTCGTTCTATACTTCATTGAAGGCGATTTCGGCTTAGTCATCCGTCCGACATTGTTGCTGACTAAAATTGTGGCAGCACGTGCCAACTGCCATGATTTCGCCGCATGCCTGACATTTTACCTGTCTTCTCAAACCGTTAGGTGATCACGGCAGATTTCGGAACGTCGCCATCTTTTGTTCGCTCTAAGGGAACTGAAGGGGTACACGGCCATTGTTTTGCGACGTATCAACCGGTACGAATAAAAATGATGCAGTGCACAATAAACAGCGTGGCGGAGTAACTGGGGTGACCCTTCTGCAAATCTACTGGCGAGCTCTCGGTTATCTGGCCGCGGACAGGAAACGCGTTGCGTTGATCTGTTCGGCCAACGTGGCTCTCGCTATCGTAGCGCTTCTCGAGCCGATTATGTTCGGTCGCGTCATCGGCGCCATCTCCGAGCGTGGCTCTGTCTTCACCACGCTGGTCATGTGGGCCGGTCTCGGCGCCTTCAACATCGTTGCCTTCGTCATGGTGGCGCGCGGCGCTGACCGTTTTGCCCATGCTCGGCGCAGCGAAGTGCTTTGCGAGTCCTTCGAGCGCGTGATCACCATGCCGCTCGCCTGGCACCATCAGCACGGCACCTCCAATGCGCTGCATACGATGCTGCGCGCCGTCGAAACCCTGTTCAGCCTTTGGCTCGAATTCATGCGCCAGCATTTGTCCACGGCTGTCGCCCTCGTGCTGCTGGTCCCGACCGCGATCAGCATGGACCTGCGCATGTCGCTGGTGCTGCTTGGCCTCGGGCTGCTCTATGTCGGCATCGGCCGGATGGTCATGCGCCGCACCAAGGCGGGCCAGGCCGCGGTCGAGCGCCACTACCACAAGGTGTTCGCGCATGTGACCGACTCGGTCAGCAACGTTGCGGTGCTGCAGAGCTACAATCGCCTCGGCCAGGAGGCCGATACGCTGCGCCGCTACGTCAAGAACCTGCTCGACGCGCAGAACCCTGTCCTCGACTGGTGGGCGCTGGCCAATGCCTTACACCGTCTGTCATCGGCCATCTCGATGCTGATCGTGTTGTCGATCGGCTCCTATCTCGTCACTCGTGGTCAGTTGGGTGTCGGCGACGTCATTGCCTTCACCGGTTTTGCCACGATGCTGATCGCACGCCTCGACCAGATGTCGGCTTTCGCCAACCAGATTTCCGAGGCCCGTGCCAAGCTCGAGGATTTCTACCATCTCGAGGACTCTGCGGCTGATGCCGCTGAGCCGGACGGCCTGCGCGATCTTGCCAACGTCACCGGCCATGTCCGCTTCGAGAATGTCGGCTTCGAATTCGCCAATTCCGGCCAAGGCATCGACGACGTGTCCTTCGAGGTGCAGGCGGGCCAGACCGTCGCCATCGTGGGCCCGACGGGCGCCGGCAAGACCACGCTCATCAACCTGCTGCAGCGTGTCTTCTCGCCGTCTCATGGCCGTATCCTGATCGACGGTATCGACACCCGCACCGTGACCCGCAAGTCGGTGCGCCATTCGATTGCCACCGTGTTCCAGGATGCCGGGCTGCTCAACCGCTCGATCGAGGACAACATCCGTGTTGGCCGCGCCGATGCAAGCAATGACGAGATCCATGCCGCCGCCAATGCGGCTGCCGCACAGGACTTCATCCTGTCCAAGAGCAATGGTTACGACACGGTGGTTGGCGAACGTGGCGGGCAGCTCTCGGGCGGCGAACGTCAGCGCATCGCCATTGCCCGCGCCGTGCTGAAGGACGCACCGATCCTGGTGCTCGACGAGGCGACCAGCGCGCTCGACGTCGAGACCGAGGACCGGGTCAAGGAAGCGATCGACGAGCTGCGCCGCGACCGCACGACCTTCATCATCGCCCACCGCCTGACCACCGTTCGCGACGCCGATCTGGTCGTGTTCATGGACAAGGGCAGGGTGGTCGAGATGGGCGGCTTCACCGAGCTGTCGCTGCGCAATGGCCGCTTCGCCAGCCTGCTGCGCGCCGGCGGCCTGCTCAACGACGAGGAGGTTCGCCGCCTCAGCCGCACCGTGCAGCAACAGCAGGAAGCGGCTGCCTGAGCCTCTTTCTTTTACCTCCCCCTTGTGGGGAGGTCGGACCGTAGGTCCGGGTGAGAGTACAGGCACGGCCGCCCCAATTGCGTCTGCGACACCACCGCTCGATTGCCCCGAACGCCGCGGCGGTTTATGTAGAACCCCATGAGCGATACGACTTCACGCCTGACCGGCTGGATGGACCTCGCCAACCCGACGCGCTTCGTCGGGCTGGCGGACAAGGTCGTGCCATGGCTGGCCACAATCGCCACACTGATCCTCGCCGTGGGGCTCTATATGAGCTTCGCCGCGCCTGAGGATTTCCAGCAGGGCATCACCGTCCGCATCATGTATATCCACGTGCCTTTCGCCTGGCTCGCCATGATGTGCTACACGCTGATGGCGGTCTCGGCGCTCGGCACGCTCGTCTGGCGGCATCCGTTGGCCGATGTCGCGCTGAAATCAGCCGCACCCATCGGCGCCGTCTTCACCGCGCTGGCGCTGATCACCGGTTCGATCTGGGGCAAGCCGATGTGGGGCACCTGGTGGGTCTGGGATGCTCGGCTGACCTCGGTGTTCGTGCTGCTCCTGATGTATCTCGGCATCATCGCGCTGACCCGCGCGCTCGACGATGCCAGCCGCGCCGCCTGGGCCGCGGCCATCATCACGCTGGTAGGCTTCATCAACATCCCGATCATCAAATTCTCGGTCGACTGGTGGAACACGCTGCATCAGCCGGCCTCGGTGTTCCGCATGGGCGGCTCCACCATCGACCCCAGCCTGCTATGGCCGCTGCTGGTGATGGCGCTCGGCTTTACCGTGCTGTTCTTCGCGCTGCACCTGATGGCGATGCGCACCGAAATCCGCCGCCGCCGGGTGATTGCCATGAGGCGGGTCGCGGCTCGGCAGGCCGAGCGCTCTCCCCC
>NZ_RZTT01000438.1 GCF_003996995.1 Mesorhizobium sp. M7A.T.Ca.US.000.02.2.1 | reverse complement strand
GATGTGCGAGAAGCTGAAGGAGCTGATCCCGAACCATCTGTTCAAGATCCCGATCCAGGCCGCGATCGGCGGCAAGGTCATCGCGCGGGAAACCATCTCGGCGCTGCGCAAGGACGTCACCGCCAAATGCTACGGCGGCGACGTGTCGCGCAAGCGCAAGCTGCTGGACAAGCAGAAAGAAGGCAAGAAGCGGATGCGGCAGTTCGGCAAGGTGGATATCCCGCAGGAGGCGTTTATCCAGGCGCTTAAGATGGGGGACTAAGCGGTTCGGCCTTCGGCCGAACGCATCGACCCGGTTGGTCGATGCGAGCACAAGTCCGGGTGGGAGCTGCCGGAGGCAGCGCGCACCCTGCCAGCGCGGCGGTGGAGCTGCACGATTGGGATCAAGCCATCGGTGCCGCGCCGCGGCGCTCGAGCGCGGTCTTGCGGATGATTTCCGCGATCTCCGGGCTGCTGCTACACAGCATCTGGAAATCCGCCGCGTGCAGCGACAGGAGGGAGACCGCTGTCGCGGCGTTGACGGTCGCCGAACGCGGTTCGCCGCTGATCAGCGCCATCTCGCCAAAGAAGGCGCCAGGGCCAAGCTCCACCGGGTTCGGCGTCGCGACGCTGACGCGCCCCTCCACGACGAAGAACATCCGATCCCCGGTCTCGCCACTGCGGCAGATCACGGCGCCCGCCGGCAAGTTGCGAGGTCTTAGCGCGCGCACGATCTCGACCAGCACGGCCGGGCCGAGCTTCTCAAACAAGGGCACGCCGGCGACCAATTGCCAATTGCGGACGAAATCCTCGCGACGGATTTCCTGATAGAAGCCGGAGGCAAGAATGCCGGCCCAGAGCGCGAAGATGCCGATGCCAGTCATCATGACCGCCCCGGCAAGGACGCGGCCGGCGAAGGTTTGCGGAATGTGGTCGCCATAGCCGGTGGTGGACAGCGTGACCACCGCCCACCACATTGCCTCGGGGATGCTGCCGAACTTTTCCGGTTGGATGTCGCGCTCGATGACATAGGCGGCGAGTGCGACACCAAACAGAACGACGCCGAAGAGCGTGGTGACGCCGATCAGGTTGCGCGCTTCGTTGGCCAGCACCCTGCCCAGCACCGGGAAGAAGGTCGAGTCGCGCAGCGGTTTCAGCAGCCAGACACCACAGTAGAGGCTCCAGTCGGGCGTGCCGCCGAGCAGAAATGCGGCGAGTGGAACCAAAACCGCGAGCACATCGATGGCGATTGCCGGCGTCCTGTCCCGAAGGTCTCCCGCCCGGTGCTTGAGCAGCGTCGCGGCCATCTGCAGAAGATAGGCGCCCCAAATGACCGCGAGCAGTGCGGTCAGAGCCAGTCTGCTTCGTCCGGACAGGTTCGGTGTCGTGAGCGCAGCCACCACCAGAAGCCCAGGGGCAGCCAGCACCGCGTTGAGCGGCGCGTAAATTCTCAGGAAAGGCAGTACCGACATTCTGTGCCCACGAGCGGCTACTATTTGCCAAAGTAGGCTGCCTTCAAGGCAAGCGTAAAGGTGCTTGCTGCGATCCGCCGATATCGGTTCTCGGGCAAGGCTGACTTTGTCGACTGCGGACGCGCTGCGGACCGCTCTCTCGACAGTCTCTGCCTTCACGCCTTGTCGATTTCGGGCTGACACTGGAGCCGCGTCGGGAAGTCAAACAGGTGAGAGCGCCTCGCCATCGGCGAGCATTGGATCAGACACCGTCCTGCGGTATCCTCGAGCCAGCTTGGGGAGACATCAAATGCGCACCACTTCAGACACCATCGCCGCGATCGGCCTCGCCATCGGCGGTGCCTTCGGCCTAGCCGGCACCTTCGTCGCCAGCGCCCCGCTGCGCGAAACGCTCTGGACGATCGACGGCGTGGCACTCGTGGTGGCGACCGCGCTGCTGACCATGAAATACCAGCGGCTGGGCAATGACAGCGTAGCGGCTGGATTCCTGACTTTCCTGGCCGGCGAGAGCCTGCTGCTTGCCGGCAATGCGGCGGGACTGGAGGCCAGCGTGCCCTCCTATGTCGGCGGCATCTCGCTTTGGGCGGCAGCACTGGTCATGGTCAGCGCGCCGAAGACTTTTGCCCTGTGGATGCGGCTCACCGCGCTCGTGGCCGCGGTGCTGTTTGTCGTCTCGGCTTGCATGATCCTCTGGGGCGCGCCCTTGCTGCCAACCTCGGCGCCGCTGCCCGCCGCCGGTTATCCGTTCCTGGTGCTGACCTTTGTTGGCTGGATCTGGACGCTGCTGAGGCCGGCGCGGTGAGCCTTTGTCCGCTTCCGTACCAAAAGTCCGGCCTGGTTGATCGCGCAGACTCGGAGCGATAGAAAACTCGGGCGGCGGACCCTTATCAGGTCGCCAGTGGCCGGCGCGGGCTCAGGCAACTGCCTCACCGGCATTCGCGCCGGCCACTTCCAACCCGCAGATGATCGCAGCGATCCACCGGCCAGCGCGGCACTTGAAGGAGCGCCGACGCTTCAAGACTCAATCCAAACCTTCTCAAAGTGCTGCTCCAGCGCCTGGTGCTGTTCGCAGCCTTCGACGCCCTTGCGATATGTCCGGTAGACCGAGCGCCAGTAGGGTTGGATGATGATGCCTGAATCGCGCAAATTCTGCTCGATCTTGCCCATGGTCTCCTTGCGCGCCTTGGCGTCCGGCGTCGCCAGCGCCTTGTCGAGCAGGGTGTCGAATTCGGGATTGGCATAGGCGCTCTCGTTCCAGGCGGCGCCGGATTTATACGCCAGCGCCAGCACCTGGACGCCGAGCGGGCGGCCAAGCCATTCGGTGCAGGAGAAGGGGTATTTGCTCCAGTCGTTCCAGAAGGTGGCGGCTGGCAGCACGGTGCGCTTGATCTTGAGGCCGGCCTCGCGCATCTGCGCGCCGATGGCGTCGCCGGTGCTCTTTTGCCATTCGACGTCGACGGAGATGAGCTCGAATTCGTGGTCGGCCCTGCCGGCCTCGGCGAGCAGCTTCTTCGACTGCTCGACGTCGCGCCTGGCCGGGCCGATATCGGCATATTCGGGGTGCATGGGGCCGACATGGTGGTTGTCGGCGGGCTTGCCGCGGCCGCCGAGGCCGAGCGCCAGCACGGCGGAATTGTCGACGGCGAGCTGAGCGGCGCGGCGCACCTTGACGTCGTCATAGGGCGCGTTGGCGACATTGAAGCGGGCGACGATGGTCGAGCCGGTGGCGATCTCGGAATTCATCAGCCCCATCTGCTCGGTCTGCGAGACGGCGTCGGAAGCGGTCTCGTGGTCGGTGTCAATCTCGCCGGATTCGAAGGCCGACAGCATGGCGTTGGGGTCGGAGCCGTAGTCGACCCATTTGATGCCGTCGAGATGGAATTCGCCCTTCCACCAGGGTTTTTCCTTGCGCTTCACCTCGGCGCCCGTCTCGGCATCCCAGCTGACCAGCTCGCAGGGGCCGGTGGTGATGGCAAGCGCCTTCATGGGGTCGCCATCGCCCTCATAGGAGCGGTGCATGATCAGCGCCGGATAGTCGGCCATGCCGGCGATCAGCGAGATGTCTGACTTGGGCAGATTGAGCTTGACGGTGAAGTCGTCGACCCTGGCGATGCCGCCGTCGACGACCTTCTTAGTGTCGGCGTTGACCAGCGCGCCCATGCGCGCGGCGACCGAATTGCCCGGCACCGAGGCATCGCACCAGCGGGTGAGGTTGTGAATGACATCATCGGCGTTGAAGGCATCGCCGTTCGACCAGGATATGCCCTTGCGCACATGCAGGGTCAGCGTCCTGGCGTCGTCGCTCGCCTCCCAGCTTTCGAGCAGCCAGGGCTCGAAGGAGAAGTCGGTGTTCCAGCGCACCAGATATTCGTTGCAGTGGCGGGCGACATTGGACATTTCGACGCCGTCGAAGGTGCGCGGGTCCTTGAAGCCCTTGACGTTCATGGCGACGCGCAGCAAGCCGCCTTTTTTTGGCTCGGCCGCGCGGGCGGGCGTGGCGGCCAGTCCGCCCAGCGCCAGAGCGCCGGCGGCACTGACGCCGAGGCCGGCCATCAAAGCGAGATATTCGCGGCGGTTGATGCCGCCGGTCTTGAAATCATCGGCAACGGGTTTGGCCTTCGGGTGGAGTTTGCGGTCGGTCAGCATGAATTTCATCGTCGTTCCCCTGTTGTTGATGCATGCCGCCCAAAAGTGCCCAGCGGTTTTGGGACAACGGCATGCACAGAAAAATCGCCCCGGCCGATCGACAGACGCGGGGGCGGACGCGACCGCCGGGGCGCCATTGCCTGAGGGGGGAATGATAGAGCGGGGTGACGCTGGGGAGTGTTCGGTTTTCCGCAGTGATTGTGCGGGGTTCCGCAGGGGGAGTCGGCAGTGCGCTTATGCTTTGCAGCCGCGCTGCGAGGAGATGCGCCAACGGCGCGGCGCCAATCTCCCTCCTTGAGGGGGAGATGGCCGGCAGGCCAGAGGGGGTCGGCACGACGGGACGCGACCTCCTACTTTAAAAAAGATGATGCTAGCGCTCTACGCGCGACGACCCCCTCTGTCGCCTTCGGCGACATCTCCCCCTCAAGGGGGGAGATTAGCGTTCCACCGTCGGCCACTCACCCCGGCCCAGCGCAGCAACCGCGCCGACAACCCGCGCAAACGCTTCCGCCGCGGCCGGCACGTTCGTGCGGGCGCGCAGGAAGCTGTGCACCAGCCTCGGTTCCTCGTGCCACCAGGCCTTGCCGCCGGCGGCCACAATGCGGTCGCGGTAGGTCTCGCCATCTGACGACAGCGGGTCGCATTGCGCCGTGACGATCACCGTT
>NZ_RZTT01000437.1 GCF_003996995.1 Mesorhizobium sp. M7A.T.Ca.US.000.02.2.1 | reverse complement strand
GTCTGCGCCGTGGAAGAATTTGAGGGTTTGTCTTGAACGAGATTCTTCACGCGCTTTTCAGCACAGAAGGCTTTCTCCTCGGCACGCTGGTGCCATTCCTCTTCGTGCTGACCGTAGTCGTGTTCGTCCACGAAATGGGCCATTACCTTGTCGGGCGCTGGTGCGGCATCGGCGTCAGGGCCTTCTCGATCGGCTTCGGCCCGGAACTCTTCGGCTTCAACGACAGCCACGGCACGCGCTGGAAACTGTGTGCGATACCGCTTGGCGGCTATGTAAAATTCGTCGGCGACATGAACGCCACATCGAGCCAGCCCACGTCGGAAGAAATTGAAACGCTGACCGAGGACGAGCGCAAGGTCGCCTTTCACACTCAGCCGATCTGGAAGCGCGCGGCAACGGTGGTGGCCGGACCATTGTTCAATTTCCTGCTGACGATCGTCGTCTTTTCCGTGCTGTTCACCGCCTATGGCCGCTATGTCGCCGAGCCCATGGTGGCCGAGGTGACCGCCGACAGCCCGGCGGCGAAGGCCGGCATCCTTCCCGGCGACCGATTCGTCAGCGTCGACGGCAACAAGGTCGAAACCTTTGGCGACGTCCAGCGCCTGGTCTCGGGCCGTGCCGACGACGCAATCACCTTCGTCATGTTGCGCGACGGCCAGGAGGTCACTGTGACCGCGGCGCCGCGGATGATGGAACAGGAAGACGCGCTCGGCAACAAGGTCAAGGTCGCCGTGATCGGTGTCGTCAACAACAAGGAACTCGGTCAGCCGAGGCTGATCACCTACACGCCGGTCGGAGCGGTCGCGGCGGCGGTCGAGGAAACCGGTCACGTCATCCAGCGCACGGGCCAGTTCCTGCAGCGCTTTGTTGTAGGGCGCGAAGACAAATGTCAGCTGGGCGGTCCGGTGAAGATCGCCGACATGGCGGGCAGGGCTGCGAAACTGGGATTCGAATGGCTCGTGCAGCTGGTTGCACTGCTATCCGTTGGCATCGGAATTCTGAACCTTTTGCCGATTCCCCCCCTCGACGGCGGTCACCTCTTGTTCTACGGGGTGGAGGCTGTCATTCGCCGTCCAGTGTCGGAACGGATGATGGAAATGGCCTATCGGGCCGGGTTGCTTCTGGTGCTGTGCTTCATGGGGTTCGTTTTTTGGAACGATCTGTTTGGGTGCTGAAATCATGAAGAAATTTGGCTTCTGCATGGACGATGTTGAGACGCCGTTTACCATGCAAGGGGATATGAGTGACGCGAAAGCCACGCCGCAGGGTTAAGTAAATACAAATTAACCAGAAGCCTTGCGTGTAGGGAAAATCCGGTTAATACGGTAGGGGAAATTACCGCACGTCCGGTTTTCTCGCCGTGGGGACTACGAGAAAAGGTTATTAAGCCCGATGAAGGCAGCATCCAAGTTTCTAAGCGCCGCGTCCGCGGTGACCCTGTCCGCGGCCATGGTCGTGCCAGGCGCGCTCGCAGTGCAGTTCGTTGCCACATCGGCGGCTGAAGCCGCTGTCGTCAGCAGAGTGGAAGTGAGCGGCAACCAGCGTATCGACGCTGAGACCATCCGCAATTACATCACCATCAAGCCGGGCAAGGCTTTCTCCAGTTCCGATATTGACGGTGCGGTCAAGGCACTGTTCGGCACCGGCTTGTTTTCGGACGTGCAGATCAACCAGGTCGGCTCGACGCTGGTGGTCAAGGTCGCCGAGTACCAGGTGGTCAACCAGGTGCTGTTCCAGAACAACAAGAAGCTCAAGGACAATGCACTTGCGGCGGCGGTGCAGCTGAAGCCGCGCGGAACGTTCTCACAGGCGACGCTCGATGCCGACGTGGAATCGGTCAAGGCTGCATACAGGCGCATTGGTCGTGACGATGTGACCGTGACCACGCAGGTTATGCAGCTTGGCGACAATCGCGTAAACGTTGTCTTCAACATCGTTGAAGGCGATCGTACGCAGATCGCGGCGGTCAATTTCGTCGGCAACAGTGCCTATTCCAGCCGCCGCCTGGCGGATATCATCAATACCAAGCGCTCGTCCTGGCTTTCCTTCGTCCTGCGCGACGACGTCTATGACGATGACAAGCTGCGCGCGGACGAGGAGCTGCTGCGCCGCTTTTATTACAATCACGGCTATGCCGACTTCCAGGTCGTGTCCGCTGTCGGCGAGCTCGACAGCGCGACGAACAAGTACACGGTCACCATCACCGTCCAGGAAGGCGACCGCTACACGTTCGGTGATGTCAGCGTCGAGAGCTCGATCCCTGAAGTCGACGGCAAGTCGCTGGAATCGGTGATCGAGACCCATAAGGGTGACGTCTACAACGCCAAGAACGTCGAGGATTCCATCATCGCGCTGACCGAGAAGGTGGCCGGTTCCGGCTATGCCTTCGCGCAGGTCACGCCGCGCGGCGACCGGAATTTCGAGAACCACACCATTTCGGTCGTCTACACGATCGACCAGGGCACCAAGGCCTATATCGAGCGCATCGAGATCCGCGGCAACGATCGCACGCGTGACTATGTCATTCGCCGCGAGTTCGATGTCAGCGAAGGCGACGCCTTCAACCAGGTGCTCATCCAGCGCGCGAAGAAGCGCCTGGAAAACCTGAATTACTTTGAGAAAGTCGACATCTCGACCGTGCCGGGCTCGCAGCCTGACCAGGTCGTTCTGGTGGTCGATGTGGTCGAGAAATCGACCGGCGAGTTCTCCGTGGGCGCTGGTTATTCGACCGGTGGCGACACGGCCGGTCCGTCGGTCGAAGGATCGGTGACCGAGCGCAACTTCCTCGGTCGTGGCCAGTTCATCAAGCTGTCGGCGGGCGGCGGCAAGAATTCACGCGACTACAGCCTGTCCTTCACCGAGCCTTATTTCCTCGGACGGCGCATTGCCGCCGGTTTCGACATCTTCAAGTCGACGCGGGAATACAACAACAACTATGACAGCGATACCACCGGCGCGACGATCCGCTTCGGCCTGCCGATCACCGACAGCATCTCGACGCAGTTGGCGTACAACATCTCGCAGGAAAAATATGAAGTTGACGACGGCTGCAATCCCACCGATTTAGACCCCAGCGGCACCTGCGATATCTCAACCGCGATCCTTGATGGCATCGAACAAAGCCCCTGGATCAAGTCGTCGGTCAGCCTCGGGTTGGTCTACAACACCATCGACGATATGAAGAACCCGCACGAGGGTATCTACGCCACCACGACGGTGGAGGTCGCAGGCCTCGGTGGTGATGCCAAGTTCGTGAAGGTCACGGGGCGCGGCAGCATCTACCAGACGCTGTCGGAGCAGTACGACCTGGTCGGGCTCGTTTCAGGTGGCGCTGGCCATGTTGAAGGATACGGCAGCGATGGTCTGCGGATTTTCGATCAGTTCCAGAGCACTGATCGCATGATCCGTGGCTTCGCCTATGGCGGTATCGGGCCTGTGGATCCTCTCACGGGTGACCATCTCGGCGGCACGACCTATTTCAACGCGTCAGCGGAGGCCCAGTTCCCGCTGCCGGTGATTCCGGAGAGCTTTGGCTTGCGTGGCGCAGTCTTCGCGGACGCGGCAACGCTCTATGGCAGCAAGGTTACGAGCGTTGCTCAGGAGTCGACGGACATGCAACTGCGTGCCTCGGTCGGCCTCGGCCTGATGTGGGCGTCGCCGTTCGGTCCGATCCGTATCGACTATGCGATCCCGGTCAAGAAGGAAGCGCGCGACGACGTGCAGGAATTCAACTTCGGCATATCGACCCGCTTCTGATCGGCGGCCAACGATGCTCCCGGGTCTTCAGGGTCCGGGAGAAATGTTCCGACCTAGCTGGATATAGCTTCTGGAATGACCGATCCGGTGTTCTTCGCGCCATCACGCCGGTATACGGCGGGCGAAGTCGCGAATCTGACCGGCTCGGTGCTCGTCGATTCCGGCCACTCCGATATTTCGATCGAAGCGCTCGCGCCGGCCAGCGAGGGCGGCGAGAATGCGCTCGTCTTTGTCGACGGCAAGCGTAATTCCGCGCTGATGCCGTCGCTGCGGGCGGCCGCGGTCCTGTGTCCAGCGGAATTTGCCGGCAAGGCGCCAGCCGGCGTTGCCGTTCTGGTTCATCCGCGTCCGCAACAGGCCTTCGCATTTGTCGGGCGCCTGCTGTTTCCGAGGGCGGCGACGCCAGGGCCGATGACCAGTGAGACCGGCGTCTCGCCGCACGCTCATGTCGATGCGACCGCGCATGTCGAAGCCGGTGCCGTCATCGAGGCCGGCGCGGTTGTCGGGCCAGGTGCTTCGATCGGCAGCGGCACCGTCATCGCCCCGAATGCAGTGATTGGACAATCCTGCCAGATCGGCCGCGACGGCTATGTCGGTCCAGGCGCCAGCATCCAGTATGCCTTGATCGGCAATCGCGTCATCATTCATGGCGGCGCGAGGATAGGCCAGGATGGTTTTGGGTTCGTCGGCGGGGCCAAGGGGCCTGAGCGCGTGCCGCAGATCGGCCGTGTCGTTATCCAGGACGACGTCGAGATCGGCTCCAACACCACCGTCGATCGCGGCGCCATGTCCGATACGATCATCGGCCAGGGCACCAAGATCGACAATCTCGTGCAGATCGCCCATAACGTCCGCATCGGCCGCAATTGCATAATAGCCGGGCTTTCGGGTATTTCGGGTTCAGTGGTCGTAGGTGACAATGTCACCATGGGCGGCGGCGTCGGGCTTGCGGATCACCTGACCATTGGGACAGGGGCCAAGCTTGCCGCCAGAAGTGGATTTATGAGCAATGTCCCTGCAGGCG